>CAJXKB010000004.1 GCA_913055825.1 uncultured Bacteroidota bacterium
TTCGTCAACACCACGTTCAGATTGGGCCGTCCCGGCCATCAGAACGCTAATTGTTATACACTTGGCGTTTATATTTCTTTCATTTTTTCAGGATTCTGCCTACAATCAAACACGGTTGCTATTTTTATGTAATTGTCCTGTTTCCAATAAATGATCTTATAATTGCCTTCTACTAAATACCTGTATTCAAATTTTCTTTCGGAGAGCAATGGCTCTTTCGGTCCGCTATTAGGATTCTTTTCTAGTTGAATTGTTCTGTCAATGATTTGTTTGACTAGCTTTTTGGCAATTCTTATGCTTGCCTTGTCTTTATAGTAATTAAAGATGTCTTCTAATTGAAACCTGGCCGTATCTGTCCAAAATACTCTTAATTCCATGAATCAATTTCATTTTTAAGTTCTCTGGCAGATGTTAATCTTCCGTTTTCGGAATCAGATTCAGCGCTGTCAATTAAATCATTGAATTCCTTTTGACTAAGAGGGTTTAATTCTTTTTCAATTTTCTTCTTTTTTTCAATTCTTAGCAAATCACTAAGTTTGTCAATTAGGTTTTCATCCTTTAGTCTGAGGAACTCCTGAACAAAATGAAGTTTTTTTGTTTGAATGTCCATTTCTTTAATCTTTCTACAAAGGTATTAAATATTATTCAATTTTCTTTTTTACGCCTTATGTATAACTATATTATATCAGGGACAAACTTATCTAATATTTTGGCATTTTGCAATTTATGTGTGGTTTGTATTGCTTTTTAGATTCATTTCATCGAAAGGGCTTTTTATCTAATACGCTTCTCCCATTTTTAAAATGTAATGTAAAGAAAGTTTTGGATATGTGGGTGTAGTGGTAAACTACACATAGGGAAAGGTCATGTGATATGCAGATTCGTAGTTACACACTACGCCCAGGCAGGGGGAATTATAGCGTTACTAACTTCTGGTACAGTTTTCCAAGGGTATTATACTCGTTGCAAACTAGGACGAAATTATTTTTAGATGACCCTATACTGAAAATTTATTTGACTTTAAACAACCTAATTGCATCAACTGAAATTTGATACATTTGCTCCTTGAAAAAAAATATTTTCAATCGGAGTAAAGTTTTAGCTATCTCATCTGCACATTTCCTGCACGATGTTTATTCCTCTTTTCTTGCCCCGCTCTTACCGTTACTGCTTAAAAAATATGGCATTGACCTGTCGGTGGCAAGCTGGTTAAGCCTTATTCAGCGCATTCCTTCACTTTTTAGCATTGTGCTGGGTACTTTTGCACACAAAATACCCTGGCGTCCCATCATTATCCTTGCCCCTTTGATAACTGCTATCGGAGGTAGCTTGCTTGGTGCTGCGCCCAATATTTTGTTGTTGGGAATTTTACTTTTCACAATTGGTATGAGTTCTGCCATGTTTCACGTGCCGGCACCGGTGATGATAAAAAATTTCGCCGGAAACCGTACCGGAAAAGGCATGAGTTTTTATATGCTAGGAGGTGAAAGTGCCCGTATGCTGGGGCCGCTGTTGATTGTCAGTGCTGTTTCGTGGTGGGGCCTTGAAGGAACATGGAGGCTGGCAATTCCGGCCATACTCGCTGTAGTAATTCTCTCGTTTACATTGGAAAAAATTCCTTATGAAACCATTGATGTAGAGGATAAAACGAAACTCAGGTGGAAAACCACTTTGATAAAATACCGTGGTTTTTTCGTTGCCCTTACAATTTATATGCTTTTCAGGTCGGTAATGAGAGGTGCACTTTCTACTTTTCTCCCTACCTACATGGTGGGGTTGAAAGGAAGCAGCCTTTTGTTCGGGGCATTTTCGTTATCCATTTTACAGGCTACTGCTGTTTTAGGCACATATGTGGCAGGAAGTATATCCGACAGGATCGGACGTTTCAACACATTGCTCATACTCGCCATCGTCTCACCGTTTTTAATGTTTCTCTTTGTTTGGTCAGGACCTGTTCTGCAATTGCTCTCCTTGCTGCTTTTGGGATTCGTTTTGGCAGCCTCAACGCCTGTTTTACTTGCGCTTGTCCAGGAACAGGGTTCCAACCAACCGGCTTTGATGAATGGAACTTTTACCACCATTAATTTCTTGACCGGAGCTTTGTCAGTATTGGCAGCCGGCTATATTGGTGATGCCATAGGCCTGGAAAAAACGTTTCAAATGTCGGGTTATCTTGCATTTGTAGCTATCCCTACCGTGTTCCTTTTAAAGAATAAAAGCCGAAAATAATCTTGCTTTGACCACCCTCTCTCAAAGTCCATCTATTATATCTACTTTTGAAATAAAATTCAATGCACCGGTATCTCATCCTCTTTTTACTGCTTTCGGTGATTGTTTCCTGCGAAAGCCAAAACAAGAAACCTATGATCAAATATAAATACACCAATAATTTAATAAACGAAACCAGTCCTTATTTACTGCAACATGCTCATAATCCGGTAAATTGGCATGCATGGAATAAGGGGGCTTTGGCATTGGCTAAAAAAGAAAATAAATTACTGATAATTTCAATTGGCTACTCCTCTTGCCATTGGTGTCATGTGATGGAACATGAAAGTTTTGAAGATACTGCTGTTGCCAGCGTCATGAACGATAACTTTTTAAGCATAAAAGTTGACCGTGAAGAAAGGCCCGACATTGACCAGATTTATATGACCGCCGTTCAGTTGATGACCGGAAGCGGGGGATGGCCTTTGAATGTGGTGGCTTTACCCGATGGGCGTCCTGTTTGGGGTGGAACTTTTTTTAGGAAATCCGATTGGGTACGAATATTGAGTCAATTAGCAGACATGTACAAAAAAAATCCTGAGAAAGTTGAAGCCTATGCGGCTAATTTAACCAACGGTGTGAAACAAAGCGGGTTGATTACTTTAAATACCTCAAAAAAAGCATTTGACTCAACTGAGCTTGAACAGGCCATCAACAAATGGCAAAAGAATTTTGATGAAAAAATGGGAGGGGAAAAAGGTGCCCCCAAATTCCCCATACCCAATAATTTGAATTTCCTGTTGCAATATGCTTTCCAAACCCACAATTCAGGACTTTTAAAATATGTAAATACAAGCCTGACAAAAATGGCCTACGGCGGGATTTACGACCAGATTGGAGGTGGTTTTTCCCGTTATTCTACCGATGCGCGCTGGCATATACCCCATTTTGAAAAGATGTTGTACGACAATGGCCAACTATTGAGTTTATATGCCAATGCTTATGCCGCAACCAAAAATACGCTTTATAAAAAGGTAGTTTATCAAACGGCTGCTTTCATCGAACGCGATTTACTGGATAAAAGCGGGGCTTTTTATTCATCTCTCGACGCAGATAGCCGTGATGAAAACGGGAAACTTAAAGAAGGGGCTTATTATTCCTGGACCGAGCCGGAATTAAAAAATATTTTAGGACCGGATTTCAACCTCTTTTCAGATTATTATAACGTAAATCCCGAAGGGAAATGGGAAAACGGCGCTTATGTATTTATCCGTACCCAATCAGATGATTCCATTGCAACAGCACACCATCTTACACGCTCCGGGTTGGATGCCAAAGTCAGGCACTGGCAAAATATTCTCCTTAAGGCAAGAGAAAAACGTCATAAACCCAGGTTGGATGATAAATCGCTCACTTCGTGGAATGCCTTAACTTTGAAAGGATTTATTGATGCCTATAAAGCTTTCGGTGATCCCTTTTTTTTAAGTGTAGCCATGAACAACGCCAATTTCATCAAAGACAAAATGTTGCAACCAGATGGTAGTTTATACCGAAATTATAAAAACGGGAAAGCCAACATCGACGCTTATTTGGAAGATTATGCAACGGTTGCCGATGCTTTCATTGATTTGTATCAGGTAACTTTAAACCAGAAATGGCTAACCCTGGCCAAACAATTGACCGATTACTGTTTTGAGCATTTCTTCGATGCTAAATCACAGATGTTTTATTTTACTTCAAATACCCAATCGGCCCTCATTGTCAGGAAGGTTGAAACCAACGACGGTGTAATTCCATCTTCCAATTCCATTACAGCCCTGAACCTCTTTAAGCTGTATCATTATTATAGCGAAACAAGATATTTGGATGTGGCCATGCAAATGTTGCGTAATGTGAAAGATAACGCCATTGCTTACTGTGCCGGGGCATCAAACTGGTTGACTTTATATAACTTTAGCGTTGAAAAATATTATGAGGTTGCTATTGTGGGTGAAAATGCTCCAAAACTTTCCCGGGAAATTAATGCAAAGTATTTGCCAAATGCTTTGTTAGCAGGCAGCAAAAGTCCTTCATTGCTTCCATTGCTCAAAAACCGGTTTGTATCGGGACATACCTACATCTATGTGTGTGTGGATATGGCCTGTAAAATGCCTGTTCAAGACGTTTCGGAAGCGATGAAACTTATGCAGTGAGGAATTTTATGTAAAAGGTCAATTAATCTAAAAAATTAGGGTTTTCACAAAGGCGCTCGAAGGAAAAAACCTGTCGCCTCGAATAACGCAGGCCGGTGTGTAGGTGTGAGATGTCTTCCGGAAAAATGGTCTCTTCCATTTTATTCGACCTTTCAGGAGCAAGGCCACCTGAAAGGACACCCCGAAGGTCATAACAACATGGGGCGTGATTTTCAGTTTGTTTCCTAAAATGCGTCCTCGTTGCAAACGAGGACGAGGAAAATGCAGATAAAAAATTGTTTACGAAATTATGGTATCAGGTTTTTACATTCAAAAATTTTTATACATTTGCATCAGATAATGGTCAAGGGAATCCTGTGCAAAACAGGAGCTGTCCCCGCAGCCGTAATCCTGATCCCGGAATTTCGGGATAAAAGTTTTTAAACATCCTTTGCCACTGTCGCGCCCCTGGCGAGATGGGAAGGCCGTTTAAAAATCAGGAGAGCCGGAAGACCTGCCATTGTTGTTGTTTTCGAAGCTTTCGGTGGAAAAGCTGGAGGAAATATCCTTTCTTCCCCCTTTTTGTGTCCGGTTGGCTTACGAAAATTAGGTTTTAATTTTTGTAATGTTTAACTAAACAATTTCTATCATGAAAAAAAATTACTTTCTGTCAGTTTTGCTGACCTTAGGCCTGCTTGTGCCTTTCATTTTGCAGGCGCAAATCTCAACTTTTGACGATTTGCAACTTGATTCGACAAACGCATACTGGAATGGTTCCGATACGACGGGAGGGTTCCAAAGCGGAAGTGCTTATTTTTACAATAGTTACAATGTTGACTGGGGTAGCTGGTCGGGGTTTGCATATTCCAACATGACCGATGATACTACTGCCGGTTGGGGCAACCAATACAGTGCTATCACTGCATCGGGGGTCAATGGGTCTGCCAACTATGCTGTTTCTTATGCAGGATCCCCTTCGTCGGTAAAATTAAAGGGAGACCTGGCCGGAACTGTGCTTAAAGGCGTTTTTGTCACCAATTCAACTTATGCGGCTTTGTCGATGCAGGATGGCGATGCTTATGCCAAGAAATTCGGCGGTGCCGACGGTACTGATCCTGACTGGTTCTTGCTGACAATCAAAGGTTATGAAGATGGTAACTACACCGATTCAGTAAACTTTTACCTCGCCGATTTCCGCTCGGACGATCCGCAACAGGATTACATTTTAAAAAGTTGGGGCTGGGTTGATTTACAACCACTTGGTGCAGTGGATAGTCTGACTTTTGAGCTGCATTCCAGCGATGTGGGGGATTATGGCATGAATACGCCGGCGTATTTTTGTATGGACAATTTAAACGACATCACCAATGGCATTGAGCCTCATGCAGCTTCGTCCGGTGCTTTCACATGGAGCGTATTTCCCAATCCGGTATCGGATATTGTGCATGTGCAGGGGGTAAAAGATGCCGCGATCCGTGTGTTTGATCTGAGTGGAAGGGTCATTTATCAGGCTAATTCATCGGCCAATACACAAAATATTCATTTGTCGGGATCGCCGAAAGGCATATATCTCATCCAGGTTCGTAAAGGACACGTTTTGGAAACGAAAAAAGTTTTTAAACAATAAGGTTAAACAATAGTAAATGCTCTCTTTCAGGAACATTATTGTTATTCTGTTTGTTCTGCCCCTTGGTGCAACGGCACAGTTTGCACCCGGGGTCGGGCAGGCGGGAACGACTGCTGTTTTCAAAGACAGTTCGGTTTTTAAGGCATGGGCGACCACTTGTACGGTAAAGCGGGGTTTTATCAATATTGAAGACACCACGGCCACTTACACACAGGGCGACACCACCTCAAACCATGCTTTTTTTGGAAATGCCGGTGCTGCACTGGGGCCTCCGGGCGGGGCTTTGGATGTGGTGAGCCTCGGCGATGGCGGCTCGGCGGTTTTGGGTTTCGCACATCCGATTGCAAATGGCCCGGGTCCTGATTTTGCTGTGTTTGAAAACGGTTTCCCCGCTCAAACTGCGCCTTTCGGCGATTATCTGGAATTGGCTTTTGTGGAGGTGAGTTCCGACGGGCAACATTTTGTTCGTTTTCCATCGGTTTCACTGACTCAGGATACTGTTCAAATTGACGGTTTCGGGCAATTAAACCCGGAAAAAATTCACAATTTGGCCGGAAAATATGTGGTAAATTATGGTACTCCATTCGATTTGGATGATGTAGCCGACAGCGCCGGAATTGATGTTGATAGTATCTGCTTTGTGCGTATTGTTGATGTGGTGGGCGATTTGCATGATGATTTTGCGCGCTACGATTCGCAAGGACATAAAATCAATGACCCGTGGCCATCGCCTTACTGGAGCGGCGGTTTCGATCTGGATGCCGTGGGGGTTATGCATCAAAAAGGTGATGTAACCGGACTTCCTGTGTTTGAACATCCGGAAGAAAGTTTCAGGGTGTATCCCAATCCGGCAAACGCTATTGTCAACGTGCGTTTTGTTAAAAGTAACGAATTTAAGACTTTTAACATGAATCTGCTTAATCTTTCCGGACAAACACTGATCTCATCTTCAGGAAAACAGCTTAATGTGTCAGGCATTCCCAACGGACTCTATATTTTGAAAATGAGTGCCGGTAAAAATATACAATTCAAAAAGGTTCTCATCAGACATTAGAATATTCTAAATTAACGATTTTTCGAAGAAGATAACATTGACCAATTGACAATTAAATATCAGATATCCAATGCGTAGGCATGCTCAAATCAGGGGTAAATGGCTTGCCGGGAGATGGCTATACTGTGTTCGCAATGACGATGGTTTGCATTATCCGGTGAATTTCCACATTACGATAAGCAAAACTTATTTTTGGTATTTGTTGTTTAAAAATTGGAATGTAAATCTTACACTGTTTTTCCTTTTTCTCAGCACTGTGGCGTTTCCCCAGATGCTTCCCGATACGCTTTCGATTCCCGAAGTAGAAATTCATACTGCTAAAAAATTAAAGACTGCCGGTTTACAGGTTGAAAAGGTCGATTCTTTGGTGATGATGCGTGAAGCCGATGTTTCGTTGTCCGATTTACTAAACGCACACAGCACGGTTTTTATTAAAAGTGAGGGCAGGGGAGCCTTGGCAACGGCTTCTTTTCGTGGAACGGATGCCTCGCATACGGCAGTTTACTGGAATGGTATCAGCCTGAACTCGCCCATGCTGGGACAGGTTGACTTTTCACAAATTCCGGTTTATCTGATGAACAGCATTAGTCTGCACCCGGGAGCTTCGTCAATTGTTGACGGGAGTGGCAGCCTGGGGGGAAGTATCCTCCTGAATACTGCATTGAATTGGAAAAAGCAGTTGGGCATAAAAGTCATGTCGGCTTATGGTAGTTACCGGACATTTAACAACTACCTGAACATAAGTGCCGGAACAGCGCGTTTCCAGTCATCCACGCAAGTGTATTCAAACCGGTCAAAAAACGACTTCCCGTTTTACAACAAAAACATTGCTGACATTGACCCGGTAACGGGTGCTTATATTTATCCGCTGCAGAAAAATAAATTTGCCAATTATCAGCTTTCGGGGGTGATGCAGTCGTTTGCCTTCCGGTTTAAAAAACAATATTTGCTACAACTTCACTATTGGTTCCAAAATTCATCACGTTCGCTGCCACGACTGAACACTTATGAAGGCGATGATTATGCCAACCGCAGCAGGCAACACTCTCTGGCGCACCGGGCTGTCCTTCATTTGATCCGTTTCGGAAAAAAAAGCCGTTTAGAATGGAATGCCGGACTGGTGGCTGAAAATATGGATTACCGCGTACAAAACCTGATCCTGGGAAAGGATTATTATAATGCTGTTTATTCTGTTTCAAAATCGTTAAGTAGTTATAATAAAATAATTTACAGATATCAATTATCCGGACGTACCTTGTTAAAGGTTGCGTATGATTTTAATTTTTATCATGTAAATACGCTGGACTCGGTTTCGCAAAACGGATACAACCGGTTTCGGCGAAATCACCGCGTGTTTTTTTCCTGGCAACAGCAGTTTGGCACGAGGCTTTCCACATCGGTAATTTTACGAAAAGAATGGGTCAATGGATTTTCTATTCCGCTGATTCCCTATTTCGGATTCGACTGGTCTGTTGACAAAAAAAAGCAGTGGTTGTTGCACGGGAATATCGCGAGAAATTATCATTATCCCGATATGAATGATTTGTACTGGCAACCGGGTGGCAACCCTGATTTAAAACCTGAGGAGGGGTTGGCTTCCGAGTTGGGAATGAAGTTCATTCCGGATTGGAAAAAAGTGGGTTTTCAGGCCGGGCTGACGGCTTTTTATCAGGATATCCGGAATTGGATCCTCTGGATGCCCAGCCCCATGGGGTATTGGACACCCGAAAATATCCGACATGTAATTGCCAGAGGTTTCGATGCCCATGTGCAACTGAATGTTCAGATTAATAAGGTTTCGGTATTGCTGAAAGCCGGCTATTCTTTCACCAAAAGCCAAAACGATGGCAATGCAGGCAGATGGGGTACTGACGCCATCGGTAAACAAATTCCTTACGTACCTGTGCATTCAGGTAATTTTATGGCCGATGTCCGGTGGAAAGGGTTCAACCTTAGTTGGGTAAACAACGATTATTCGGAGCGTTTTACCACCTCAACAAATGAAAACAGCTTACGCGACTGGCTTTATCCCTATTTTATGAATAATCTTTATGTGGGTAAAAAAGTCCGGTGGAAACGGAGCAGCCTGCGTGTTCAGCTGAAGATTTATAATTTGTTTAACGAAGATTACCGCTCGGTTTTGGGGCGGCCTATGCCGGGACGAAATTATTTGCTGGTACTGACTTATAAGCTATGAAAAATCGGAAATTCAAATGTTTGATTTTTATTGTGTTGATGGCGTTGCTTTCGTCATGCATGAATGATGATGCATTGCGCGATTTTCACCGATTGGTCGTCCGGCACGATGAAAAAGCGGTTTTTATTGTAAACGAAGGCAATTTTATGTACGGAAATGCCTCGCTCACTTTTTACAACCCGAAATCGGGTGAAGTGCAAAACGACATTTTTTACAATACCAATGCTTTGCCGTTGGGCGATGTGGCCTATTCGATGCAAATCCGGGATTCGTTGGCGTACATCGTGGTAAACAATTCGGGGAAAATCTACATTATGAATGTGAATAATTTCCGATATGTTGGAAAAATTACCGGGTTTACTTCGCCACGGCATATTCTGTTTTTAAATAGTCACAAAGCCTATGTGAGCGATTTGTATGCACGTTCCATAAGCATTATAGATCCTGAAACAAGGCAAATTACGGGCAAAATTGACATTGATGACCATACTCATGATTTTAACAGGCATTCGTCGGAACAGATGATCCGCTTTGGCGATTTTGTTTTCACCAATTCATGGTCGTACGACAATAAAATTCTGATCATAGACAGTCGTACAGATCGTCTGGTTGATTCCATCACCGTGGCAAAACAGCCCAACAGCATGGCGCTTGACAAAAACAACAAACTTTGGGTGCTTTCTGACGGTGGGTTTCAGGGGAGTAAATATGGCCGGGCTATGGCAGCACTTACACGTATTGATGCCAATAGCAGGAAAGTTGAGAAGGTTTTCCTTTTTGCCGACAGTCTGGCTTCGCCTAACGGCCTAACCATGAATCCTGCACTGGACAGTCTGTATTTCTTGTACAACAGCTGGGCAGGTGGGAAAATAGCCCGTGCCGGGCTTTATGTTATGGCCGTTAACGACTTGCAACTTCCGGGGGAACCCGTTATCAGCCAAAACAACAGGATGTTTTATGCGCTTGGCATTGATCCGTCGTCGGGGCATATTTATTTGTCGGATGCTATTGATTTTGTACAAAGGGGCAAAGTGCTTATCTATTCGCAACGATCTGTCTTACTGGATAGCCTGAGGGCCGGAATTATACCTTCGGCGTTTTGTTTCAGGTAGGGCGGGCATCACCGGAAAATTTTTAAGGTGAAACTATAGCGGACAGCCGGTTAAAATATTAGAGACCTTTTTAGACCGGCTTCATTGATATTTTATTTATTTTTGCAAACGGAAGCTTTTACAGTACTTTACTTTAACTTTTTCCAATTCGTTAGTTACAACCTAAAAAATAAAGATCGCTTACCTGAGCAACTTGTTACACAAAATAGAAGTACACAAAATTATGGAATACAATACAGCACGTGAGAAAATGGCCATTCCTGAGTATGGCCGTAATGTCCAAAAAATGGTTCGGTATGTTTTAGGCTTGGAAAACCGTGACGAGCGTACCCGTGCCGCTTATCTTATTGTCGCAGTGATGGCCAGCATGCATCCTAACATAAAAGAGTCGAACGATTACGAGCATAAGCTCTGGGATCATTTGTACATTATTTCCGATTTTAAATTGGATGTGGACAGTCCTTTTCCACCCCCGGACAAGAAAAATGTGACGCGTAAGCCCGATCGCCTTCCTTACAGTGAAGATCACATTCGTTATAAACATTATGGCATGCACCTTGAAAAAATGATTTCTCATGCTGTCGATATGGAAGACGGGGATGAAAAAGACGAATTGGTACATCTGATTGCCAATCAAATGAAAAAATCGTATCTAAACTGGAATCGCGAATCGGTGAGTGATCAGATGATTTTAAATCAATTGGACGAACTTTCGGGTGGAAAGTTGAAATTGAAGGAAGGAGATCAGCTTGTTGCCACGAGCACAATATTATCGGTCAAACATACTTCCAAAAAGAAAAAAAGCAACCAAAGAAAAGATAGTAACAGGGGCAAACGAAATTATAGTCGCAAAAGTTATTAAACATGGGGTCTTTTAAAATAATTGGTGGAAAATCTTTGCATGGTTCCATTCGCCCACAGGGGGCAAAAAATGAAGCATTGCAAATTATTTGTGCCTGTTTGCTTACCCCGGAAGAGGTTGTTTTGCACAATGTGCCGGATATCAGCGATGTAAATAAGCTGATGGGTTTGCTCAAAGGGTTAGGCGTCCGCATTGAAAAGCAAGCCCCCGAAACTTACCTTTTACAAGCAAAAACACTTCATCTGGACTATTTGCATAGCGATGATTTTGCCCGTAAGGCCACCAGTATTCGTGGTAGCATTATGATTTTAGGCCCCTTATTGGCACGTTATGGCAAAGGCGTTATCCCACAACCGGGAGGTGATAAAATTGGCCGCCGCAGGTTAGATACACACTTTAACGGTTTGGAAAAACTGGGTGTTATATTTACCTATGATGAAAAAGAAAAACGTTTTGAAGTTGTGGCTAAGCAACTTAAAGGAAACACGATGTTGTTGGAAGAGGCTTCGGTTACCGGTACGGCAAACATTCTGATGGCGGCTGTTATGGCCAAAGGAAAAACCACAATTTTTAATGCTGCCTGCGAACCTTACCTTGTTCAGTTGAGTAAAATGCTGAACCGCATGGGAGCTAAAATTTCAGGTATTGGTTCCAACCTGTTGACCATAGAAGGGGTAAAAGAATTGAAAGGAACAACACATACCATGTTAGCTGATATGATTGAAGTGGGAAGTTTTATCGGTATGGCAGCCATGACACATTCGGAATTGCGTGTTAAAAATGTTTTTTTAGATGATTTGGGGTTGATCCCGCAGGTGTTCCGTAAACTTGGTGTTGATTTACATCAGGATGGTGAAGATATCCTGATTCCTGCCAAAGCGGAATATGCCATTGAAACATTTATCGACGGTTCTATTATGACTATTGCCGATGCGCCTTGGCCGGGTTTTACCCCTGACCTGATTAGTATTGTGCTGGTGGTGGCTACCCAGGCTAAAGGCAGTGTGTTGATTCATCAGAAAATGTTTGAAAGCCGTTTGTTTTTTGTGGATAAACTCATCGATATGGGTGCGCGGATTATTCTTTGTGACCCACATCGTGCCACGGTAATTGGCCTTAATGGCGAGCAGCCTTTACGTGGTATCAGGATGACTTCGCCCGACATACGTGCGGGGGTGGCTTTGCTTATTGCCGCTTTATCTGCCGAAGGTACCAGCATTATCGACAATATTGAACAAATCGACCGGGGTTATCAACAAATTGATGAACGCCTGCGTCGCCTCGGTGCGGATATACAGAGGTTGTAGGATTTTAGATGTGAGATGTTTTACGTTGGATATGTTGATGTCTTTGAATGTTTTTTGGCGGGTTTTGTAATTATCGAACTATACACTTTCCCTTTTTAATGTAGTTTTGCGGAAAATTGTCAGCATTCGTATTTTGATGCTGTCAATTTGGCCGTATGTTTCGTGTGGCAAAACTTTTGCATGAGAAACGGGAATTTAAACTGAAGTGAAAAATGAGTGATAAGGAAATAAAAAAAGATACTAAAACGGAGAAAGAAGGTGCTGAAGATGTAACTTTTGAAAATCAGAAGCAAGTGAGCGAGGAGCCTGAATCTGATAAGGAAAAAGGGGGAAAGACTAAATCGCTTTCCAAAAAGGGTCCACGCAAGCCTAAAAAAACATCCTCACAAAAGAAGATAGAAAATCTTCAAAAAAGCCTGGATGAGTTGAACGATAAATATTTGCGACTTTATTCTGAATTTGATAACTATCGTAAACGCACTTCAAAAGAACGTATCGAACTGTTAAAGTCGGCTTCTCAGGAGGTGATACTGGATATTTTACCGGTGGTGGACGATTTGGAACGTTCTATTCAATCTTTTGAGGAACACAAGCTGAGTAAGGAAGCCAAACAGGGGGTTGAGTTGATTTACAATAAATTGATGAATATACTCAAGCAGAAAGGCCTGGAAAAGATAGATGCGAAAGAAAAGGATTTCGATACTGATTTTCATGAAGCCATCACAAACATACCGGCACCGAGCAAGGAGTTGAAAGGCAAAGTGATTGATGTAATTCAAAACGGATATTTGCTAAATGGAAAAATTATTCGCTTTGCCAAAGTTGTTGTAGGACAATAAAAAAACAAACGAAATGGCTTAGCCGTTTTATATCTTAAAAAAAAGAGGATTTTACATGAATAAGCGTGATTATTACGACGTATTAGGGGTTTCAAAAAATGCTTCACTCGCTGAGATAAAAAAGGCCTACCGAAAAATGGCCATCAAATACCATCCCGACAAAAATCCGGATAACAAAGAGGCCGAAGAGAAATTTAAGGAGGCTGCAGAAGCGTATGAAGTGTTGGGCAACGAAGAAAAGCGCGCCCGATACGACCGTTTTGGCCATGAAGGTGTGCGGGGAGCGGCTTCAAACGGTTTTAGCGGAGGCGGCATGAGCATGGATGATATTTTTGAACACTTTGGCGATATTTTCGGTGGGCATTTTGGCTTTGGTAGTGGTGGTTTTGGTGGAAGCGGTTTTGGTAGTAGTTCGGGCCGGCGCCGGGTAAACAAAGGTTCCAACTTAAGGGTGCGGGTTAAACTGACCCTTTCCGAAATGGCCCATGGCGTTGAAAAGAAAATTAAGATTAAAAAATATGTTCCCTGTTCCGCATGTGGGGGAACAGGTGCCGCAAAAGGCAGTAAAGCCACTACTTGTCCCACTTGTCATGGTTCGGGGCATGTAACACGTATTACCAATACTTTTCTGGGACAAATGCAAACATCGTCTACCTGTCCGCAATGTGGTGGCGAGGGATCTATTATTACCGATAAATGCAGGGTATGTCATGGTGATGGTATTGTTCGTGCCGAAGAAGTTATAACCGTAAAGATACCTGCCGGGGTTAACGAAGGAATGCAGTTGAGCATGGGCGGTAAAGGAAATGCTGCTGCACGCGGTGGAATTCCCGGCGATTTAATTGTACTGATCGAAGAAAAAGCTCATCCCTATTTAAAAAGGGATGGTAACAACCTGTTGTACGATTTGTATGTGAGTTTTCCTGATGCTGCATTGGGTACTACAGTTGAAATCCCTACTGTGGACGGTAAAGTGCGTGTAAAACTGCCTGCCGGAACACAAGGTGGGAAAGTGATGCGGCTCAAAGGTAAGGGGCTTCCCGATGTGAATGGTTACGGAAAAGGTGATATTTTGGTAAATGTAAATATCTGGACCCCAAAATCGCTGAGCCATGATGAAAAGGCGTTGCTTGAAAAACTAAGAAAATCAGGTAATTTTAAACCTAATCCTACTTCCAAAGATAGAAGCTATTTTGACCGTATGCGTGAATTTTTCACTTAGTGTTTGTTAAGAAATAAAGTTTACAGAATTGACGCGGTTATTTTTTTTATTTTCGAGGCATAAAAGTTGCGAATAGCCACAGTTTATTTAAGACTTTTATAACGATGAAAATAAGTAAAAGAACAAGTCAAAATGATAAGGTTATTTCTTAACAAGCACTTAGGATATTATGTATAAACTCCAGGCACTCGACGTTACAAAACGCTATGATAAATTCATGGCGCTGGATCGTGTGAGTATTGAAATTCCCAATCAGTCGATTTATGGTCTGCTGGGCCCCAATGGTGCCGGAAAAACTACGTTAATCAGAATTATTAATATGATTAGTGCAGCTGACGGGGGGCGTATTTTGCTGGAAGGAAAGCCGATTCGGCAGGAGGATATAATAAAAATCGGTTACCTGCCCGAAGAAAGGGGCTTGTATAAAAAAATGAAAGTGGGCGAACAAGCCTTATACCTGGCCCGCTTAAAAGGAATGACGGCCCACGACGCCCGCTCCCGCCTGAAATACTGGTTTGAGAAGTTTGAGATGGACTCCTGGTGGAACAAAAAAGTGGAAGACCTTTCCAAAGGGATGCAGCAAAAAGTGCAGTTTATCGTAACTATTCTTCACGATCCGAAATTGCTCATTTTTGATGAACCTTTCAGCGGTTTTGATCCTATCAACGTCAATCTCCTGAAAGAAGAAATCCTGAACTTGCAAAAGCAGGGGGCTACCATTATTTTTTCGACACATAACATGGCTTCCGTGGAGGAGCTTTGTGATCATATTGCACTGATTCACAAAGGAAAAAAAATACTTTCCGGTGAGATTCATTCCATAAAAGAAGAAAATAAATCGCATCTTTTTGAGCTGGCTTACCGCACCGAAACTAAACTCGAAAGCCTGCTGAATCAGCAGCAGTTCTCTATTATTGAAAACAAACCCGACCATAATCATCAAATTGCCCGGATTAAGATGCTGGACACGTCGGTTCGTTCCAATGATTTATTAAAGCAAATTATTTCCGGAGTTGAGATTATTTCTTTCCGTGAAATTCTACCTTCTATCAACGATATTTTTATCAGGGAGGTGAGCGGAAAGGATGAAGGGTAAAAGGTTATTTCTTAACAAACACTCAGGAAAAAATAATTCATCTTACTCCATAATCAGATGTCCGGTTACTCTATGAGATTGCTTCAGTCGTACCTCCTTACCAGCGACAACTATGATTAAGTAGCTGTTATATAAGACGTAAGCCTTGTAAGAACGAGCGTCATTGCGATGAACTTAGGGAAGATTTGTGGGCAAGCGTGAAGAAGCAATCTCATTAGGAATTAGCCGTTTTTTTTCATTTCACAACTTTTCGTTAACGTTTCATTTTTTCCGACTTTTGCAACTCATTTTAAAAGAAGTTACGGGTTTGGATAAAATTGCGAATATTTATTTGTATTGCGATCGCTGGTGTGAGCGTTGTGCTTTTGGTAACCGATGTGAGGCCTTTGCCGCCAATGAAACTTATCGTAAAAAAGAAAACATGCAGGCTGATGACGAAAAGAACAGGCTGTTTTGGGAAGATATTGAGAGTAAAATGGATGGGGTTTTCCATGAACTTGAAGAAAAAGCCAGGGTTCTTGGAAAGGATTTAACCGTATTTGAAGGGCTTTCCAAAGCGAAAAAATTTGATCTTTTTCAGCGAAAAGCAGTAAGCAATGATGTGCTCAAAGCCGGTCGTAAATATGAAGACCTCGTGGATGACTGGTTGGATGCCATGGCGGACAAAGGGGTATTGAAGATGATGGAATTTTTGCCCGGCTCGGTGTTTCGTGTGGCTGCAGATGACTTTACCGAAGATGAAAAAAACCACGCCAACAGCCTGATTGAGGTGATTATGCGTTATCAGTTACAGATTTATCTTAAACTCTCGCGTTTATATTACACACTGGGAAAAGAGTCTGAAGAAGACTGGAATTCCGGCGATGAAATGGCTTCAGATGTTACTGCCAAAATGGTTTTGCATATTATCCGGCGCTCGCTGGTAGCCTGGTCGGGTTTAATGAAATATTTCCCTGACGGGGATGGACACGCATTACTTGACATATCATTGCTGTTAATGCGGATGAAAAACCGCCTTGAAATGGAATTTCCCCATGCTGATATGGCTGTAAGACCAGGATTCGATGGTTATTAATTTTTCTTCAGCCAATGGTGTCTAAAATGACAAGTTGTATATTCAGGAATAATTTTGATATAAGTACTTTGTGCTTTATCATTAATCCAGTTGTCGATTGCTTTGCGTTGTTTGGCCTGCAAAGCCCATTGTTCAATTTTTGGGTAATCCTCTTTTAAATTTGCCCTGTGGGGAGGTATCTTTTTTTCGAGGTACAGTAAACGAAAAGCGTCTTTTTGTTCTTCGGTTTTAAAAGGCACAGGATTGGAAATTTGCCCGGGTTTTAATTTATTCACCGTGAACGAAACCTGTGGATCCAACTGGTCGCCTTCAAATTCAATGCCTCCTGTTTGCGGGTTCAGCAAATAACCTCCATTATTTTTATTTTTTCCATCCGAATATTTTTCAACCGCCTTATCAAAAGTTAGTGAATCGGAACGGATTTCGCGAACAACGGTATCTAACTGCATTTTTGCTTTTTCCAAATCGAGCGGGGAAACTTTTGGAGTCAGTAAAATATGACGTACGTTGATGTAATCGCCTTTTCGGGCAATCATTTGGATGATATGATAACCGGCTTTGGTTTCCACCACATCCGAAATTTCACCGGGTTTTAATTTATAAGCTGCAGCTTCAAAAGCAGGATAAAGCTGTCCGCGACCATAAAACCCCAACTCACCTCCTTTTTTGGCAGACCCGGGGTCTTCGGAATATAGTATCGCGAGTGTTGAAAAACTTTCGCCATCCAAAATGCGTTTCCGAAGTTCGAGCAATTCCTTTTTCACCCGAAGTTTTTCTTCAATGCTCACCGGAGGTTCTTTTACAATTTGCCGGATAATATATTCGGTTTTTATCAATGGAATGCTGTCTTTCGGGATGTTGTTAAAGTAAGTGGTAATTTCGGAAGGGGTAACGGTTACTTTTCCGGTTATTTTTTGCTGAACCTGTTGCGCAAGTAACTGGTCTTTTACAATATCGTGTAATTCTGATTTAATTTCCGTCAGGGATTTCCCGTAATATTTTTCCATTTTCTCCTGACTGCCGAACTGATTGATAAAAGTAGATAATCGGCGCTCCAGCTCGCCGGCTACCTGTACTTCGTCAACTGTTAAGCTGTCTACTTCGGCCTGAGCCACCATGAGTTTTTGGTAAAGAATACTTTCCAGTATCTGACACTTCATCTGTGTTTCGGTGCCTTCAATGCCTCCTTGCATACGATAGTTAAGGTATTGATTTTCGATATCCGATTGCAAAATAATACTTTTACCCACTACGGCTACTACTTGATCTAATATTTTACCTTTTGGTTTTTCGTTGTCCTGTGCAAGCAGGTTCAGCGAAAAAAATAGCAAAAAGACCAACAACCCGTAACCCGGTTTAAATTTTTCAATTCCGGTATTCAATAGTTTTGTTTGTTTCATACGACTAATAAATCTCATATTCTTTGTTTTTGCCGGCTTGTTTCAGAATATCTTTTCTCAACTTTTTTACCAGCAATGTTTTTCTTTTATTGAGGATAATGCTCCTGATGAACCTTGACTCCAGTTCCAAAGGCGAAGTTTCATCTTTAATTTTAAAGTTGACAAATTTAAGCAGATAAAGCTTGTTATCGTCATTTAAACGAATAAATCGGTGATTTTTTAAATAAAGTTCCTGATTATAAGTTTCTATGGGGACTACGTGCAGAATCTCGTTGAAGGGTATCCAGGTATTGGTGTCGGCTGAATAAGCCAGTACCCTCGTCGGGGAATACTTGTCTAACGAATCAAGCATCAAACTGTCAGGCAGGTGTAATATTTTCTCAAAATTCTTTTTCAGCAATTTAAAATCGCTCCTTTTTCGGTCTAAGATGACATAAACCACTTTCACAATATTTTCTTTCAATTCAAAATCTTTTAGGTGATTTTGATAATAAAGTTTAATTTTCTTATCGCTGACCAGGGTGTCCAGATGTTGTTTTACGTATTCTGTTTCATATTGATAAATAATTAAGGAGTTTCGATACTCTTCCAATTGTTTTTCAAAATTTAACTTTTCTGACGGAAGGCTTTTTTCAGCCTGCTGTACCATCAGTTGAGTCTGTATCCATTTGTTTATGTAGCTTTTACTCAACAAGAGGCTGTCGCTCGGACTTGCACCTTTCGGAATTATTTCCTGTAAATCACTTTCATACAAATAGGTGTCGCCGACCTTTGCCAAAGGGATGTCCTTAGTTTGAGTGCTGTGGCGATGACAACTATTTAATGTGGATAAGGCAAGGAGGGCCAGCAAAAGAACCCCCGGCAGCCATAAACCGGGTAACTGCTTACGATATAAACTTATCGGTAATTGCCTTGGCATGTTGTTTATTGATTTAGTGTTTCTTTGCCTGCTTGTGTATGAGTTTTTGCAGGACCTTATTATTAATTTGTACAGGATATTTCTTTTTTAATTGTTGTATCCATTGTTGTTCTAAGAAATCCTGATAATCAGCGATAATCTGGCCGCGTGCTTCTTCGAAAGTTTTGGGTGCAGCTGGTAACAATTTTTGGATATAAACCATAGATGCCTTGTTTTCCACATCGGAAAGTATCGGTTTTGAAAGGCCTGTTTTCCATTCGACAGCATCAAGTACTTTCGTTTCACCTTTCTGAAAAATGCCGGTATCTGCTTTTAACACAGGAATTTCTTTAATTTTATGGGTATCAATACTGCGTGCCAGGCCCATTTTATCAGGGTAAGCTGTAATCAATGTTTTCAAACGCGAAATCCACTGTTTCTCAGTTTGAAAAATGATGGCCTGTGCACGTTTCCCCCATTGGTATTTTACATGATGTTCCTTGTAATAGTTTTTCAGTCCCGTTGTGTCCTGAACGGCTTTGCTCCACACCTTCCTATCCATCAGGTTAAACAGTAATATGCCATCGTGATATTCTTTCACCAGCGCTTTAAAATCAGGATAAAAATCTTCGAGATGCCGGTTTTCAAATTCAACACATTTTTCATTAACAAACTGTTGGAAAAGCTGGTTTAGAAACTGTTGTTTCGACATGATTTTTCTTTGATTCTGGTGTTTTTGGATAAAACGCGCCAAATCATATTGCGTAAAAGTAGTGGTATTTTGTTTTTCCCCAATGGTCATCACCGGTTTTGTCATTTGTTTCAGGCTGTCGGCTGTAAATTTGCCTTTCAAAAAGCTTGAATTGATGGCTGCAGACAATTCCCCGCGTGCTTGCAGGTAAGTTTTCAGATGATGTTCTTTCTTAATTTGGGCGATTGCACTTTCCTTGCTTTTTTTGACCCGTTGGCTTCTTTCCACTCGTTCTTTAAGGGTTGGCTCTTCCTGTTTAAAAGTGCCGGGATGTTTAATGTTCAGCAGTTTTATGATATGAAACCCATAACTTGTTTGGAAAGGCCTGGATATCTGGCCTGGGTTTAAAGCGTCGATATGTAATATAAATTCGGGGACAATTCGGTTGGAAGTAAATTTGGGTAACTCACCGCCCTTGGCAGATGAGCCTTTGTCTTCAGAATATTTTCGAGCTGCTTCTTCAAACGACATCCCGGCTTTTATTTTAGAATAAATGGTATTGATTTTTTTCCATCCGCGGGCAGAATCGGCAGGGGTAGCATCCGGCGCCAAACGAACAAAAATATGAGCTACCTGTGCCACGCCCATAGCAGGCCGTTTGTCGGTTACTTTAATCAAATGATAACCAAAACGGGTTCGAACAGGTTTGGAAACATTTCCGACAGGCGTGTTAAAAGCTACATTTTCAAAAGGGTATACCATATTAAAAACCGAGAAATAACCCAAATCGCCATGGTTTCCCTTATGTGCTCTTTGTTTGCCGGGAATCGCTTTGCGGTCACGTGCAGAAGGATCCTCAGAATATTCGGCAGCAGCTTGTCCGAAGTTTTTTCCTTTTAAGATCTCATCCCGTATTTTATTGATTTTATTCCAAGCTTTTAAAGTGTCTGCAGGGCTGGCATCCGGTTTCAGACGAATTAAAATATGACTGGCACGCAAATCGTATTGCTTACGCTGATAGGCTTCTTTTACCAGCGCATCGGTTACGCGCTCATCCACAAAATAAGGCTTGGCCAGTTGTTTGCGGTAGCCTGCCAGTTCCTTTTTAAATGAGCTGACCGTATCCATTTTCAGGGCTTCTGCTTCCATAACCTTAAGTCTGAAGTTGATGTACAATTTCAGATAAGCTTCAATGGATAAGCTGTCCTGCCCTTTGTATTTAGAGTAGACGTCCATAAATTCGCCCACACTGACTTTTTGTCCGCCAATATTTATCAACTCTTTTCGGTTGAACGAACGTTGGGCTTGAACCGAAAAGGTTAATAAAAATGAAAATAACAGTGTGAAATAAATAGGGTATTTTCTCATAGCTAAAAAATCATAAATTTAACTTTTTCTACTGTAATTTGGTGCTTCACGAGTGATGGTAATGTCGTGCGGATGGCTTTCGGCAACGCCGGCAGATGTAATTTTGATAAATTTTGCTTTTTGTAGTTGTTGAATGTTTTTTGAGCCTGTATAGCCCATCCCTGCACGCAAACCACCTATCATTTGGACAATTACTTCCGAAAGAGAACCTTTATACGGTACTCTGCCCACAATTCCTTCGGGAACAAGTTTTTTAATATCATCTTCGGCATCCTGAAAATAACGATCCTTCGACCCTTTTTCCATAGCTTCCACCGAACCCATCCCGCGGTACGATTTGAATTTCCGGCCATCGAAAATAATGGTTTCGCCCGGCGATTCGTCCACCCCGGCAAACAACGAACCCGCCATAATACTATCGGCTCCGCCGGCAATAGCTTTTACTATATCGCCGGTAAAACGGATACCGCCATCGGCAATTACCGGAACACCGGAGCCTCTGAGTGCTTTGGCAACATCAAAAACTGCTGTTAATTGTGGCACTCCCACGCCGGCTACAATCCGCGTGGTGCAAATAGAACCGGGGCCTATTCCCACCTTAATGGCATCAGCACCAACAGCTAATAAGTCGAGGGCAGCTTCACGGGTGGCTACATTCCCAACAACCAAATCAATTTCCGGATATTTTTTCTTGACTTTTTTGGCCATATCAATTACACCTTGCGAATGGCCGTGTGCCGTGTCGACTACAATGGCATCTACTCCGGCTTCAACCAAGGCCCTGACACGTTGCATGGTATTGGCAGCAATGCCCACAGCCGCTGCAACACGCAATCGTCCGCGACTGTCCTTACAACTATTAGGATGTGCTGCAATCTTGATGATATCTTTATAGGTGATTAATCCGACCAATTTGTAATCTTTATCTACCACAGGTAACTTTTCAATTTTAAACTCCTGAAGAATTTCAGCAGCTTCTTCAAAATTGGTAAACTCGGTTGTTGTAATAAGGTTCTCTTTGGTCATTACCTCCGAAATAGGCTTTTGCATACCCCGTTCAAACCGAAGGTCACGGTTGGTGACAATGCCAACCAACTTGTTCTTTTTGTCTACGACGGGAATTCCTCCAATACTGTATTCGCGCATCATATTCAACGCATCAATTACACGTGCATTCTCATTTAGGGTAACAGGTTCCAGAATCATACCATTTTCGGCACGTTTTACTTTTTTTACCTCCGTTGCCTGTTTCTCGATGCTCATATTTTTGTGCAAGACACCAATACCGCCTTCCTGTGCCATGGCAATTGCCATTTTCGATTCGGTAACCGTGTCCATAGCCGCAGAGACAATCGGAATTTTTAATTCAATATTTCTCGAAAATTTTGTGCTTAGATTCGTTTCTCGTGGTAAAACAGTGGAGTGTGCAGGTACAAGCAGGACATCATCATAGGTAAGTCCTTCGCCTAAGAATTTCTCATTATCAACAGCCATGACTTGAAATTTTTGTTTGTGCAAAGCTATCAAAATAAATCATCGATGAGGCAATCGACTCCTGACAATAATTTATTTAACAAGATTTAACGGGCTCGTATGTTTGATGTATGACGTTTGGATGAAAAAGGGTTATTCGAAAAATTTGCATCTTTGTACTGATGCGCAAACGATTGTTAAACATTTTATTTTGGTCGGTGATTTCGGCGGCTTTCATTGGCCCCGGAACTATTACCACGGCAGCCAAAGCAGGTGCTGAATTTGGTTTTTCATTACTTTGGGCCCTTCTGTTTTCCACCATAGCCTGCCTGGTTTTGCAGGAAGCAGCAGCACGCTTAAGCATTCTTTCCGGAAAAAGTCTGGGCAACGCCATCGCCGAACATTACAAAAATAAAAAAGGGGGCTGGCTGATTTTTGTATTGGTTATCGGTGCCATTATTTTGGGCTCGGCAGCTTATCAAACCGGTAATTTACTGGGCGCTGCCGAGGGTATCCGCATCTTTATAAACATCCCAACTATTGTTTTGGTGTTGATTATAGGGTTAATAGCATTTATTGCCCTGCTGTTTCCCGGTTTAAAAATAATTGCCCGAATGCTGGGCTTTCTAGTGGTTTTAATGGGTATTGCGTTTCTTTATACGGCAATCACCATTAAACCCGATATAACAAATGTAGTACATGGGGTGCTTGTTACTTCTTTTCCGGAGGGCTCGGGCTTATTGCTTTTGGGTTTGGTTGGTACTACGGTGGTTCCCTATAATTTGTTTCTCGGCTCAGGTATTGCTGACAAAAAGCAAAGCCTTGTTGAAATGCGATGGGGAATCTCAGTGGCTATTATCCTTGGCGGGATTATTTCGATGGCCGTTTTGATTACAGGTACGGCTGTGAATAATGAATTCTCATTTTTAGCATTAGGCCGGGTACTGGGTGGCAAGATGGGTAGCACGGCAGTTTGGTTGTTTGGATTCGGACTGTTTGCTGCCGGTTTTTCTTCGGCTGTAACAGCACCATTGGCTTCGGCCATTACAGCGAAAGATATTTTTGAAAAACCTGGTGAAAAGAGGTGGCAACCCCACGGACTTTATTATAAACTGACCTGGATGTTCGTTTTGTTCACCGGATTGGGTTTCGGAATGGCCGGTTTCAAACCTATCCCTGCCATCATCACCGCACAAGCACTTAACGGATTAATATTACCTTTTGTAAGTATTTTCCTCTGGGTGGCTATCAACGATCGGAAACTTGTTCATCAAAAACTTAATTCCATTTGGAGTAATCTGCTGTTCGGACTTGTGGTTTGGGTTAGCTTGCTGTTGGGGAGCTGGAACATTTTGCGACTTATCGTAAATATGAACACCACCTCAACGGGTATAACTTATATTATGGTAATTTTACTGGGTATAAACCTTGTTTTTACACTCTTAGTGTGGTTTTTATTGATTAGAAAACAGAGGATGAAATGAAAAATCAATCCTATGAAATTTATATTGATACAGGTGGGACATTCACCGATGTGCTGGCTTACGCCGATGACAACAGGGTTTATAAACTAAAGATACTGAGCAAAGGAAGCCTGAGGGGGAAAATTGTTTCGCGACAAGCTGACAAAACCTATCAAATAAAAGAAAACTGGCATTTGGAGAAAGATATCCTCCGGGGATTTACTTTTACTTTACTGAGGGATGCAGCCAAAACTTTCCGTGTAGATGCTTTCGACCCAAAACGAAATTTGTTGACACTTGATCGGCCCATTGAATTCGACAAAAGCCTTTTAAATCTTCCGTTTGAAATTTCCAGTGGTGAAGAAGCACCTGTGCTGGCAGCCCGTATCATTACGCAAACATCACTTAGTGCGGCATTTCCACCCCTGAAAATGCAACTTGGAACCACCAAAGGTACTAATGCCTTATTGGAATCGAAAGGAGCAAAAAGTGTGTTGTTTACTACCAAAGGTTTCGGCGATTTGTTGAAAATTGGCACCCAACAACGCCCCGGCATTTTTAGCTTGGTTATTCCGCCGAAACAGATACTTCCAGCCCGTATTGTTGAAATTGATGAACGGCTGGCAGCCGATGGCTCTGTGTTAATTTCGCTGGACGAAAACAAATACAAAAAAACTTTACAAAAATTAAATGAGGAGGGTTTTACGTCGGCTGCGGTGGCTTTTCTTCATTCCTGGAAAAATTCCGAACACGAAATACGTTTTCGTCAACTTCTTGAAAAATACGGCTTCCGGTACATCTCCATTTCTTCAGATTTATCCCCACTCATAAAAATTCTTGAACGCACCCAAACCACCACGGTCAATGCCTACCTTGATCCCATTATTAACAACTACCTGAATGGGATTATGCAGTACACCGGCAAAAGATTGTTGGTGATGAATAGTGCCGGGGGACTGGTGCCTGCCGATGAATTTTATCCCAAGGACAGTCTGTTAAGCGGTCCTGCAGGTGGTGTTGTGGGAGCTGTAAACGTGGGGAAACAGTGTGGCCGTAAAAATCTCATCACTTTCGATATGGGAGGTACTTCAACAGATGTGTCGCGCTATAGTGAACAGTTTGATTATCAATACGAAATAGCTTTTGGGAATGCCAGGGTTTTTAGTCCTGCTATCGCCATTGAAACAGTGGCAGCGGGAGGTGGTTCAATTTGCACATTTGATGGTTTCAAAATGACCGTGGGACCTGAAAGTGCAGGTGCTTATCCCGGTCCGGCCTGTTATGGTGCCGGAGGTCCGCTTACGCTAACTGATATTAACCTGCTCAGCGGGAGATTAGACGTTAAGAGTTTTGGAATTCCTGTAGATTTGGAAGCTGCCGGTATCCGTCTTGAAGAGTTGATACATGAAATGGCAATGAAAACAGGGAAAACGCCGAAAAAGGAAAAAATTCTGGCTGGTTTTCTCTCCATTGCCAACGAGATTATGGCTGGTGCCATCCGGAAAATATCTGTATCCAAAGGCTTTAACCCTGCTGATTATGCTTTGCTTGCTTTTGGCGGGGCAGGCGGACTGCATGCCTGTGCAATTGCCGACAGTTTAGGAGTCGGGGAAATTATTGTCCCTGCCGATGCCGGTATTCTTAGTGCAGCAGGTATAGGACAGGCCCGCTTGGAAAAACGTTCTGAACAGCAACTGTTGCTCGATTTTGAAGACGAAAAAAGTCATCTTGATTTTTATTTTAAGAAGTTAGGTGATGAACTGTTTTCGTCGGTACCGGCCAATGAATTTGAAATCAGTCAGCGTAAATTGTTCCTTCGTTTCAAAGGACAGGATTCGAGCCTGCCTGTGGATTGGAACGGAGATAGCCGGGCCTGCTTGCAATCGTTTCATGAAGCTTACCAAAAACTTTTTGGCCACTGGATTGACAACCGTCCCATCGAAATTGAATCCATTCGTATCAGTATTCAATCTAAGGAACAACACCACGTTGGTAAGACTGATTCAATGCTGTTGAAAAGCAAAGCAAAAGTACACCATTATCAAAATGGCTTTACCGGTTTAGAGTGGGAAAAGGTGCCTGTGTATTTAAAAACAGAGATGAAACCCGGAAACTTCATCCCGGGTCCGGCACTGACTACCGACGACAAAAGCACAACCTTTCTGGAAAAATACTGGCAGGCCGATGTGGATGGTTTTGGAAACCTTATTTTGAAGAAAACCTCACATCAAAAAGAAATCACACCTAAAAAACAATTTGAGACGCAGCTTGAACTGTTCACCAACCGTTTTAAAATGCTGGCCGAAAATATGGGTGCCGTTTTGCAGCGTACAGCCTTGTCGGTCAATATAAAGGAACGTATGGATTTTTCGTGTGCCCTGCTGGACAAAAATGGCTATCTTGTGGCCAATGCCCCGCACATTCCGGTGCACTTGGGCGGACTGGGTATTTGTGTCCGCGAAGTTATGAAGGATTTTACCTTTTCGCCGGGTGACACACTCGTTACCAATCATCCGGCTTATGGTGGTTCCCACCTGCCCGACGTTACCCTCATCACTCCGGTTTTCGATAAAAAAGACAATCTGTTGGCTTTCGTGGTCAACCGGGCACATCATGCTGAAATCGGGGGAATCGCACCTGGTTCTATGCCGCCTTCCGCTACCCGGCTTTCCGAGGAAGGCGTAGTGATTGCCCCCACTTATTTGGCAAAACATGGAAAAGTATTATGGTATCAGATGGAACAGCTTTTTAAATCGGGAAAATATCCCAGCCGTTCTGTGCCTGAAAACATGGCTGACCTGAAAGCAGCGTTGGCAGCGAATTACAACGGGCAGAATGCTTTTCTTCAAATGTTGGATGATTACGGAGAAGAAGAGGTGTTGCAATACATGCGTGCGCTTCGCGATATGGCCACGAACAAAATGCGTCATGTGTTGTCTGGTTTTCCCAATGGAGAATACCGTGCAGCTGAAAAGCTGGATGACGGCAGTTTGATTCAGGTGAAAATCACTATTCGTGAGGATAAGATTCATTTTGATTTTTCCGGTAGCTCGCCGGTACACCCAGGCAATATGAACGCCAACCGGGCTATCGTAAACTCCGTGATCATCTACGTGATGCGTCTGCTTTTAAATGAAGATATCCCACTTAACGACGGACTTATGGAGCCGGTTAGCATGAATCTGCCTACTGGTTTGCTGAATCCTGTGTTTGGTGATAATCCTGATGAATGCCCGGCAGTGGTGGGAGGCAATGTTGAAATCAGCCAGCGGCTTACTGATACGTTGTTGAAAGCTTTTGGCATTGCAGCCTGTAGTCAGGGGACCATGAACAACGTGCTGTTTGGTAACCGGCATTTCGGCTATTACGAAACTGTTGCAGGCGGTGTTGGGGCTACAAAAAATTCCGATGGAGCTTCAGCCGTTCACCAACACATGACCAATACACGTATCACAGACCCGGAAATTATGGAATACCGCTATCCCATTAGAATAAAACGATTCGAAATCAGACATGAGTCCGGAGGAAGGGGAAACCATAAAGGCGGGAACGGAGTGGTCCGTGAATATGAATTCCTTGATGATATGGAGCTGTCTATACTCAGCCAGCACCGTAAGTTTGCCCCTTACGGGATGGCAGGCGGTGAAGCCGGAATGACCGGTGAGCAGTGGCTGATTACAGCCGGGGGTGAAAAAAAGCAACTCAAAGGAATCACGCAACTCACGGTGCATAAAAACGATGTTTTTTTGTTGAAAACCCCTGGAGGCGGAGGCTTTGGCCACGTTGCTGATAAATGAGCAGATTTATCCATTTATCTATCTCCGTTTCAATTCAACCAATTGCCTAAAATAAATACCTTTGTTGTATGGAGCGTACGACACTATTTGCTGAAATATTATTACCTCTGCCAATTCCGGGAACTTTTACTTACCGGGTGCCTTTTGCCATGAATGAATTGGTGATGGTAGGCCAACGAGTTACCGTGCAGTTCGGTAAACGACGTGTTTACTCAGGGCTGGTGATGAAGTTACACAAAACCCCTCCTGCCAAAGGTATTCCAAAATACATTCTTTCTATTCTGGATGAAAAGCCGCTTATTAATGCCATTCAAATAAAATTTTGGCACTGGATGGCCGAATATTATATGTGTAACCTCGGTGATGTGATGGGGGT
Organism: uncultured Bacteroidota bacterium; assembly: GCA_913055825.1. GTDB lineage: Bacteria > Bacteroidota > Bacteroidia > Bacteroidales > F082 > Sulfidibacterium. The sequence goes on from CAJXKB010000004.1 coordinate 28,237, forward strand.
AGCCATACCAACTGTTTTTAAACTGAGTAGCGAATCGAAAATTGTTCTTTCAGAAACTTTTCAACCCGATATTGAAAACCTGAATGAATCGGAATTCCGGATTACAGAAGCTTTGTTGCAGAAGAAAAAAATCACTATAAAAGAGGTGAGCGAAATTGTGGGTTTTCAGAAAGTGTTGCCCTTGCTGAAAACCATGATCGAACGCCGGTTTATTTTTATGGAGGAAGAACTTACTTCTTTGTATAAGCCTAAAAAAGAGAAACTTGTTAAATTGAATGAAGATTTGTTGCTTGATGAAAAGTTACAGGAAGTGATGGATCAGTTGGGCAAAAGAGCCCACAAACAGCTGGAATTATTAATGGCTTTTTTGAGTATGGCCGGCTTTCCGTTACAGGCAGATATATCCATTCAGAAAACGGTTTTGCTGAAAAAATCAAAAGCCGGACAAGCAGCGTTTAAAGCCCTTGTTGTCAAAGGTGTTTTTGTGGAAGAAGAGCGGATTATCAGTCGTTTTGATGAAGATGAAAAAGACCAAAAAGCGACATTTACACTTAGCAGTTCACAGCAACAGGCTTATGCACAACTCAGGGCAGAGATGGGGAAACATCTCGTAACGCTCTTACACGGTGTGACTTCCAGCGGTAAAACAGAGATTTATATCAAACTCATCGAAGATGCGCTGGCCCAAAACAAACAAGTGCTGTATCTGCTGCCTGAGATTGCCCTGACTACGCAAATTATCCAGCGATTACGCAAGCATTTTGGTGATGAAATCGGGGTTTATCATTCGCGATACAACCAAAACGAACGGGCAGAGGTATGGGAAAACATTGCCGGTTTTCAGCAATCGGAGGATATCCATAAAAAATATCGTATTATCCTGGGACCACGCTCGGCCATGTTCCTCCCGTTTGATAATTTAGGTTTGGTAATTGTGGATGAAGAACACGACCAGTCGTATAAACAGTTTGATCCCGCCCCGCGTTATCATGCCCGCGATGCAGCCATTGTTTTGGCATCGATGCATAAGGCTAAAGTAGTACTGGGCTCGGCTACCCCGGCCATCGAAACCTATTTTAACGCCAAAAGCGGGAAATACGGACTGGTTTCGTTAAACGAGCGATTTGGCGGTATGCAAATGCCGGAGATTCTGGTAGTTAATTTGAAAGAAGAAAAACGTCGCCGGCAATTGCGTTCTCATTTTTCATCTGTACTTTTAAATCACCTGAAACAGGCATTGGACAATCATCAGCAAGCCATCCTTTTTCAGAACCGGCGTGGTTTTTCGTTGCGCATTGAGTGTGAGGAATGCAACTGGGTCCCGCAGTGTAAAAACTGCGACGTTACCATGACATACCACAAAAAGCAGGAACTGCTCAAATGCCACTATTGCGGTTATTCACGGCCTGTTCCGCCCGTTTGTGAAGAGTGTGGAAGCCCACATTTGGTTATGCAGGGATTTGGTACCGAAAAAGTGGAAGAAGAATTATCGATAATTCTTCCCGATGCAAAAATCGACCGTATGGACCTGGATACCACGCGTTCAAAAAATGCTTTCCATCGTATATTCAACGATTTTGTGAACCGTAAAACCGATATTCTAACGGGAACACAAATGGTAACCAAGGGTCTTGATTTTGATCATGTACAGGTGGTAGGGGTGCTCAGTGCCGATAATATGCTCAGCTTTCCCGATTTTAGGGCGCACGAACGCAGTTTTCAAATGATGGAGCAGGTGAGCGGACGGGCCGGCCGCAAAAACAAACAGGGAACGGTCATTATTCAAAGTTGGCAACCGGGCCATCCCGTTATCCGTGATGTGGTCCGCCATGATTATGAAAGCATGTATCATTGTGAACTGGCCGAACGTCAACGATTTAAGTACCCACCTTATTTTCGCCTGGTCATGGTGAAAATGAAACACAAAGACTATAATTTACTGAATCGCGCTGCTGCGTCTTTGGCTCGTGAAATGAAAGCTCAATTTGGCAATTTGGTGTATGGCCCCGAATATCCCATGGTGTCACGGGTAAAAAACAAATTTATCAAACAAATCCTGTTAAAAATTCCGCGCAACCTTCAGCAGGCCGATCAGAAAAACAAACTGCGGAAAACGATTGATGATTTTAAGGGCCTGACCGCTTATAAATCGGTGATCATTCAGTTAGACGTGGATCCGCAATAAAAAATGCCCCGACAACGGTGAGGCTGTCAGGGCATTTGAAAAATTGGTTTCTTGTTGCTATTCCGACATAATTTCTTCAATGGTTACATAGTCGCCTACTCTTCCTGTCATTGCTTCAGCGTCGGTGTTTACCGGAAGGGTTTTTTTGCCGGGACGCCATCCTGCAGGACAAACTTCGCCTGTTTTGTGGGCATGTTGATGGGCTTCAATCTGGCGGATGAATTCTTTTACACTACGGCCAACCGGTGGGGCTTGTACCTCTTGTGCCATCACTATCCCGTCAGGGTTTACAAGAAAACGACCGCGCAAAGCAATGCCTTCATCTTCAATCAGTACACCGAATTTGCGGGCAACTTCACCGGTTGAGTCGGCACCAATGGTTAGTTTCAGGTCTTTCAGCAAGGGTTCGGTTTCGGCAAACCTTTTGTGGCTGAACTTGGTATCGGTTGAAATAGCCAACACTTCGCATCCCAGTTTATCGTGAATTTCATTCAGGCTGGCGTTCATAGCCGCAATTTCTGTTGGGCAGACAAAGGTGAAGTCGGCCGGATAAAAACAAATAACGGTCCATTTGCCTTTGTAATCATCCGAGTTTACTTCTACATAATGCCCTGTGGCAGCATCATAAGCTTCCATTTTAAATTCGGGCATGGGTTTTAATACTAATACTCCATTTTGTTCCATGATTTTGTAATTTTTTTGATTTGATGAATATAATTTCTGTGAAGAATATGTTTCTGATTTCAAGTACGAAATTACTTAATAGTTGGTTTGGATCGATGTGTTTAAATTTTTTTAAGAAAAATATTTTTTTAAGCGAATACTCATGATGAAAGGCTCAGCTAGCGCAAGCGTCCCCTGCTAGCGCGAGCGTCCGCTCGTGCTCCTCACTTCATTTCGATTTGTCGCGGATAATCACATAAATATCTTCGTTTTTCTTTTTCATGAAGTATTTTTCGCGGGCAAACTTTTCCAGTTGGGCAGTGTCGTACGTGAGTGCTTTAATGGCACTTTTGTTCTTAGCAATTTCTTCCTGATAGAAACTCTTTTTCTGCTCCAGTTTATCAATCTTTTTTTTTAGTTTCATTTGCTGGAGTATGTTATCACTATCGAAGAATACCATCCACACCACAAAAGCAAGGCTGGTGTAAAAGTATCTGTTATTGATATATTTTTTAAAAAAGCGAATCATAAGTCACCACAAAAGTAATAGAATATGAGGCTTCGATATGTGATTTTAAAAAAAATATGAACGATGGTATGTTAGCCGGGAAAGTAAAATGTGTGGTCATCTCAAAATCCACTTTTATCCCCGGGTTTATTTTTTGTTACAGTACTGTTTAATAACAACATAGGCATCACTTATCCCCAGTTCACCTGCTTTGCTCAAATCTTTGCAGGCGAGCTTATTTTCTTTCAGATAAAGTAAGACCAATGCTCTGTTGTAGTAAGCTTCAGCAATTTTGGGCCCAAGGCGGATGGCAGTGGAATAGTCGTTTATGGCCTGCTGGTAATGCTTTAAGTGTAATTTGAGATTAGCCAAGTTATAGTAGGTAAAGGGTAACGTAGAATCCATTTTGATTACCCGTTGATAATCGGCCAGGCTTTTTTTATGTTGTGGGGGTGGAATATCACCAACCGGCTTTTTATGCTGAAAATTACTTCGGCTAATGCTGATGGCATTCTCATACTGTCGTTCGGCATAAGCTGATTCCTTCTGTTCCGAGCGCGTAGCCGCCCGGTTAAAATAGGCATACAAAACATTGGGATTTATCATCAGGCAACTGTCGTAGGCTCTGATGGCGGTGAAATAATTTTGCAACATGCTGTTCACTACCCCTTTAAGTAAATAAGCTACTGCCGTGTCGCCGGCAATAATTATTCTGCGGTCGATTTTTCGAAGTGTTTTTACCGCTTTATTTTGGCTTACGGGCCATTGCCGGGTAGTAAACATTAGTTTGATTCCCAGATTGTTATTGGCATTAAATAAGCTTAATTTTTTGTCGTAGTATTCTGCTTTTCGGTATTGTTCATAAACGGAATCAGGCAAATCAAAGGCATAAGTAACAAATATGTCCGGTTTTGGTTCAATGTTAATTCGTCGAAACTGAACACGTCCTTTACGCATTTCGCCATTGAGGAAATCGGCTTCAAACTCAATGATTTTATTAAAATATGTGGAATCGCGGTATTTATTAAACAATTCCTGATTGGCTTTTCCTTTGCCGTTAACCGATGCAATAATTTGCATGGCTTTGTCGTGATCCTTTTTTGCTCCGGTTGTATCGCCAAAACTTTCGCGGGCATAGGAACGATTGATATAAGCTGCAATAAAATCGGGAAATATTTCCAACGCACGGGTATAATCGTCGGCAGCATCTCGCGGTTTATTGGTTTTGAGTTCTACTATTCCCCGGTTGTAGTATGCATAAACATTACGTGGATTAATCTGGATGACTTTGCTGTAATCATCAATGGCACCCTTGTAATTGTTCATCATCGACTTCAGGATGGCACGGTTATAATAGGTGAGTGCATTGGTTGAATCGAGTGCCAGCACCTTGTCATAATCATTCATGCAGGCGGTAGTGTCGCCAAGCTTTAAATAGGTGAGCGCCCGTTGAAAGTAGATGTAAGGATAATCGGCATTAATGGTGGTAGCATGGTTAAAATCTTTAATTGCAGCTCGGAGGCTGTCCATCTCGTATCTAATCATCCCGCGTTTAATCCAGGCATCAACATTAAAATAATCGAGATGGATGGATTTATTGATATCGCGTATGGCCAGGCTGTCATTTTTAAGCAAATGATAGGCTACCCCACGGTTTAAATAGGCAGCACCCGATTTAAAATCGAGCTGAATGGCCTCTGAATAATCTTTTATGGCTTCCCGGTAATCATGAAGGTGCATCTTGGTATCGCCGCGGGCGAGGTAAATTTCCGGGTTGAAAGGGTCAAGGCTCAGGGCATGGTCAAAATCAGAAATAGCGTGGGAGTAATCATTGAGCCGGTCGCGGCAAATACCACGATATTGAAAAGCCCGTGTGTATAAGGGGTGAATGTTTACGGTGCGGGTAAAATCGTCGGCAGCTCCTTTGTAATCACCCAAACTATATTTGGCAATTCCGCGAAGGAAATAAGCTTCAAAACCATTTTGTTTTGCGCTAATTGCCGTGTTGAAATCGTAAATGGCCTGGGTATAGTTTTTTTTAGATAACTCAATTTGCCCCACCCATATAAAATGTTGATAGTTAATTTGAGCAAGTCCGAATCGTGGAAACAGCAAAAGCATAATGACAGACAGTAAAAGCCATTTATTATTTATTTTTTTTGATGATTTTCGTGTTTTCAAGGTAACCAAATATTAAATAGGTGCTATAAAACTAATAAAAAATCCTTTTTCTTTTTGTCTGTTTATGGAGTACTCAAGTCTCAGGACAACATCGTAATACGAAACAATATCCAGGCCGATACCTGTGCTGTATAGTAATTTATTATTTAGGGAAGGTGGTACCGGGCTTTGCCGGTCAGCTACATAACCGGCATCGAAAAACAGATTGGCATAAATAGCATAAAATATTTTTCCGAATTTATTTGACTTGATAAAAGGGATATCCATGACCTTTTTAGGGATAAGTTCAAATTTCAGGTTCGATCGCATTAAAGCAATCTGCTGTCCGTTTACAATATGTAGTTGATACCCCCTGATTGTCATGGGCAGAAAACCAAGTCCTTTTTGAAGAAAATAAGGCTGGTAACGGTTTGTAACTACTTTTGAGGAAATATTATAGGCAAAAAACCAACGCTTGGATAATTTAAAATATTGATCGAAAACTAAATAAAATGAAAAAAGGTTTACTTTTTTATCCAGTAAATTTAATCCTTCTTTCAATGCATTAAATTCGAAGTAATATCCCCTCAAAGGATAAGGGGCATAATCGCGATAATCGAGTTTGAAGTTGTATTCCAGTGTAAAATAGGAGTAGCGGTTGGGTCCGTAAGCAAAAGTTGGATTCAATATCTGAAGGCTGTCGGCAAAACGATCCTGATAAAAACAGAGATAAAAAGTATGGGTTATCCTGTATTTGGGACGATAGGTTGCTCCTATTTTAGCAAAATATTGTTTCCGGACGAATTGATCATCTTCACGATAGTAAAGCTTTTTACTGTTATGTAGCCCATAATCGGTTTCATGGTTATAAACAAGGCCTCCGCTCAAAACCAGTCCCCACTTTTGGGCATAATTTATATAGGGGATATGCCATTCGAGGCTGAGGGTTTTATCGTAGCCTTCCTGAAAAATGAAGTCAAGTCGTTCTTTTCTACCCCTGAAATTGTAAATGGTGAGGTCAATACCAAAATTAGTGCGCTTAAAGTCTTTGTTTTTCCACCAGATATTGAAATTACGGTCGGCATAAGTCAAGATAGGCACAGGCCATATATACCAACGTTCAGTAACTTTTACAAGCAGTTTTATCTTGTTAAAATCGTATCGTGTTGTGGTTATGTCAACAAAATTGAACAAGGATTGGTTTAAAAGGTTTTCTCGGCTTTGTTTTATTTTTTGGGCTAAATCATGCGGATAAAGGGTGTCCCCGGTTTTCATTTCCAGTTCACGAAGGATAATTCTTTCCTTTGTGATTTTATTCCCGGAAATTTCTATGCTATCGACGATCAGTGCTGTGTCGGAAACCGGCTGAAACTTTTTTTGGGCATGGGCCAACGGCACAATGAGTAGCAGCAGCAAGAGCAAAGTGAGAAAACGCTTATACATTTAGGTAATTCATCAATGAGTTAAAACGATCCTGTATGTCGTCGGTGTCGGGATTCTCGTTAAAAGAATCTTTAATAAAATATCCAAATCGGTCAAAAGTTCTGAGGATGGGTTCCATTTCTATTTTGTTAATTTTTAGCACAACTTCTAAGTGTGTGGAATCTTCGTGACTGAGAATAAAAGTACTTAGGATTTTAGCGTCATTTTGCTCCACAATATTTGCAATTTCAGTCAGGCTGTAATTGTTTGAAGCCATGTCGAGCACAATAATTCCACCGGGATTATCAATGGATAGTGACTGAGCAAAATATTTCAACAGGTTTTGGGTGGTAATGCAGCCGAGATAGTCCTGGTGGTCATTCAACACAGGAACCACCGTCAGGTTTTGAGCGCTAACCAGTTTTAGCAAGTCGTAAATATGCTGATGTTCATTTACATAAGGATTGCTTAGATGAAGTTTGTGATTCCCCAGGGGTTCGTCAAAACGATTAAGGTCGTAAATATCGAGTTCGGAAATCAAGCCCAAAAATTTCTGGTCGTTAACAATTGGCAAGTGCGACACTTTGTATTCTTCCATCCACTCAAGGGCCGATTTTCCTGTGTCGGAGGTTTTTAGCGGCATAATTCCGTCGGTAATCAAATGTCGGGCAATCATTTTTATCCGAATTATTTACTGATTAATAATTTCTGTGAGCAACAAATATACAGCAAAGGAAGTGAAAATTTCAAAAGAATGGATTTTTTAAGGACTTTTAATGGTTTGCGAAAAAAAAAGGCCATCAGATTCTGATGGCCTTTAAAAGTACCCGGAGTGGGAGTACAAAGGATTCAATTTGATATTTTAAAAAAACCTTAAAAACCAACATAAATACCTTGTAAAATCAATGTTAGTAGTATTTTGTAAAAAAAGAAAATAGTTTAAACAGAATGAATAAAATTGAATAAAATTGTAAATAGGTTGGGAAAATGTTGGGTAATTTTCCCAACGGATTATTATTTTTGTTATTTTTGTTATGTTCAAAAGTTAAAAACATGGCATCAATTAAATTTAGACTAAGAAGTACATTAAAAAAGAACGTTTCTATTTACATTCGTGTATCAATAAGTAGGGGAAACGTTTTTGAATTAAAAACAGGTTTTATAGTCAATCCTTCCGATTGGAATAATGACAAACAAAGACCAAAACAGAACACTCCCGAGAACAAAAACCTTTATAGCAGTTTAAACAAGTTGGAAACGTTTATTTATGACAACCTCAACAAAGATTTAGATAAAGGGGTTAGCATAGATAAATATTGGGTTGAAACGAAAATAAAAGAATGTTTTAACCGTGTTGAAAAGACTGATACGGGTCTTGTTACTAATCATATCCAGTATATCATTGACAATGCAAGCACCCGGGTAATTGGGAGCGGCAAAGTGGGCTTGTCAGTAAATAGGGTAAAAGGTTACAATACTTTTAAGAACATTTTTGAGAATTACGAAAAACACAAACGCAAAAAGTTTAATTTTCTGGATATAAATAAAGCCTTTGTAGAAGATTTTAAAAACTGGCTTACAAATATTAAACATTATTCAAGAAATCATGCAGGCAAACAACTTGCCAACCTTAGAGCCGTTTGTATTGATGCTATGACGATGGATATACCTACGCATGAATACGCAAAGAACATAAAAGGATTTAAAGAACGCAAAGAAAACCGCTTTATTCAAACGCTTTCATTTAAGGAGCTGGAACAAATCCGAAATGCAGACATAACACAACCCGAACTGGTAAACGCCCGCAATTGGTTGTTAATTGGTTGTGAAATAGGGCAACGTGTTAGCGACTTAATGAACATAACAAAAGAAAATATCAGATATGAGAGAGGCAATATTTATCTGGATATTACCCAACAAAAAACCGGCAAAGATGTAACAGTAGGCATAATTGCCCCACATGTAATTGATATTATTGAGAATGATTTTCCCCATAAAATAAGCACCCAAAAATTAAATGTGTACATAAAAAGAGTTTGTAAAATTGCAGGGATTGACACTATTGTCAAGGGTTCAAAACTCAATCCGAAAACAAAGCGCAAAGAGGTGGGTATGTATCCAAAATATGAACTAATTACTTCACATTGTTTCAGGCGTTCATTTGCCACCAACTATTATAAAAAAATGCCAACGGCAATACTGATAAACATAACTGGCCACTCCCGGGAGTCAATGTTTCTTGAGTACATAAATGAATCAGAGGACAAAGACGCAAACGCTGATATGTTTATGAAATTTTATGAAGATATTCACAAAGAGAAAAAACCAGTAATGAGGGTAATTAGGAGGGCAAACTAATGAAAAAAACAACAAAAGTATATACAGAATTTAATCAGTTGTTGCTAAGTCAGTACAAAGACAAACCGGCAATGAAAGCAGAGTATTATTCAACCTATGGTAAATTATACAAAGACTTTTTTAAGGAATATTGGGAAAGAATTACACGTGTGAGCGAAAACCTTAGAGGTGAAATCTTGATGTTAGAAAACCCCTCTAAGATACCTCTATTCAATATCTTATTAGACCTTGTTAGCGACAATATAACACTATTAAAAAAGGAAAAAAACCAATATGCAGAATATCAAAAAGACATGTCGATTGAGTTACTCCGGTGGTTAAAAACAAGGCTCCCTAAAGAAAATTTAGCAATTAAAAAGGATGTTAGAAGCTATTATTTTAGAGAGTTAAAAGCCTATTTCAACCCACAGGCACAATTTAAAAATTTTATTTATAATAAGGAATTTACAACAATTGACTTTACAGGTACACAGGCACAATTAGCAGGTATATTTATACAAATAAATAGTAATAACGATCTTATTAAATCTAATTGGAAAAATGTTGCTATCTATATTTTCAACAATTTCACAGCCAAAGGAAAAGAAACTAACAGAAACACAATAGAAAGTTATTTAACAGGCAAAAAAACAATATCAAAAAAAAATGAGATTGAAATAAAAATCTAATCATTATTAAACTTTATTCTATTTGAAATTGGGGGGTACTTTTGGTGTCCCCCATTTTTTATTGAATTGAATCTGCTAAAATTTGCATTGTAATAATAAAAATAATTGATATGCAGACAGTACAATTCATTCAAACAACCCCGGACGAATTACAGCAACAAATCAATGAGGGGGTAAAAGCTCAATTAGAAGCATTCCTAAAAGAGTTTAAACCAAAGCAACCTAATGAGTATCTCACACGCAAAGAAGTTGCAAAACTCTTTAAAGTGGATATTTCAACTATTCATAATTGGTGCAAGTCAAAGAAACTAAAGCCCCTTGGTATTGGTTCACGTGTTTACTTTTTGCGTTCAGATATTGAAAAAAGTTTGCAGCCTTTGAATGCCGAATAATGAAACTCAATACCTACATATCACCGGAGTTAATCATTAATGCCGATAATCAAAAGGCAATGATATTTTTCTTTTATCTGAAATCAAAGTACGATAATAGTGTATTCTATGGATACACCCCGGAAAAACTTTCACAGCTCACAGGATTGGCAATAAACACGGTTAGAAAGTATGTAGGGTATTTAGTGCGCAAAGGTTATGCAAAACGCTTAAATGGCACTCTATGGCTAAAATCAACGTATAAGATTAGCAATGAAAGGTTAATTAAAGTTGATACCCGACCATGGACAACCTTTGAGCAATTCATGCACCGTGTCTATGCTGCAATAATAAAATGGAATATTACAAAACAAGCCTTTCATTATGAAATGAAAAGCCTGCCGGGAAATCTTAAGAAGAAAATTGATGTTCGTAAACACCGTAATTATATTAGAACCTACGGCAAATATACGAAAGAATCCGAACTTTGTAAACCCATTAACAGCATTAGACAAATAGCAAGGTTATTTAACCGCTCCCAGGGATGGGCGCAAAAAATGCTATCCCGGTTGGTTAAAATGAAATACGCAACCATTAGCCAACAAATTGAGGGCTTGACGGGTTACGTACCACCAAAATATTACACCGGTTTTGGTTTTGCTTATTTCAACAAACACCGGGGTATTACTTGTATCCATCATGGCACATTAATAAAATTAACTTATTGAAAATGAACCATTCAATTAAAAAGTATACAGACTTAAGAAGACTTAAAACAATACTCACCTATTGCAATGGGTTATCTCCGGTTAGAATTAATCCATTTTCAGAAATATTTAATCATTAAATGCTTTAAACAATGGAAATAGTAAGATTGGAAAAATCAGGCAAAAAAAAGCCAAAAAAAACGTACAAGGTTATGACCTCTGAACAAAAAATAGAAATATTGGCACACAATTTCAAAGTACTATTTGACAAGGTTTCCAAATTAGAAAGCAAAATAAAATGAAGCTAACCGGGAGAGAAAAACAAATTCAAATAAAAGCATCATTGGACTTTTTAGAATCGTTCAAGGATAATAATTCACATAAAATAAAAAAAATGAAATTAAAAAATCAAGAAATTGCAGGACTTAAACGAGGTTTATTTGCTGCTATGGGAAGCATACAAGGTGCAACCCCTGACAAAGCCCGTGAAATAGCAACACAGGCTATTACAGACTTAAAAAAGAAACTTTCCGGTGTTGATACCGATAAGAGGTATTTGGATGCACTAACACTGACACTAAATGACAATATTGCCATGTCAGAAAAGTTACAAAAGGAGGCGCAAGACTTTGATAAATTATCAGAGGATGCCGCCCGGTTACAAAAAGAAGAATTAATTCAACCATTCCATGAGTGCCTAAAAATTGCAGTTGGTATATTGGATGAACAAAACCAGTTATAAAATGAAAAAGTTAGTACACTTCCAGAGAATAGCCTATTTACAGCAAACGAATACTATCAAAAATGAACGTTGGTATATCCGTTTATGGTTGGATGAATACAACAAAATTGAGAATCTCCCGGACATTACACCCCAGACCTTTAATGAATGGGTTCAAGACCCAGTACAATACTTTGAGAATCAAGTTAAAAACTTAAAGGAAAAGCAAGCAAATGGACTGGTTCTAAATGACAATAGTTTTAGAGAAATGTATAATCTTTACTTTACGCCTCCTTCGCAACGTTTCTTTAATATTGAATATTTCAAAATGGACAAAGACGGGGAGATTATTCAAAATAAACAGGCGTTTGATAAGCTCAAAGAGAGCTATATGGTTTATACCTCCGACCCGGTTTTAATAGAAAAGCTCGAGTCAATAGAAAATCTTATAAAAGATTACCGGGAATTATGCAACCGTTTTAACATTCCAAACCAACATGACTTTAAAGAATTGTACTGGAATGAAAGTGAGAAACAATTTGATGCAATTGTGTTGAGCAAACTATAACACCGATAAAAACACCGAATATGAATAAATTAGATAATTTGAAACCGGCATGGAAACCGGGACAATCAGGCAACCCAAATGGCAGGCCGCCGGGAACGTTTGGTCTTACAAATATTCTAAGGGAAACAATCAATAATGGATTGAATTTTCAAATTTATACCGGTGAGTTAATTAATGAAAAAAACGAACCTACCGGCAAAACTGTAAGAATCAGGGTACAACACCCAACAGGCAAAGCAATAGCCTCAAAAGTATTGAAAATGGCAGCAAAGGGCAATATGAGGGCTATTGAATTTGTTTTTGACAGACTGGAGGGGAAACAAACCCAACCGATTGAAGTTGAAAATAAACCAGTTATATACCAACCACCAGAAGCCCTATCAAAGATGAGCAATAAGCAATTAATTGAGCAACTAAAACAACTTGAAAATGAAACGTGAGCAAATCATTATCGAACTTGACAAAAGGCAAAAAGTTAAAGCCTTAAAAGACCATATCCGGGAGCAATGCAAAGGTAAAAAGTTAAAGGATTGCCCGGATATTGTGTTTTCAAATGAAACCCGGTCTTTGTTTTTTGATACCTTACAGATTAATTGTTCAAAAGAAGAAAAGGCCGCATTATTAAGCGAACCGCATCAAGTAGTATTTAATATGGACATGGAAAGTATTTTACTTGAAGGATATTTCCGGGAACTATACCCAAAAGCAAGTTTAGGCAATTATATGAAGTTTGGATATGATGGTGAGTTGGTGTTGTAAATAAGTTTTGAAATTGTTCTAAGCCTGTAAGAAATTGCAGGCTTTTTTTATATCCGGGAAAAAAAGGGGAGTTGTTCATGCTCCCCTAAACTTTGTTCAAAAGTTAGTTTCAACAAGCATCGTTAAAACCAGTACAAAAGTACCTTATTTTATTCATTTTTGGAAATGGTTGGGAAATAGTTAGGAAAAAATAAATAAAAAAATCCGCAATACTTGAATGTCAAGTAATTACGGATTTTATAAGTACCCGGAGTGGGACTTGAACCCACACGGCCGCAATGGCCATTGGATTTTAAGTCCAACGTGTCTACCAATTCCACCATCCGGGCACAATGTCAAAGAAAAAAAATCCCAGACCCGATAACCATCGGATTCGGGATTGCGAGCGGGAAACGGGACTCGAACCCGCGACCCCGACCTTGGCAAGGTCGTGCTCTACCAACTGAGCTATTCCCGCCTTTAAAATTGGAGTGCAAATGTAAAAACTTTTTTATTTCCCCAACAAGCAAAATGAAAAAATTTAGGATTTTTTTTATATCGTGTTTGTCGAATGCCTTGATTTTAATCAATACCTTTAAGTAAGTTTTTGATTTGATTGAGTTTCATCAGCGCTTCAACAGGGGTCAATGTGTCAATATCCGTATTCAGGATGTCTTGTTTAATTTGATAAAGCAGGGGGTCGTCAAGCTGTATAAAACTCAATTGTAAATCATCGGTGGGGCTTGAACTTTCCGTGTGATACTCTAATTTGTTGTGAGTGTGTGATTTTTCGAGTACTTCCAGCAACTCTTTTGCCCTTTTCAAAATTTTAACCGGCATGCCTGCCATTTCGGCTACATGAATCCCAAAGCTGTGTTCACTGCCGCCTTTTTTTAGTTTCCGTAGAAAGATAACCTTGTTGCCCATTTCTTTAATGGCGATATGATAGTTTTTGATTCGTGGCATACTGGCGGCCATCTCATTTAATTCGTGATAGTGTGTGGCAAACAATACTTTGGCGCGGTAAGCTTTGTGATTGTGAAGAAATTCGCCGATAGACCAGGCAATACTGATGCCGTCGTAGGTGCTGGTGCCACGGCCGATTTCATCCAGTAAAATCAAACTACGGTTTGAAATGTTATTGAGAATACTGGCGGTTTCGTTCATTTCAACCATAAAAGTGGATTCGCCCGATGAAATATTATCGGAAGCTCCCACCCGTGTAAAAACCTTGTCCACCAATCCCAGATTTGCTGCTTCGGCCGGAACATAACAACCCATTTGGGCCATCAGTACAATCAGGGCGGTTTGCCTGAGCAAAGCCGATTTACCAGACATATTTGGGCCGGTAAGTATGATGATTTGCTGCTTACTGTTGTCGAGATAAATATCGTTGGGTATGTAATGCTCGTCAGAGGGCATGTTTTGTTCAATAACCGGATGACGGCCCGCCTTTATGTCGAGAGCGTATTCATCATTGAGTTGTGGTTTGTGATAATCGTTTTCTAACGAAATAGTTGCAAATGACAACAAGCAGTCGAGTTTTGCTATTAAATTGGCATCCAATTGAATGGGCTGTACAAAAGTGGCTGTAAAGCGTACAATGTTTTCAAATAGCTGTTGCTCCAGTATATGTATTTTATCTTCGGCGCCCAGGATTTTCTGCTCGTATTCTTTTAACTCGGCAGTGATGTACCGTTCGGCATTGGTGAGGGTTTGTTTGCGGTGCCATTCTTCAGGAACTTTATCTTTATGTGTATTAGTAACTTCGAGATAATACCCAAAAACATTATTGTAACCAATTTTGAGCGAAGGGATTCCGGTGCGCTTACTTTCACGTTCCCGGATTTGTTGGAGGAAATCTTTTCCCGAATAAGCAATTTTTCTCAATTCGTCCAGCTCATCCGAAACGCCGTCGGCAATTACCTGTCCTTTGTTTATTGAAGCCGGGGGATCCTCTTTCAGTTCGTTTTTTAATTTATTGGAAAGCGTGCTGCACGTATTGAGCTGATCGGCCAATTTTTCGATGACAGGGAGGCCGCTACCGGTACAGTTGTTTTTAATTTCGTTTACCGAATCAAGAGAGCGGTGCAACTGGACCAGTTCGCGGGGGTTTACCCTGAAAGTAGCAACTTTTGAGATCAGTCTTTCCAGATCGCCCAATCTCTTTAATGTAACTTTCATGGCTTCGTTTTGTTCCTGATGTTCCATAAAATATCCCACGGCTTCAAGACGTTCCTCAATTTCATGCTTGTCTTTTAACGGCAGACTGATCCAGCGTCTGAGCAGGCGGGCACCCATGGGCGACCGGGTCCGGTCCATCACATCCAGCAACGATTTTCCTTCTGGTGATAACGGGTACAACAACTCCAGGTTACGGATGGTAAATTTATCGAGCCATACATATTTTCCTTCGTCAATGCGGCTGATTGTTGAAATATGGTCCAGATTTTCGTGATGGGTTTCGTAAAGATAATGAATAGCTGCTCCTGCGGCAATAGTTCCGGATTTAATGTGCTCGATACCAAATCCTTTCAGCGAATTTGTTTTAAAATGGCGCAGTAAAATATCGTTGGCAAAGTCATCGGTAAACACCCAATCATCAAAAAAAGTAAGGTAAAATTTGTTTCCGAATTCTTCGGTAAATCGGATGCGGTTTTGACGCTGGACAATCACTTCGCTGGGGTCAAAACCCTGAAGTAGTTTGTCGATATATTCGTGATTGCCTTCTGCGATAAAAAATTCGCCGGTGGAAATATCCAAAAAAGAAACGCCTGAAATCCCGTTGGTGAGGTGTACCGCAGCCAGAAAGTTGTTTTCTTTTTGTTCAAGTACATTGTCGTTGAGTGATACTCCGGGTGTAACCAGTTCGGTAACACCGCGCTTTACTATTTTTTTTGCCAGTTTTGGGTCTTCCAGCTGGTCGCAAATGGCTACCCGGTAACCGGCCCTGACTAATTTAGGCAAATAAGTATCCAGGGCATGGTGGGGGAAACCGGCCAACTCCACAAAAGAAGCCGAGCCATTTCTCCTGCGTGTGAGCACAATACCCAAAATGCCGGATGTTTTGATGGCATCTTCACCAAAAGTTTCGTAAAAATCGCCTACCCTGAATAAAAGCAAAGCATCCGGATATTTTGATTTGATGCTGTTGTATTGCTTCATCAGGGGAGTTTCCACGTATTTTGCCATAGGTGCACAATTTTTTTTGCCCACAAAGGTAATAATTGCCTGAAAGAAGATGGGTGAACAGTTGATTTTGCCTAAATATTATTTTGATGAAGAAAGATTCACGACTTAAAAAAGAAATTAATTTTGCAAAGAAATTTCCCGGAACAAAATGAGAAAATTAATGAATGAAGAATTAAACCGCCTCGATGTGGACGGTTTTAAACGAGCGCCAAAAAACCCTTTTGTGCTCGTGCTTGATAATATCCGGAGTTTGAACAATATAGGCTCTGCTTTTCGAACAGCAGATGCTTTTCGGATTGAGGCCGTTTACCTGTGTGGAATTACGGCAAAGCCCCCACATCGTGACATACAAAAAACAGCTTTGGGTGCTACCGAATCGGTGGAGTGGAAATATTTTGAGCAAACGGAGGATGCTATTAGTGAACTTCGAAACCGCGATTATCTGATTGTGGCGGTTGAACAGGCAGATCATAGTATTTCACTGGCTGATTTTTCGGTTGAAAAGGGACAAAAGTATGCCCTGGTTTTTGGTAATGAAGTTAGGGGCGTTGGAGAAACAATCGTTAAAAATGCTGATGAGGTTGTTGAAATTCCCCAATTTGGCACCAAGCATTCATTAAATATTTCTGTAAGTGTAGGTGTTGCTTTATGGGGTATATGGCTGAAATATAGCGTATTATAAGATGGTGCTATTGATATCAACGTATAATTCCTGTTTTAATCACATGCTGTTTGTTTTATTTGAAAAAAAAATAGTTGCTCCGTAAAAAATAATATTATCTTTGCATAAGGCTATATGTTATTTGTGGCCAATTAATTACTTTTGAAAAATAATTATATTATAATATTTTAAGTTCATCTAAAAATCACAAAAAATGAAAAAAAATTATTCTTTGCTAACTAAGGTGCTTTTTTTCAGTCTTTTTATGGCTGTGCCTCTAATGTTTTTCGGGCAGGTAAGCACTACAGCTAAAAAAGCCCCGAAGACACAGAAAAGTACCAGCTTTACCCCTCATTTATTTATCCAGGGCGATTTTGGCTCAAGCTGGCCAAACGCTGAAGCAGCTACCACCAATTACGTTCCTGATTTTCGTCAGTTTCAGGTGAATGGCGATTTGGCTTTTGGGTGGCAATTTCTTTCATGGATGAATGCTTACATCAATGCAACGCGCGGTTTTTTAGGGGGTCAGCGTGCGATTTCAAAAAACACTTATCCTACTTTCCCCGGCAGGGCTCTGAATTTTGACGCCGACTATTACGGAGGAGACATAAACTTGGGTTTTAACCTGTCTAATTTATTTGCAGGTTATAAAGACCGAACGGTAAATTTTGGTATTCATGCCGGTTTAGGTCAAAATCAGTGGAAATCGAGAACCTTTGATAAAACTACCGGAACTTATCTCGCTTCTCATGGTTATAAGGGAAATAGCGACTCTCACAATGGTGGAATCCATAACCGGAAAGTGGCTTTGTCAGTCCCCCTCGGTGCCAATGTTGATTTTCGCGTTAATGACAAATGGGATCTTTTTGCCGATTATACTTATACGTGGTTAGATACTGACCTTTTAGATGGTGTGGTTTCAGGTTATGGAAATTCTGGTAGGGATGGTTATACAAGGGCTAATATTGGTGCGCGTTTGAAAATTTATACCAACGGAATCAAATCCATGGAGAAAAAATTTGATGCCGAGGCTAAAATTGAAGTAACCCCACAACCTTTGGTTAAAAAAGGCGATTCCGTCGAACTTACGGTTAAAGGAACTTTCCCGCCAAAATATTTTAACAAAAAGGCGGTTATGATCGTCCAGTCTGTTTTGAAATATGAAGGAGGCGAAATGGCTTTGGATCCTATTAAGTTAAAAGGTGAAGAAGTAGCCGGTGATGGCGAATTGATTAGTTATACCAACGGCGGGTCATTCAGCCATACCATGAAAGTTCCTTACAAAAAAGGGATGGAAGTTGCCAATGTTGCCGCGGCTCCTGTAATTTACACTTATTCGGGGACTGATTATAAAACAGCTAAGGATGCTTTGGCCGGAGATAAAAAAGCAGTTCAACTGGCTTCTAAGAACCTGGCTACCGGAACTATTGTTACGCCCGATTATATGATCCACAGCGAAACCTTTGCTTTTGCACCTGACGGATACAAAAAAGTTACTGTTTCAACACAGCAGGCAAACCTGTATTTCAAAATAAATGTGGCAAACCTTAACTGGCATATTGCTTTAAATAAAAATAAGGAGAATTATAATAAACTGAAAAATAACCTTTCCGATTTAGATAAAGGGTGGGCTGTAAAAGGAATTACCATTGATGGTTGGGCCTCCCCCGAAGGAGAAGAAACTTTCAACCAGGGCCTTTCGCAACGTCGTGCTGCAACCGCAGAAAAATACATGAAAAATAAAATCAAAAGAGAATTGCGAAAAAAAGGTAATGCCTTTTCTTTCAAAAGTTTAAGCGATGTTACATTTACCGCCAATGCCAATGGCCCCGACTGGAATGGTTTTATGAAAGCAGTGGAAAAGTCGAATATTTCTGACAAAGCCGCTATCTTGAATGTAGTGAACTCTGCCGACGAAAGTAAAAAAGAAGAGGAAATCAGAAATATGATTCAGATTTATCCTGAATTGGCCCGTGATATTCTCCCTCCATTGCGCCGTGCTATTATCAAAGTAAATGCATTTGAACCTAAACATACAGATGCAGAAATTGCTGCTTTGGCAACCAGTCCCGATTACGCAAAGCTGAAATTAAATGAATTGTTGTATGCTGCTACGCTTACCAACGATTTGAATACCAAAAAACAAATTTACGCCAATGCAATGGCTAAAGAGCCTCGTTGTTGGAGAGCAGTAGCCAATGCAGGTGCTGTTGATCTGGAGTTAGGCAATTTTGATGCTGCGAAAACTTTGCTCCAAAAAGCTAATAAAATGAATGGGAAATCATATCAGATTTATAATAGCATGGGTATCATGTGTGCCATAAAAGGAAATTTTGCTAATGCTGAAAAGGCTTATAAAAAAGCTCAAAGCCTTGGTGCTAATGAAACCTATAACTTGGGTTTGGTAAACATCATGAAAGGTGATTATGCAGCAGCTGAACAAATGCTTGTGTCATCTAAATGTGATTATAACCTGGGACTGGCCCAGTTGTTGAACGGCCATTACGCAGCGGCTGCCGGTACATTGAAATGTGCCAGGGAAACTGCAAAGGTCGATTATCTGTTGGCGATTGACGGTGCACGTCAAAACAACAAATCCATGATGTTGGAATATTTGTCAAAAGCTGTTAAGTCGGATGCTTCTTATGCTTCAAAAGCTGCTCGTGATCGTGAATTTTTTAAATTCTTTAAAGATGCTGACTTCAAAGCTTTGGTAAGTGCAAAATAAAACTTTCATTTTTTGTATTAAAAAAGGGAGCTGTAAGGCTCCCTTTTTTAATGTTTAATCGGTATTACAGTTTTGCCTGCATAAGTGCTTCAATTTCCTCCACTTCTATGGGGAATCCTGCCATCAGATCGACAGGTTGTCCGTCGGTTATTAAAATATCATTCTCAATACGAATGCCCAGATGCTCTTCCGTGATGTAAATACCCGGCTCACAGGTTAAAACCATGCCCGGTTTCAGGGGCTCATGTTTTGCTCCAACATCATGCACGTCTAATCCCATGAAATGTGAAGTGCCATGCATAAAATACTTCTTAAAAAGAGGCTGGGAGGGGTCTTGCTTTTGAATATCTTCTTTGTTAAATAAACCCAAACCAATCATTTCCTCTTCCATCAATTTATTGGTGGCTTCATTAATATCGTTGATGGTATTACCGGGGACATACAGTTTCTTCACCTCTTTCATAACTCTTAAAACCGCATTGTAGCAAGCTTTTTGCCGATCAGTAAATCGACCGCTTACTGGTATGGTTCTGCTCATGTCGGCAGTGTAATTGGCATATTCGGCTCCAAAATCCATCAATAACAAGTCTCCTTTTTTGCAGGCTTTGTCGTTCTCGGTATAATGCAATGCGCAAGCGCTTTTTCCTGAGGCGATAATTGGCGCATAACCGTGACCAGTTGCTCCTTGCCTGATAAATTCGTGCGTTATTTCAGCTTCCACTTCATATTCCATTTTACCGGGTTTGGTAAAGTTTAAAACCCTGCGAAAAGCATCGTTGGTAATTTGACAGGCCTTTTTAATCAATTCAATTTCTTCCTTGCTTTTGATAAGGCGTTGGCGGGTTAATAAAGGTGCTGCACGTTTATAATGGTGCAACGGATAGTTTTTTTGTATCTTTTTTCCTAAGCGTGTTTCTCTACTTTCCACCTCTGGAAAGAATTTGATGTATTCGTTGGCATTTAAATACACTTGATGCACATAGGTCATGAGTTCTTTAAGATAGGCTTCAAAATCATCCAGCACAAAAACATTTTCAATTCCTGAAATTTTACGCGCTTCCTCCGGGGTATATTTATGCCCTTCCCAGGTTTCCAGAATAGGATTCGATTTAAGAATAAACAAGGCCTCACGCAGGTTTTCGTTTGGCGATTGAGGAGCCAGAATCAGGATGCTTTTTTCTTGTTCGATACCCGTGAGATAGAAAAAATCGGAGCTTTG
Source organism: uncultured Bacteroidota bacterium (assembly GCA_913055825.1). GTDB lineage: Bacteria > Bacteroidota > Bacteroidia > Bacteroidales > F082 > Sulfidibacterium. Next base: position 49,106 of record CAJXKB010000004.1, read on the forward strand.
GCGATAAGGGTGAAATTGGTCGCCATTCCTCGGACATTGATCGTTTGAGAAAAAAATTGCTGCTGATTGCTGTTCCATTTGACTGGAAAAGTCTTTTCTGTTTTTTTTATACAGGTTGTTACTTATTGGCTGATAGCGCATAATTCTAAAATTTAAACTTGTTATAAATTATCTATTGAACTAAAAATTTCCAAATACTTTGATACCTTTGTGCATCATCATTTTGCAAAATTAATTAATAGGTTCATACAATATGTAAATTTCAATCTTATGAGTAACAAACCTTACTATTCTTCCATAACGAAGAAAATTATCATGTCGTTGATGGGGCTGTTTTTGTTGACGTTTTTATTGGTGCATCTCACCTTAAATTCGTTCTTGCTCTTCGACAAAGAATTGTTTAATGAAGGGGCCCATTTTATGGGAACTAATCCCTTTATCCAGGTTTTCCAGTGGGTGCTGTTTGCAGGATTTGCCATCCACATTATTTATGGAATTATCCTGCAAATCCAGAATTGGATGTCACGGCCTACCGGCTATAAAAAAAGAGCCTTTATGGAACAGTCGCCCTTTTCAAAGTATATGATTTATACAGGGCTGCTGATTTTTATTTTCCTGGCGATTCATTTGACCAACTTTTTCTTTGTAAAAATGGGATGGGTTGGAAATGGTATCCCCGAAGTGGGCGGTAAGGAAGATATGGGGCAACTGGTCATCGACCTGTTCCATAATGGAGGTTATGTAACTTTATACGTGGTGTTGATTTTGTTGATGGGCTTTCACCTCGATCATGCATTTCAGTCGGCTTTTCAAACTTTGGGACTTAACCATAAAACTTATTGGGGTTTTATTAAAGGTCTGAGCCGTGTATACGCCATAGTCGTAACCCTTGGCTTTGTGATTATTCCTTTGATTTTACATTTTAAATAGTATTGCGTTATGACTAAAATAGATTCAAAAATTCCTGAAGGGCCTTTGGCCAATAAATGGACACATTATAAAGAACATCAGAAGCTGGTGAACCCACCCAACAAGAGTAAAATTGATATTATTGTTGTGGGTACGGGACTTGCCGGTGGCGCTGCTGCTGCCAGTTTGGGTGAGATGGGATTTAATGTAAAAGTGTTTTGTATCCAGGATAGCCCGAGAAGGGCGCACAGTATTGCTGCCCAGGGTGGTATTAATGCAGCCAAAAATTATCCCAACGATGGAGACAGCATTTACCGCTTGTTTTACGATACGGTAAAAGGTGGTGACTACCGTGGCCGTGAAGCCAATACCTATCGTCTTGCAGAAGTAAGTAATAATATCATTGACCAATGCGTTGCTCAAGGCGTTCCTTTTGCCCGTGAATACGGTGGATACCTTGCTACCCGTTCATTCGGTGGTGCACAGGTGTCGCGTACATTCTATGCCCGTGGTCAGACCGGACAGCAATTGCTTTTGGGTGCTTATGGCGCTTTAAGTAAAGAAATTAAACGGGGTTCGGTTGAATTGTTTACCCGTCGCGAAATGGTTGACCTTGTGGTGATGAAAGACGGTCGTGCACGTGGTATCATCGTAAGAAACTTGTTTACCGGTGAAATTGAGCGTTATAGTGCTCATGCCGTTTTATTGGCTACCGGTGGTTATGGTAATTTATATTACCTCTCTACCAATGCCATGACTTCCAATGGTAGTGCTGCCTGGCGTGCCTACAAACGGGGTGCATATTTTGCTAACCCGTGTTATGTGCAAATTCACCCAACATGTATCCCTGTTCATGGTGACTATCAGTCGAAACTGACACTGATGAGTGAAAGTTTGAGGAACGACGGTCGTATTTGGGTACCGAAAAAGAAAGAAGATGCGGAAAGAATCAGGAATAAAGAGATTCGTCCACGTGAAATCCCGGAAGAAGATCGCGATTATTACCTCGAAAGAAGGTATCCTGCCTTTGGTAACCTGGTTCCACGTGATGTGGCTTCCCGGGCAGCCAAAGAACGTTGCGATGCCGGTTACGGTGTAGGGACAGGTAAGGCTGTTTTCCTAGATTTTAAAGATGCCATTGCCCGTTTAGGTAAAGATGTGATTAAGGCACGCTATGGCAACCTGTTCGATATGTACGAACGCATTGTTGATGACGATCCGTATGAAACACCTATGATGATTTATCCTGCCATTCACTATGTCATGGGTGGACTTTGGGTTGATTATGAATTGCAAAGTAATATTCCTGGTTTGTTTGTTGGTGGCGAAGCCAACTTCTCTGACCATGGTGCCAACCGTTTGGGAGCTTCTGCTTTGATGCAGGGATTGTCCGATGGCTATTTCGTTTTACCATATACCATGCAGAATTATTTAGCTGACCAAATTACCGTAGGTAAAATACCGACAGATTCGCCTGAATTTGAGGCTGCTGAAAAAGAAGTGCACGAGAGAATTGATAAATTATTATCAATTAATGGAACCGAAACAGTTGATTCCATTCATAAACGTTTGGGACACATTATGTGGGATCATGCCGGTATGGCACGTACCAAAGAAGGCCTGGAAGAAGGCATCAAAATGATTCAGGAATTGCGCCAGGAGTTCTGGACAAATGTTAGAGTTCCCGGAACCAAGGAAGGAATCAATATTGAACTCGAAAAGGCTTTGCGCTTGGCTGATTTTCTTGAGCTGGGCGAATTGCTTGCACGCGATGCTTTACATCGTGAAGAATCGGCCGGAGGCCATTTCCGCGAGGAGCACCAAACGCCTGAAGGTGAAGCCTTGCGTAACGACAAAGACTTTATGTATGTCGCTGCCTGGGAGTATCAGGGTGATGATAAAGCTCCAAAACTCAATAAAGAGCCCCTTGTTTATGAAAATATCGAGGTGAAAACACGTAACTATAAAACAGCCTAATTGAGTATCAATCAGTTTAATAACAATTAAAAAATAGAACAATGGATCTAAAATTAAAAATATGGCGTCAAGCCTCCCCAACTGATAAGGGTAAGTTTGTAGATTACGAAGTTCACAACATATCTTCCGATGCCTCTTTTTTGGAAATGATTGACATCTTAAATGATGAGCTCATTGCAAAAGGTGAACGTCCTGTGGCATTTGATCATGATTGTCGTGAAGGAATCTGCGGAATGTGTAGCATGTTCATCAATGGTCATCCCCATGGCCCCGAAGCGGCCACCACTACCTGCCAGTTGCACATGCGTAAATTTAAAGATGGTGAAACGATTGTCATTGAACCATGGCGCGCCAAACCTTTCCCGGTAATTAGAGACTTGATTGTGGATCGTTCCGCATTTGATCTGATTATTCAGGAAGCCGGTTATATTTCAGCATCTACCGGTGGTACCCCCGATGCCAATGCCATTCCCATCAAAAAGGAAAATGCTGACCTGGCTATGGATGCAGCCGCTTGTATTGGTTGTGGTGCCTGTGTAGCTGCCTGTAAAAATGCATCTGCCATGCTTTTCGTTTCGGCCAAAGTTTCGCAATTTGCACTTTTACCCCAAGGTAAAGTGGAAGCCAAAGACCGTGTGAAAAAAATGGTTGCCAAAATGGATGAATTGGGATTTGGTAACTGTACCAATACCTATGCTTGTGAAGCCGAATGTCCAAAAGAGATTTCAATTACCAATATTGCCCGTATGAACCGTCAGTTTATTGGCGCAAAATTGGGTTAAGTAATAGAAATTTAGTTGCAGAAGCAGGTATCTTCCTTTGGGGGAGTGGTACCTGCTTTTTTTATGAAAAGATAAGTGTTCGTTTTTTTCCTGAATATTAGGTGGGCGGCACTAAGGCAAATCCTGTATTTTTGAACAATTAAAATCTTAATTGTGCAGTTTAAAAAGATCGTAGGCCAGCAGGCCGTAAAACAAAAACTTATAAATGCCGTAAGCGGTAACAGGGTGGCACACACTATGCTTTTTCTGGGCCCGGAAGGTGCCGGGGCATTGCCGCTTGCCATTGCTTTTGCCCAGTATGTTAATTGTACCAATAAACAAAACGGAGATAGCTGTGGAAAATGTCCTTCCTGTGTTAAATATGAAAAATTTGCCCATCCCGACCTGCATTTTATTTTTCCGACTACGACCAATGATACAGTAAAAAAAGATCCCGAATCTGCCTTGTTTACGAATGAATGGCGCGATTATTTACAGAAAAATCAAGCTTATGTGACGCAAAATGGCTGGTACGGTTATTTGGGAGTGGGAAATAAACAGGGGTCGATATATGCCAGAGATGCCAATCAGGTTATAAAAAAGCTGGGATTAAAGGCGTATGAAGCGGAATATAAGGTGGTAATTATTTATCTTGCTGAAAAGTTGAATGCATCGGCATCGAACAAACTTTTAAAGAGTTTGGAAGAACCGCCGGACAACACTTTGATTATTCTTGTGGCCGAACGTTACGAAATGATTATCCCTACCGTTCGTTCCCGTGCACAATTGGTGAAAATTCCACGTTTGTCAAATAAAGATATTCAACAAGCGCTTCTTGCCGAAAATTTTTCAGGGTTAACTGAAGTTCAGGCAGAGCAACTGGCTGTACTGGCCAATGGAAATTGGAATCAGGCACTGGACTTAAAAGACGAAAATGATGAAAATGAGTTTAATTTTCTGAAATTCCGCGACTGGATGCGACTTTGCTTCCGTCCGGCTGATTATCTCGATTTGTATGCTTTAATTCAGGATTTATCGCGGCTGGGCCGCGAAAAACAAAAACGTTTCCTGACATATGGCTTAAAGGTGATCCACAGTTGTTTAATTGTTACTAATGGCCTTGGTGACAAAGTGCCTGCCAATGAGGACGAAAAAAATTATTTCATCAAATTTGCCCCTTTTATCAATGCTGCCAATCAAAAACAGATATACCAACTGCTGAATGAGGCTGTTTATCATATCGAACGCAATGCCCACCCCGGCATTTTGTTTGCCGATTTAAGTTTTCAATTTATTGAATTGCTTAAGGCCGGCCGTAAATTTTCTTAACTAACAATCTCAGTTCAACCTACGATTTATACTACAGAAACAATTTCATTTTTACATGCTTTTTCATGTTATAAATGAATAATTCAAGAGTATAAATTTTTCTACCTTTGTACGCACTTTATTTAAGTATCCAAACTATGGATGAACAATTAAAAAACAATAATATAGAGATTAAAACTGATTCAGGCCGGGGGTGTTGTATAACTACAAGGGAAATGCCACCGGGTTCTAAAATAAACCAGTCGAGTTGTTGCAAACTGTCGTCATTTAACTGGCTTAAAGGGTATGAATCTCCGGGTAATACCCAAAAAGAAAAATTTGTCGAAGTACGATTTAAAAATGATCGTAAGGATTTCTTTTTATGTCCTGCAGAGTTAAGCTTGTCGGAAGGTGAAATTGTGGCTGTTGAGGCAAACCCCGGACATGATTTGGGAATTGTGGCGCTCACCGGGGAAGCTGTGCGTTTGCAAATGAATCGGAAAAAATATGATCCGGCACGCGTTGAAATGAAAAAGGTGTATCGTTATGCAAGGAGTGGCGATATAGAGAAATGGCTTGATGCCATTGCGCTGGAAAAACCCGTCTTGCTTCGAACACGAAAAATTGCCGATGACCTGGACTTGGAGATGAAGATGAACGATGTTGAGTTTCAGGGTGACAAGACCAAGGCTATTTTTTATTATACGGCTGACGAAAGGGTTGATTTTCGCCAGTTAATCCGGCGGCTGGCCGATGAATTTAAAGTACGTGTGGAGATGCGCCAGATTGGTATAAGGCAGGAAGCGGCCAAAATAGGAGGTATCGGCTCCTGCGGGCGCGAATTGTGCTGCGCTTCACATATGAGTGCCTTTAAAAGTGTTTCGACCAACTCAGCTCGTGTGCAGCAACTTTCACTTAATCCACAAAAACTCGCCGGACAGTGTGGAAAATTAAAATGCTGTTTAAATTTTGAACTGGATAATTATCAGGATGCACTTAAATCTTTTCCTGATAACCGTATTGTCCTGAAAACAAAAAAAGGACTGGCTTATTATCATAAAAGTGATGTGTTTCAGAAAATTATGTGGTATGCTTATGCTGACGAACCCAATAATTTAATGGCTATCCCCATACGGCAGGTAAAGCAGATTATTGAAATGAACAAGAAAAGAAAATTTCCTGACGATCTGGAGCATTTTGCCCGCCAGAAAGAACAAAAAGCGGTTGAAGATATAAACAACGGTGATAATTATGTTTCTTATATTTAAATAATTTGCATTTTGCAATGTTAACAGGTGATGAATATGTTTCTTTTTCGTCATAAAAGTTTGTCAATATGTTTTTTAGCTGCTGCTATTGTCTTGTTCTCGTCGTGTGGGTCAAGGGCTTTGCTCGATAGTACAGTTAAGCTTAATAATTATTGGTATAAGTTGGATGCGGCCGGTTTCAACACGGAAGTGACTGACACGGTGAGTAATTATAATTTTTATTTGAATGTGAGGCACAGTACCCATTACCGTTTCAGTAATTTGTATTTATTTTTGGAAACCCGTTTTCCAAACGGAAACAGTACACGTGATACACTGGAGCTTGTTCTGGCTAATGCTGAAGGCAAATGGTTGGGAAAAGGCTGGGGCGACCTCCGGGAAGATCATATTTTATTAAAAAAAAATCTCCGCTTCCCCTTAAAAGGTCCTTACAGGTTTATGATTTGGCAAGCCATGCGCCGCGATACACTTAAGGGTATTTATGATGTGGGAATACAAATAATAAGGGTAAAATAAATTTCTAAGCCGGTACAATACCTATGAATACGGAAAATATGGGATCAAACACACAAAAAAAGAAGAAATTTTTTAATTACATTACCAAATTCTGGCTTTTGTATCTCATTGGCCTTGGGTTGGTTGTTCTGCTATTTTATGGCGTAGTTTCAGAATTTTTCGGGCCTCTGCCAACTTTTAAACAGTTAGAAAATCCGCAGACTAACCTCGCCTCTGAAGTAATCTCATCCGATGGCGTGTTGTTAGGAACGTATTACATTGAAAACCGTTCAAATGTTACCTATCGTCAAATTTCACCTAATTTGATTAATGCGCTGATTGCCATAGAAGATGTTCGTTTTGAAGAGCATTCGGGGATAGATGAACGTGCTTTATTGCGGGTGATTTACGGCTTAATTACAGGAAAGCACAAAGGGGGCGGGAGTACCATCACACAGCAATTGGCAAAAAACCTTTTCCCCCGCGGGCAGCACCTGAATAAATTACAACTTGTTATACGGAAATTTCAGGAATGGGTAACAGCCATAAAATTGGAACGGTATTATTCCAAAGAAGAAATTATTGCCATGTATTTAAACACGGTTTTTTTCGGACACAATTCCTACGGTATTAAATCGGCAGCAAAAACATTTTTTAACAAAACGCCTGACTCACTCAATCTTCAGGAGTCGGCACTTATGGCAGGCGTGGTGAACCTTCCCACACATTACAGCCCCATTTTACATCCTGAAAATGCATTAAAAAGACGAAATCTGGTTTTACATCAGATGTTTAAGTACGGTTTTATCAATCGTGAAACCCTCGATTCGGTACAACGTCTTCCGCTGGGAGTTGAAAATTTTGGCGTGTTAAACCATAATGCCGGCCTGGCCCGTTATTTTCGGGAATATCTGCGTAAGCAAATGAAAATATGGTGTAAGAGCCATTTTAAAAGTAATGGGAAGGCTTACGATTTATATAAAGACGGGCTGCGGATTTATACCACAATTGACTCACGTATGCAACGTTATGCCGAGGAAGCCGTGGCCGAACATCTTGGCAATGACTTGCAACCAACATTTTATAAGCACTGGCAGGGACATCCTGATGCTCCTTTCGTTTTTAAAGGAGATAGCATTCAGGTGAGGCATCAGGTTCAAAATATTTTAGAACAGGCCATGCACCGTAGTCAACGCTTTAAAAAAATGAAACGGGCCGGAATTCCTGTCGATTCCATAAAAATGTCATTTGAACAGCCTGTCCACATGAAAGTATTTTCATGGCATGGTACTGTTGATACTGTAATGACACCCATGGATTCTATCCGGTATTATAAGTTTTTTCTACAAGCCGGACTCATGTCAATGGAGTCAACCACGGGTTTTGTAAGGGCGTATGTGGGTGGAAATGATTATCGTTTTTTTAAGTACGATCATGTAACACAAGCCAAACGGCAGGTGGGCTCCACTTTTAAGCCTTTTCTTTATACTTTGGCCATGCAGGAAGGCGAGTATAGCCCCTGTTACAAAGTGCCGAATATTTCATATAGTGTTCCTCAACCCAATGGCAAATACTGGACACCACATAATGCTGATACGAAACGTATTGGCGAGGAAGTTACCCTTAAATGGGCATTGGCCAACTCAAATAACTGGATTTCGGCCTGGCTCATTCGACGGTTTTCTCCCCAATCGGTGATACAAATGGCCCGGAAAATGGGAGTTACTTCTCCCATTCCGGCTGTCCCTTCCATTGCGCTTGGCGTGGCCGATTTATCACTTTATGAAATGGTTGGCGCAATGAATACTTTTGCCGATAAAGGCGTGTATATCAAGCCGGTTTTTGTTACCAAAATAGAAGATAAAAACGGAAATGTATTGGAACGTTTTGTGCCTAAAAAAACAGAGGCGATGAGTGAAGTAACAGCTTACAAAATGATTAAATTGCTCGAAGGTGTTGTTGAAAGTGGGACAGGAATTCGCTTGCGATACAAATACGGTTATCGAAATCCTATTGCCGGAAAAACAGGAACTACTCAAAATCAGTCGGATGGCTGGTTTATGGGGATTACCCCAAAACTGACCACCGGTATTTGGGTAGGAGCCGAAGACCGTTCCGTCCATTTCCGAACCATTAAACTCGGACAGGGGGCAAACATGGCCTTGCCGATTTGGGCAATTTATATGAAAAAAGTGTATGCTGATCCTTCACTCGGTATTAGCAAAAGTGATGATTTCACAAAACCATTGAAAAATATTGACGTTGAGTTCGATTGTGGAAAGTATGATAAAAAACATAAGGCTGCAACAGATATTGATGAAAACCGGAAAGATCATTTCTAAAAAATTGCTAACTTTACATCAAACTTGCAAGGCAAAAACCATGGTGGAACTTATTCTTTGTTGATTGTACTTCTATAACTTGAAAAATTAAAATATGCTACAAACTACTATTAAATATTATAAATGCCTCGGTATAAAGCCTGTTCCGTTACTCTTGTTGTTGATCACGGTTTTTTTGGTTTTTCCGATGAAATTTGTTGAGGCTCATGTGGCAAAAAAGGATTCGACGCATATCATAGCTTTAATTGATTCGGCAAAAGCTAATGAATTCAAGATGAGCCTGGCTTTAGCCGATTTGGATACTGCCCGTCAGATAGCTAAACTTGTTCATTCGGAGCAATTGCTTGCCAATGTGCTTATGGAAAAAGGAAATGTTTATCTGAAAAACAGTTTGTTGGCTCAGGCAGATAGTAATTTTAGGCAGGCCAGGAGCTTAATGGATAAGTATCCCAAAAAGGAAAACTATTTGGAATTAATACGGCGGCAGGCAGTTTGTGCTTATTCTGGTGGAGATTATCAAAAGGTACTGCATTTGGCGACAGGAGGTTTAAAAGAGGCCCGGGCGCAAAAAAACCAATCGTTCACGGCTACTTTTTTTAATATTTCGGGTGTAGCCTATTCGGGAATGGAAGACCAAACTGCTGCTTTGAAATATTATTTAAAAGCATTTGACATTTTTAACCAAATGAATAATCTGGAGAAAATTGCCAGTGTGGAGGTTAATATTGGTACGATTTATCAGACTCAGGGTAATGATGAGTTGGCTGAAAATTATTACTTAAAAGCGTTGCAAATTGGAAAAAAGATAAATGACAAACTGATAATTTCCACGGCATTAAATAACCTTGGTGATATTTCGGCCGGACGAAATGAATTTAAAAAATCATTAAATTATTTCTTGCAGGCGTTAGAGATGAACCGAAAGATGAAAGATGATTTCGGGATGGCCATGAGCCTGAGCAATGTGGGAGATGCTTATAAGGGCCTTAACGATGCTTCAGATGAATATTTATACTATGATTCGGCTCGAATCCTGGCAAAACAAATTGGTGACAATGTAACTTATGCATTAAGTTTAACAAATCTTGCTGAATTTTACAGTAATGAAAGAAATGATCTGCCAAAAGCTATCACATATGGAGAGCATGCCTTGTCGGTAGCGAGGCGGGGAAACAATACTAACAACATGCTGGAGGCCTTTAAGCTGTTAAACAGCTTGTATGCGAAAGGCGGAAAATACAAGATGGCCTATTCTTTTTTGAAGAAATACAATAAACTGTATGACAGTCTCTATTCCAAAGAAAAGTCATTGCAGTTGGTTAAGCTGCAAAAACAGTACGAATTTCGTGAGAAAGACCGTGAAATGGCCCTGGCTGTTCAAAAAAAGAAAGTCTTTCAAGCCTATCTTATTGCGTCTATTCTGGCGTTGCTGGTGGTAACAGGGTTTTTCCTTTTCATTAGCCGAATACGCTTCGTAAAAAGCCGTGCATTAAAAAAGCAGAAACGGTTTGTAGATAATTTACTTGAAGAATCTGAGACTCATGTGTTGGTGCTTGATCGTTTTGCACATAACATTTATCTGAGCCCTTCATATGAGAAACATTTTGGATATAAAGTGGAGGATCGACTGGGTAAAAATGCCATGGAATTTGTCCATCCTAAGGACCAGCCGGCTTTAAAAGGATTGCTTAAGAATCTTCAGCAGGGAAAAATTACCCGGTCGGAGCTTTCTTTTCGACTTAGAAATCAAAAGGGTGAATATCGTGAGGTTAAGGGTATTGTGAAGAACATGTTAAATAATCCTGAAATTGAAGGTTTTATCCTTAACTTTTGGGATGTTACCGATGCTAAAAAAGCTGAAATGGCATTGGAAGAAAGCGAGCGAAAATACCGGCAGATATTTAATGCCATTTCCGATATTTATTTTCGTTTGGATAACCATGGTGTTATTACTGAGATAAGCCCTTCAGTAAAACAAGTTGCAGGCTATAAACCAACTGAAATAATTGGTAAGCCTGTAGATGATTTTATGATACTTGATGTGGGATGGGATAAGGCCGGAAGAATGTTCTCGCGTTGGGGGCGGATTGATGATTTTGATATTATGATCAAAGCCCATGATGGCCATAAGATTCACTGCTCATTGAATGCTCATGTGCTTCTTAATGCCGAAAAAAAACATGAGGGTTTTGAAGGAACCCTGCGTGACATCAGTACACGGGTAAAAGCGGAGCAGGAACTTAAGAAAGCCAACGAATCAAAAGATAAGATTCTCTCTATCATCGGACACGATTTAATGGGCCCTATTGGAACTCAAAAATCAATTCTTGATATGATTTCTGATGACATTGATGATTTCTCTAAAGAAGAAATGATACAACTTATAAAAACGATGCGCCCGGCAATGGATGCAACTTTCACAATGATTGAAAACCTGTTGTCGTGGGCCCGTATTATGCGAAAAAGCATTACCCCGAATTTGACCGAAAATGATATTTATCCCATTGTAGCTAAGTCGTTCGATTTGTTAAAGCAGCAGGCACAAAAGAAAAATATACAACTGGTTTATGAAGGCAATGACGATTTTAGGGCTGTTTTTGATAAAAACCTTATGGAGATTGTTGTCAGGAATCTTTTATCAAATGCCATTAAGTTCTCAAAACCGGGAGATAAGGTGGTGGTAAAGGCTGAAAAAACAAAGGATTTTTACGAGGTGAGTGTTTCTGATCAAGGTGTTGGTATGACGGATGAAGACATCAGGAAAATTTTTAGTGAAACTGAAAAGATGGAATCAAAAATAGGAACGAATCGTGAAAAAGGAACCGGCCTGGGACTGATTATTGTAAAAGAATTTATCCAAAAAAATAATGGTCAACTTTATATTAAAAGTGAAGAGGGTAAGGGAACTACTTTTACATTTAAATTGCCAAAGGCGGGTTTGTGAATGGTGAGAGGGGGTTAACCTTACAGGTGGGCTTACAGATGGAAGGTTGAAGAAGATATCTTGATTTGTAGAGTAATCAGAATGTAAAATGAGCCAAAGATTTTAAATAGTAATTAGTGGCAAAGAGTAAGAACTATATTTATGAGGTTGGGGTTTGGTCCGAGCGGATGCTCGAACCAGCTTGAAGAAAAAATATAATTAAAAAAAATAAATGATAAAATATCCTATGGTTGACCTGCCGGGTCAATACAAAAAAATAAAACCGGAAGTGGATGCGGCCATGGCTGAGGTAATCGCTTCGGCTTCTTTTATCAAAGGGCCGGCAGTAAAGGTATTTCAACGGCACCTCGAAGAGTATCTCGGGGTGAAACACGTTATCCCTTGCGGGAATGGTACCGATGCCCTGCAACTTGCACTGATGGTACTTGATTTGAAACCCGGTGATGAGGTAATTACTACTTCGTTTACCTTTATTGCTACGGCTGAGGTGATTGCCCTTTTGCATCTAAAACCCGTTTTGGTAGATGTGCTGCCCGATACGTACAACATTGACCCCGAGGCTGTTGAAAAGGCCATTGGTCCTCACACAAAAGCCATTATTCCGGTTCATCTTTTTGGGCAAACCGCAGATATGCACGCTATTTTGGAAATAGCAAAAAAGCATCACCTTTATGTGATAGAAGATACGGCGCAGGCTATTGGTGCTGATTTTACCTGCTATGAAAGCGGCAAAACCCGAAAAGCCGGAACATTAGGCGATATGGGCTGCACATCATTTTTTCCGTCAAAAAATTTAGGTGCTTTTGGGGATGGCGGGGCTGTGTTTACCGATAATGATTCTCTGGCTGAAAAACTTCAAATGTTGGCCAATCATGGCATGAAAGTGCGGTATTATCATGATTATGTGGGGATTAATTCGCGGCTCGACAGCTTGCAGGCAGCCATTTTGGATGTTAAACTCAAACATTTGGATGAATATGCTGCTGCCCGTCAAAAAGCAGCCGCGTTTTATGATATGGCTTTCGCCGATTGCGAAAAAATTAAAACGCCCCGAACGGCTGATTTTACAACACATGTTTATCATCAATACACTGTGGTTTTAAAGGATGTTGATCGCACAGGGCTTATGAAGCATCTTGCCGGGAAAGGGATTGCATCGGCAGTTTATTATCCTGTGCCGCTGCACCTTCAAAAAGCTTATCGCGATGTGCGTTATGCCGAAGGTGACTTCCCGGTAACGGAAATGTTGAGCCATTCGGTTTTGTCGCTGCCCATGCATACCGAATTAACAGAAACGATCCAGCAGGAGATAGTGGATGCAGTTTTAGAATTTGTAAAGAAATAAAAAGTATGGAAAAAGAATATTTTGCACACGAAACAGCCGTCATCGACGAGGGTTGTGAGATTGGAAAAGGAACGAAAATCTGGCATTTCTCGCACATTATGAGTGGTTGTAAGCTTGGTGAACAGTGTAATATCGGCCAGAATGTTGTGGTTTCGCCGCAGGTGGTGTTGGGAAAAAATGTCAAAGTTCAAAATAATGTTTCTATTTACACCGGGGTGATTTGCGAAGACGATGTTTTTCTGGGTCCGTCAATGGTTTTTACCAATGTGGTGAATCCCAGAAGCAACGTAAATCGTCGTGGACAGTACACGAAAACAGTAGTGAAACACGGGGCCAGTATTGGTGCCAATGCAACCATCGTTTGTGGCAACGATATCGGTCGTTTTGCCTTTATTGGTGCAGGGGCTGTTGTTACTAAAGAAGTTCCCGATTATGCGTTGGTTGTGGGAAATCCTGCCCGTCATGCAGGATGGATGAGTGAGTACGGTCACCGTTTAAATTTTGATGAAAACGGAATGGCTGAGTGCCCCGAGAGTCATGAGAAATATCAACTTTTGAATGGAAAGGTGAGGAAGATAGAATAGCTCGCAGAATGGAGTATTAATAATGAATAATGAAAAATGAAAAATGAATAATGGATGGGATTAACGATTGTCCTGAAAAAAGTTTGCCTATTTCGGCAATTTCGTTTACTTTTATCTTCTTAATTAATAAAAGAATACAATATGAAAATTCTCGTCACCGGCGGAACCGGATACATTGGCTCTCACACAGTGGTTGAGCTTCAAAATAAAGGATTTGAGGTTGTGATTGTAGATAATTTATCCAATTCAAGTGCTGAAATTGTTGACCATATCGAAGAAATTACAGGCGTCAGGCCCGTGCTGGAAGTTTTTGATTTGGTGGATCGTGAAAAGACTGCCGATTTCTTTAAAAGGCATCACGATATTGCCGGCCTGATTCATTTTGCTGCTTTCAAAGCTGTGGGCGAGTCCGTTGAAAAACCCTTGAAGTACTACCGTAACAACCTGGTTGCTCTGATGAATATCCTGGAAAGTATGCGTGAAAACAAAATCAAAAATATTGTGTTTTCATCTTCCTGCACAGTTTATGGTCAGCCCGACGAATTGCCGGTTTCGGAGAATGCGCCCATAAAAAAGGCGGAATCGCCCTATGGCAATACCAAACAGATTTCGGAAGAGATTATGCAGGACACCATTAAAACGGCTGACATCCACGGAATTGCTCTTCGATATTTTAATCCCATCGGGGCACACCCGAGTGCGTTGATTGGTGAATTGCCCATTGGTGTCCCTAATAATCTGGTGCCATTTATCACGCAAACGGCCATTGGCTTGCGCGATCAATTAAGCGTGTTTGGAAATGATTATCCAACACCCGACGGCACGCCCATCCGCGATTATATTCATGTGGTGGATTTGGCCAAGGCACATGTGGTGGCCATCGACCGGATGGTTAATCAAAAGATGAAAAAAGATTTTGAGGTGTTTAACCTGGGTACCGGAAATGGATATTCGGTATTGGAAGTGATCAAGGCTTTTGAAAAAGTATCGGGCTTGAAGTTAAACTACAAAATTGTGGGACGTCGTGAAGGAGATGTCATCCAGGTATGGGCCGATCCCGGTTACTCGAATAAAGAATTGGGCTGGAAAGCCGAACTCGGATTGGAGGAGATGGTGGATTCGGCATGGAAATGGGAACAGGCCTATCGTGGTAAAACCGTGAAACCCTGATCTTCCTGCCAAGGGAAAACTTTTTAACCCACCAGCTATCCCGCCACACGCGGGGAAATAACATAATAGAAATAGATTAAACCATTAATAGATTATTTACCTATGAAAATATTAATTACCGGCGGAGCCGGGTTTATCGGGTCGCACGTCGTACGTCGTTTTGTGACAAAATATCCTGACTATCAGATTTATAATCTGGATAAATTAACCTATGCCGGCAACCTCGAGAACCTTAAAGATGTTGATAAACTGCCCAACTATCATTTTGTGTTGGGTGATATCACCGATGATACATTTATTAAACAACTCTTTGAAAAAGAACAATTTGACGGCGTTATTCATCTTGCGGCCGAATCGCATGTTGACCGTTCCATTACCCATCCCAACGAATTTGTGATGACCAATGTGGTGGGTACCGTCAACTTGCTGAATGCGGCAAAATCCATCTGGAAAGATCATCCGGAAAGAAAACGTTTTTATCATGTTTCTACCGATGAGGTGTATGGAACGTTAGGTGAAACGGGTTTTTTCACCGAAGAGACGGCCTACGATCCCCATAGTCCTTACTCGGCTTCCAAAGCCAGCTCGGATCACTTTGTGAGGGCTTATCATGATACTTATGGGGTGCCTGTCATCATTTCAAATTGCTCAAATAATTACGGTCCGTTTCAGTTTCCCGAAAAGCTGATTCCGCTGTTTATCAATAATATCCGTCACAACAAACCTTTGCCGGTTTACGGAAAAGGGGTCAATGTTCGTGATTGGTTGTTCGTGGAAGACCATGCGGCTGCCATTGATTTAATCTACCATCAGGGACCTGATGGAGAGACATACAACATTGGCGGACACAACGAATGGAAAAACATCGACCTGATTAAGGTGCTTTGCAAAGTAACCGATAAAAAGCTGGGTCGTCCCGAAGGTACATCTGAAAAACTAATTACCTATGTTACCGACCGGGCCGGTCATGATTTGCGATACGCCATCGATTCGTCAAAACTACAGAAAGAGTTGGGATGGAAACCATCGCTTCAATTTGAGGAAGGGATTGAAAAAACCGTGGATTGGTATTTGAATAATCAGGGTTGGCTCGACAATGTAACCTCCGGCAATTATCAGAAATATTATGAAGAGATGTACGGAAACAGATAATCCGTAGTAAAACAGTAAGATACCAATCAGAGGTTAGCGGGATTTAAGCAAATTTGGTTTTTGGAGAAATAATTAAAAATTCTCTAAAAAGCATTTGAATATTTGAAAAAATATTCCGTTCTTTGCACTCCATTTTTTGAACACGATAAAAACGAGCAACGATGTCAAGAATTTGTCAGATAACAGGAAAAAAAGTGATTAGCGGAAACAATGTTTCTCACTCACATATTAAAACCAAAAGAAAATTTCATCCGAATTTACAAACCAAACGTTTCTATATTCCTGAAACTGAGGAATGGGTAACGTTGAAAGTTTCGGCAGCAGGAATTCGAATCATTAATAAAAAAGGTATTTTCAATGCCATTAAAGAGGCAAAAGAAAAAGGTTATTACAACGCTTAGTTAGAGGAAAATTACAACATAAAAAAAGCCACGCATTTGCGTGGCTTTTTTTATGAAGTTGATTGAGCAATTTAATAATTCTCTTTAAATACGTCGATGGTTTTTTCTTTGAGTCGTTCGAAAACTTCATCCGGCGAACCGTCGGCTTTGATTGACGAATATTTACCCTGGTTTTTATAAAATTCAATCACTGGATTTGTTTTTTCTTTGTATTGCTCCAAACGATTGACAATAAGTTCGGTGGAGGCGTCATAGGGTCGGGCTTTTTCCGTTTTGGCTCTTGCCGAAAGTCTTTTTACTGCTTCCAGTGTGGATATCTTCATCTCTACCAAAGCCGAAACCGACATGTTAACTCTCTGCAATAACCCGTCGAGAATATAAGCCTGAATCAATGTTCGCGGGAAGCCTTTGAAAACAAATCCATTGGCATCCGGATTTGCATTGATTTTGCGCTCAATTAGCTGAATTGGGATTTCGTCGGGCACAATCTCTCCTTTTTCCATAAAAGGTTTGGCTATTTCCCCGATTTCCGTTCCGTCTTTTATTTCCTGGCGCATCATTTTACCCGTAGAAATATAAACCAGCCCAAATTCTTTGGCCAGCAGATTGCCCTGGGTACCTTTGCCTGACCCGGGTTTTCCCAATAAAACAATGTTGGTTTGTGCACGATTTTTGGTTTTTTCTATAATTTCCACAATATTCTCGAAAATCGTATCAATTTCGCCCACACCGTTAATAGTATAATATTTATTCTTTTTGTCGTAAAATTCGGCAACCGGCTTGGTTTTATTTTCATACTCCTGCAACCGGACTTTTATCACGTCTAAGGAGTCATCGGAGCGGCCTGAAACTTTTGCGCGAAGTAATAATCGGTTAATGAGTTCCTCTTCGGGTACGTCCAGACTGATCATGCAATTGAGTGAAGAATTCAGTTTTAAAAGCAATCCTTCTAAAATATAGGCCTGGACGGTAGTCCTCGGGAAGCCGTCAAAAAGAATACCTCGGGAATCGGGATTGGTTTGAATTTTTTTTTCGATAATCTTAATAATTAATTCATCATCTACCAATCCTCCCCTTTCAATAATAGATTTGGCTTTCAGACCCAATTCAGAGCCCTCGGCAATTTCGGCACGAAGCATATCACCGGTCGAAATATAGGTGAGGTTATACTTATCCAGCAGCTTTTTCGACTGCGTGCCTTTTCCGGCCCCGGGTGGGCCAAATAGTGCAATGTTTAACATGATTAATGGGTTAATATTTATTGAATAATTTTATAAATATCTTTTAAATTACGTGCTTGTCCGTTATAGTCGAGCCCGTATCCAATGATGAAATCATTAGGGATTTCCAATCCAATGTAATCAATTTTAAAATGTTTTTTGTAAGAGTTGGGTTTGAAAAGCAGCGTAGCGATGCGAATATCTTCGGCGTTTTTATCGGAAAGGTACTCCAACACTTTTTCCATACTTATGCCTGTATCCACAATGTCTTCGACCAGGACTACTGTGCGGCCTTTGATACTCTCGTCAAGGCCGATGAGTTGGCGCACACTCCCGGTACTGTGCGTACCTTCGTAGGATACAAATTTGATGAAAGATATCTCAGCCGGAAAAGTGAATTTTTTAAACAGATCGCCGGCGAACATAAAAGCTCCATTTAAGATAACCAGAAAAAGCGGGTTTTTGTCTTGCAAATCATTTTCTAACTGCCTGGCAATCTTTTCGATAGCCTGATCGATTTTTTTGTGGGGGATAAACGATTCAAAGGTTTTGTCGAGTACTGTTATTTGTGCCATTTTAAATAAAGATTTAGAATAGCTCACAAAGATAATAATTAAAAATAATGATGTGCTGATTTTAATGAAAATACTTATTAATTATGCCTTTGTTGATTCCGGTCTAGCACGCACGAGTCCTTTCACTTTGGGTTTCGCTTCAGACTCGCGCCAAAGGGATTTTCCCCTTTCAGGTCGAATAAGACCTGAAAGGCGGAGAAGAAAAGGCGTTTTCAAAAAGATGACGATAAAGTTTTTATGGTCTTTTTAACCATCGTGAGGCTGACGCGGAGCCTGCGCACGGCGACTTGAGATAAATCTTTACGATACAACGGAAAAAAATAATAGAATGGAAACAGGGCACGAGTCTCTTCGTTTTTGGCCTTGCTTCAGACTCGTGCCAAAGGGGTAGTTAAGCTGATATTCACCACTCAATCCTTTTACTTACTCAATCATCCCCGTTTTTTGTATTTTTGCTAAAATAAAAAAATCCAAATGAAAGCACAAGTCAGCATTATCATGGGTAGCACGTCTGATTTAAAAATCATGGAAAAGGCGGCCTTGTTCCTCGACGAGATGGAAGTTCCTTTTGAGATGCATGCCCTCTCGGCCCATCGCACGCCTGAGGCAGTGGAGGCCTATGCCAAAGATGCTGAAAGTCGGGGTTTGCAGGTAATTATTGCAGGTGCCGGAATGGCAGCTCACCTGCCGGGCGTGATTGCTGCTTCGGCTGCTATTCCTGTTATTGGTGTACCCATTAATGCTACACTGGATGGTGTGGATGCTCTGCTTTCAATTGTGCAAATGCCTCCCGGAATACCTGTGGCAACCGTGGGTATTAACAATGCTCTTAACGCAGCTATCCTGGCCTGCCAGATGCTGGCAGTGGCCGATGATGGCCTTCAAAAAAAACTTGTCCGCTACAAAGAAAAGCTATCCCAAAAAATTGAAAAAGCTAATCTGGAGCTGGCCGATGTAAAATTTAAATTTAAAACCAATTAGAAGGTAAGCGTTTTTTTTGAATGGTGTTAGGTTTGTTGCTTGGCAGAGTTCAAACTTCAACAATTATTAAAAACCCAAATGGAGCTTTGTCTTGTTTGGAACCTGACTTGTGATTTCCACAAAGTTTTACCTTTGTAGTCAAATTGTATGGTCATGATGATGAATAAATTCCGCAAGGATAAAGAAAACAAAATAAAGGTAGCCATTACGCATGGCGATTTCAATGGAATTAGTTATGAAATAATGATGAAGTCGCTCATGGATCCGCGTTTGTATGAGTTGTTTACGCCAGTTGTTTATGCTTTGCCCAAAGTGGTGGGTTATCATCGCAAAAGCATGCACCTGAATGATTTCAACTACCATGTAATTGCTGATGCTTCAAAAACAGTTTCACATAAGCTTAACGTCCGTAGTCTGAATGACGAGGAGGTGAAAATAGAATTGGGAAAATCGAGTCCGATGGCTGGTGAATTCGCCTATAAAGCCCTCGAAGTTGCGGTAGCCGATTTGAAACAAAACAAGGTGGACGTGTTGGTTACGGCACCCATCAATAAAGAAAACATTCATTCTGAAGAATTTCATTTTCAGGGGCATACCGAATACCTTACTGATCGTTTTGGGGCGGATGACAGCCTGATGCTGATGGTGGCCGGGGCTTTAAAAGTAGGTACGGTTACCAATCACCTGCCGGTTAGGGATGTACCGGCTGCGTTGTCGGAAGAGTTAATAATCAGGAAATTAAATCTTTTAAACGAAAGCTTACGCAAAGATTTTCTCATTGATAAGCCTAAAATTGCGGTATTGGGGTTAAACCCTCACGGTGGTGACGGAGGATTGATTGGTGATGAAGAAGAAACATTAATTAGACCTTGCCTGATCAAAGCGAAAAAACAAGGAATTTTAGCCTTTGGCCCTTTCCCCGCTGATGGGTTTTTTGGTTCGGGTGCCTACGCAAAATACGATGCTATCCTAGGTATGTATCACGACCAAAGCCTGATTCCTTTTAAAATACTTGCCGGCGAAAGTGGTGTAAATTATACGGCCGGCCTTTCGGTGGTACGTACTTCGCCCGATCATGGAACGGCATACGATATTGCAGGTAAAAATCTGGCTTCCCCCGAATCGATGCGCCAGGCTATCTATCTCGCCATACAAATTTTCCAAAACAGGCAAAAGTGGAAAAAAATGAATGCTGATCCTTTACCTGTTTCATCACAAACTAATAACGGACGTAGAAATTGAACTGAAAACGGTAATCGTGCCGAATAATTCAATCCTTGTCCCCGTCGAATATTTACGAATTTTATAAAATGCATCATAAACTATATACCGGACTTGAGATTGCTGACGTTATCAAAGCTGATTTGAAAAGTCCCAATCCTGAAACTATTCTTGTTAAAGATATTTTAATTGACAGCCGGAGGCTTATTTCGCCGGATTATTGTCTGTTTTTTGCGTTATCCAGTAAAAGAAACGACGGTCATAAATATATAAAATCGCTTTTTAAGAAAGGGGTACGTTATTTTGTGGTTCAGGCAAACAAAGATTTTCCTTTTAACTTACCGGAGGCCTCTTTTTTTGTTGTAAAAAATACGCTGGAAGCTTTGCAGCAACTGGCTGTTGCCCATCGTGTACTTTTCAATTTTCCGGTTATTGGAGTTACCGGAAGTAATGGAAAAACTATTGTGAAAGAATGGCTTTTCCAGTTGATGGGAAAGGATAAAAAAATTGTGCGTAGTCCTAAAAGTTATAATTCTCAAATCGGTGTTCCTCTTTCGGTTTGGCAAATGAACGAGAAGCATGATCTCGGCATTTTCGAAGCAGGTATCTCTGAGCCTGACGAGATGGATAAACTGCAGCCCATAATTAATCCATCACTCGGTATATTTACCAATATTGGCGAAGCCCATGGCGAAAATTTCATTAGCACTGCACAAAAAATAGGGGAGAAGCTTAAACTTTTTACCCGGGTGGATACGCTTATTTACCGGAGCGATCAGAAAGAACTACAGGAAGTGATCATAAAAACCGGGATCCTTGAAAACATTAAAGCATTCACCTGGGGCGCTGATGAAAATTGCGATTTACAAATTTTAAATACAATTTCCGAAAACGGTATTACCCGGTTAGATGGACGTTTTAATGAGCATATCGTGCAGATTGAAATTCCATTTACAGACGCAGCATCCATCGAGAATGCAGGTCATTGTTGGGCTGCTATGCTGCATTTGGGATATCCGGAGGAGGTGATTTCCAATAGAATGACCGCCCTGACGCCCATTGCCATGCGGCTCGAACAAAAAGAAGGTCTTAACAATTGCACCATTATTAATGACACATATAATTCTGATTTTAATTCGCTGAGTATTGCCCTCGATTTTATGAGTCAGCAAAATCAACACCGTGATAAAGTGGTGATTTTGTCGGATATTCTTCAATCAGGCCGGAGCGATGAGGATTTGTATAACGATGTAGCTGCATTGTTGAAACAAAAAGGTATTCAAAAATTTATTGGTATTGGCCCTGTAATTTCGCGTCAGGCTGAATTGTTTGAAATGGAGAAGGCTTTTTTCCCGAGTACCGAAGCCTTTATTCACGGCTTTTCTCTTTCGTCTTTGCGAAACCAAACCATCTTGCTGAAGGGTGCCCGAATTTTTGAGTTCGAACGAATCAACAGGTTATTGCAACAGAAAGTGCACGAAACTGTCTTTGAAATCAACCTGAGTGCGATGGTGGATAACCTTAATTATTTCAGGTCAAAATTGCATCAATCTACCCGGTTGATGGCCATGGTGAAAGCTTTTTCGTACGGCAGCGGAAGTTTTGAGATTGCCAATATCCTGCAGTTTCATCAGGTTGATTATTTGGCGGTGGCGTATGCCGACGAGGGAGTTGAATTGCGCAAAGCAGGGATTAATCTGCCCATCATGGTGATGAACCCCGAAGAGTATGCTTTTGAAGTGATGATTAAGCATCAGCTTGAACCGGAGGTTTTTAGCTTTCGGGCATTAAACATGCTCGAAAAAGCGATCCGGCGAAATGCTCTGCCCCAAAATAAACCGGTAAAGATTCATATTAAAGTGGATACGGGGATGCACCGGCTGGGTTTTGTAAAAGAAGACCTCCCGGAGCTGATTACCCGATTAAAACGAAACCAGCTGATTTATGTTCAATCGGTCTTTTCGCATTTGGTGGGTAGTGATAAACCGGGTTTAGATGATTTTACGCAGGAACAAATTATGGCTTTTAAAAGTATGGCACACCAGCTCCGCGAAGCCATCGGGCATCCGGTGATGATGCATTTGCTCAATTCATCCGGGATCGTCCGTTTTCCTGATGCCCAGTTCGATATGGTTCGGTTGGGCATTGGCCTTTACGGTATCTCCCCGGATGAAGAGAGTGCAAGGAAACTAAAGCCCGTTACGTCTTTGCGAACTGAAATAACACAAGTAAAAGAAATAAAATCGGGAGAGTCAGTGGGTTATAACCGTGCTTTCATCGCCCGTAGCGATATGAAAATTGCCACGGTTTCAGTAGGTTATGCCGACGGTTTGTTACGTAGGTTGGGTGATGGCAATTTTTCTTTATGGGTGAATGGAAAACCTGCACCCATTGTCGGCGACATCTGTATGGATATGTGTATGATTGATGTGTCAGACATAAACGTGAAAGAAGGCGATTCCGTCGTGGTTTTTAACGCCGACCATCCGGTGGATGAACTTGCCGCTGCCGCCGATACCATTCCTTATGAAGTACTCAGTCGTATTTCGCGACGGGTAAAGCGGGTGTATTATCATGAATAAAATTTTCTATCTTTGGTTATGATCATTTCCATCTTCTATTCAAATAATCTTTAAAATAAAGTATTATGAAAAAATTTTCACGCTTCATCGGTCTGCTGTTTCTTATCTCTTTTCTTTTCTCATGTAATACCTACAATATCCGGATTGAAAAAGCTTTGCAAAGTATACAGGCTCAGGATATCAAACAACACGATTCCATTTTGGCATCCGATGCATTTATGGGACGAAAACCCTTCACCAAAGGAGAGGGCAAAACCATCCATTACCTGAAAAACGCCTTTGAAAAGTTGGGATTGAAACCGGCCAATCATGGTAGTTATTTCCAGGATGTACCCATGGTTGAACTCAAGGCAAATCCCTCCAAAAAAATGAAAATTGTCACCAAGAATGGACCACTCAACTTGCGATATCTTGATGAATACGTGGCCACCACGAGGCGTATGGTTGAAAAAGTGGAAGTAAAGCATTCGCCCATGGTGTTTGTGGGGTATGGAATTGTGGCTCCCGAATACCATTGGAACGATTATAAAAATCTTGATGTCAAAGGCAAAACGGTGATTATGCTGGTGAACGATCCCGGTTATGTTTTGCACGATACTACTTTATTTAAAGGCAAAACCATGACCTATTACGGCCGTTGGACCTACAAATATGAAGAGGCTGCGCGGCAGGGAGCCAAAGGGGTAGTTGTGATTCATGAAACCGGTCCGGCGGGTTATCCCTGGACTGTTTTGCGCAATGGAGCTCAAAACGCCAGCTTGTTGCTTCGTGCAAAAGATAAGAATCTTTCCCGTTGCGCTTTTGAAGGATGGGTTACCACAGATGCTGCCCGTAAACTGTTTGCCAAAGCAGGGCTGGATTATAATAAACTTTCAGCAGCTGCCTTAAAACCGGACTTCCAAGCGGTTCCATTGAATACTACCGTTAGCCTGGAAATTAATAGTCAATTGCGTTACGATACTTCTCATAATGTTATGGCCATGTTGCCCGGAGGCGAACGTGCCGATGAATGCGTGATTTATACCGCCCATTGGGATCATTTTGGGATTGGTCCCAAGATTAATGGCGATTCCATCTACAATGGCGGAGATGATAATGGCTATCCTTTGGCTTGTTTACTTGAAACAGCAAAAGCCTTTTCCAAACTGGATTTTAAACCGAAACGAACGATTGTGTTTTTGGCTGTTACGGCAGAAGAAGAGGGTTTGTTGGGATCCGAATATTATGTAACTCATCCGGTATTTCCCTTAAATAAAACAGTAGCAGATATCAATTACGAGCTCTTTATCCCCATGGGAAAAATGAAAGACGTGACCATCACCGGCTATGGACAATCCGATCTGGATGATGAAGTGAAGACCTTGGCAAAAGCACAGGGGCGTTACGTGGTGGAAGAACCCCATCCTGAAAATGGCATGTATTTTCGCTCCGACCATTTCAGCTTTGCTAAATACGGGGTGCCTTCGCTGTTTTGCAAAGGCTGGACCGAATCGGCCACAAAAGGGAAAGCATGGACAGCTGCCCATGTGAACGATTATTGGAAACACCATTATCATCAACCCAGTGATGAGTATCATTCGACTGACGATGCAGCCGGACTGGTGCAGGATACCCGGCTTTTTGTCCGTTTGGGATTAAATCTGGCCCAACAAAAGGATTTTCCGAATTGGAAACCGGGTTCAGAGTTTAAAGCACGTCGCGATAAAATGATGCAAGAGGTGCATTAAGTGTGATGAAGCCTTTAGGTGGGCAAATGTGATGAATGTCACGATGAAAACCGCAGTGCTTTTTGTCATCATCATAGGGCCTGTTGAAAATTAAAATTACTCACAAGGATAAGTTTTATTCTTTATTGACTCTTTCTTAGTTTAAATCTACTGTTGATGAACCATCAAAAAAACATGCTGAAATCCACAGGTCGTACAGCGTACCTTACCTGGTTGATCTATATTATTCCTGCCTTGTATCTTTTGATGGGGTTTTATTTCCGGCAGATATTCGGTGATTTGTCTTTGCGCAACATAGATCCGGAATACATTCATTTTGTAAGCGGGTTAAGTGTTTCACTCGGAAAATTTACCGGTGCCAACATCGACCAGCCGGCATCCGTGTTACACCTGCTGATGGCCCTTATTTTCAGGATAGTCTATTTTTTCAGACCGCACAATCTGCCCTATTTTGAAGATGTTATTTACCATTCAGACCTTTATCTTTCGGTAGTTAATTTGGTCATTACCATAATTATTGCGACAGTGCTTTTAAAAGTGGGAAAAGCCTCTTTTCAAATTACCGGAAATATCGTCTTTGCCCTGGCGTTGCAAACGGCTCCTTTTCTTTTAAATATTTGGTATGACCTTACTGGTCGCATCTATGTCGAAATGCTGTTTGTTATTCCTGTCATGATGTTGCAGGTTCTCCTTTTGCGGGAGCTTTATGGGCCTGCCATGGCAGAAAAAACAAAAACCTTATATCTTGCTTTGGCAATGGCGATGGGCCTTTCACTTAAAATGACCTTTTTACCCTGGATTGTGCTCCCCTTGTTCCTTCTGAAAGGTATAAAACCAAAACTAAACTATCTGTTTTTTACCATCCTCTTTTTTCTTGTTCTTTCCCCACCGGTTTTGTTCCAATTCAACAGGTTCTGGCATTGGATGCTCAGCTTGTTTATGCATAACGGAACCTATGAAAGTGGCAGTCAAACGATCATAAATTTTCCATTATTCTTGAAAAATATGGAAACCCTCTTTGCACAAAATGCAATCTTTTTCTACACGATTTTTCTGTTTGTTGTTGTCATCATTGCCGGTTATTGGAGACAGTCAAATAAAACAATAAGACGGATTGGTTGGGGAATGATCCTTTCCATTGCCGGAGTGGTTTTTATTACGGCAAAGCATTTCGAAATGCGATATTTTATTTCGGCGCTTTTGTTTTTCCCTTTTTTGTTGGTGCTTATTGCAAAGTATCTTTCCGATTTCTTCAAAATGAAAATCGTTTATTATGCAAGCAGCCTGCTTGTTATTCTGGTTATCGGGTATCAAATAAAACAGGAAATTCCTTACATGCGGATTGTTTCACAAAGCGTGGATCAGCAGGTGACAGCCAGAAAGAAAACCCGTGATTATATCAAAACGCTTCCTCACGACAGTTATAAAATCATTGTCAGCCAGGATTACGGATGCCCGTTTCAGGAATATGCCATCATGTATTGTTTCAGTATGGGGGGCAAAAACTTACCTCACCGAAGGGCAAAGCTCAACAAACTTTATCCAAATACCTTTCAATATTTTACCTGGGATAATTCAATAAGGGATTGGGGGAAGGGGTTTCATCCGGATAGTATTGTTGCCTCGAATAAGCCGGTTTACCTCTATCTTGAAAAAAACAATAAAGCGCTGTACAAGCGTACTATACACAAGTTTTTCGGTGATACAAGCCGCTATTCGGTTGACAAAAAATATATTTTTGTAAATCCTCAAAACCACGAGGCGCTCTTACAATTGTTTGTTTCGAAAAAGCAAGATTTGGATAGCAAACCATTGGAAAACCAAAACAGCCCCTGATTTCCCGTCTGGTTTTATAAATATGTTAACTGCAAATGTTAACTGCAAAATAAAAAGGATAATATATGGAAGCAAGAAATAGAAAACGAAGCGGCCTGGTCCGGAACACTTCTGCAACCGTCGGTTCAAAAATCACCTTCGGTTCTCCCCTTTGCTAATGCATATTATGAAGAAAATTGTTACATTTGAAACCGAAAACTAAATTGTCTGATTAATAGGCGCATAAACCACATGATACGACCCCGCATGGGGTCGCAACATCTCCGTTTGCGATTCGTTCTATAAACATACAATTCCTCCGGAATTATGGAAAATACAATGATAAATCAAATAAAAAAACCTCAGAGAGGTTTAATATTTATAGCAACAAATGTTTTCGAGCAAGATTCGACCCCATTCGGGGTCGTACAATCTTCTCATGTAATTCGTTCTATAAACATTCAATTCCTCCGGAATTACAGAAAATAAAAACGTTATTGCCCAATAAAAAACAGATAAAGAACATATGCTTATAAAAAATGAAACATTAAAACAAATAGAAAAACCCCG
>CAJXKB010000005.1 GCA_913055825.1 uncultured Bacteroidota bacterium
CTCCGGTTTATGTTTATATTTAAACAATAACATAAATGTTACACCAATTACCAGGGCATAAGCGGCAAAAATAAACCAGATGGTTTGCCAGTCGCGATTTCCGTTGTGGGTAAACAAATCAATGATCACACCACTTCCGTATGCACCAATCATAGCCCCCAAACCATTGGTCATAATCATAAACAGTCCCTGGGCACTGGCCCTGATTTTCGGCTCGGCTTCCATCTCCACAAAAAGCGAACCTGAAATATTGAAAAAATCAAATGCCATACCGTAAATAATCATGGAAAGGACTAAGAATCCCAATCCTATTCCCACCGGCGAACCGATACCGAAAAGAGCAAACCGGAAAACCCAGGCAAACATACTCATCAACATAACCTTTTTAATTCCAAATCGTTTCAAAAAGAAGGGAATGGTGAGGATAAACAGCGTTTCTGACATCTGCGAAACTGACATCAATATGCCATTGTGCGTGACTGCAAAAGCACCTTTGTAAGCAGCAATTTTTCCAAAATCATGCAAAAAAGCTTCACCCCACATATTGGTAATCTGCAAAGCAGCTCCCAGTAACATAGAGAAAATGAAAAAGATCGCCATTTTTTTATCCTTGAACAGAACAAAGGCATCCAGCCCAAGTGCCTGAACCAAAGTTTTCTTTGCTTTTGATTTCTCAATAGGACAACCTGGAAGCGTAAGCGAATAAAGCCCCAAAACCAGCGAAAATGCAGCTGAAAAATACAATTGCATATTACTCAATCCCCATCCCAAAATATCAATAAGCCAAACGGCAATGATGAATCCAATTGTTCCCCACACCCGGATGGGTGGAAAATCTTTAACTATATCGTATCCTTCCTTTTCCAAAATACAGTACGACACTGTGTTATCCAGTGCGATGGTAGGCATATAGAGCATTAAATAAAGCAGCATGATCCAATACAGACCATCAAAACCGGTCTCCTGGGCAGCCAGGTATAACAATCCCGCACCCAGAATATGAACCAGGGCATATAACTTATCCGGTCGTATCCACCGGTCGGCAACAATGCCCAACAATCCCGGCATGAATAGGGATGCTATTCCCAATGTCATAAAAATAGCACCAATCTGTTCTCCGCTAAAATGTAAGGTTACCCCCAGATATTTTCCAAATGAAAGAAGCCACGCTCCCCACACAAAAAATTGCAGGAAGTTCATGACAACAAGCCGAAATTTAATTCCCATAATGGTATTTTTTATATTACCGCTTTACGCTTTTGCAAAAAATTAATCGCAAATTTAAACTAAAAACATAAAAAACCCCACATCTGTTAGCAATGGATGTAATTTAGAACCAATTGAAAGAAAACGAATATAACGAGCCGGCCTTCGTAAACCGGTCACAAATAAGCTGATTATCTTTACCTCAAAGGAATTGTATTAATCATCGGAGAGCAAAGCTGCAATTTTATCTTTCATTGCATTGAACTCTTTGGGCTCGTACAACCGGGTAAGAAAAACAATTTTTCCAGTTGTGTTGATAACTACATTCCGGGTAACGCCGGCACCTTTATTGGCAAAATGTTGAAAAAGTTTTGCTCCCGGATCCAAGGCAAAAGGATAAGTGACTTTCATCTCTTTCTGAAATGCCTGAACTTTTTTGAGCGGTTCATCATAATCAACACCTATTAAGATAAAATTCTTGTCTTTGAATGCCTGCCATATTTCACTTTCCAGATGGGGCATCTCTTTCCGACATACCGAACACCAACTTGCCGTAAATTGCAAGACTACAATTTTCCCACGCATTTGGTTGAGTGTAACCGTTTTACCATTAGTCAGATGAAGTGTAAGATTAGGCACCTGCTCGCCTACGGTTACATGATAGCCCCTGTTACCTTTGACCTGGGCAAAAGTGTTCATAAAGAATAAAACAAACACACTTGTGAGAAGAAATGATCGCATAAAAATAGTTTTTAGAAAAAAAATTAGAGACAAAAATAGCAATATCTTATTTTGTTCAAGGACAAATTCAAATATTTAATTTTCTATATGTATTTGCAGAAGTGATTCTGATCCACTATTTCCCGGTATTTTACTATTACTTTTTTAAAATCTTCCCATGTATCTCTTTTCAGATTTGGGTTTCGCAACAAAGCAGAAGGATGGAAGGTAGGCATTACCAGATAATTTTGCCATAATTTCCAGTTTCCGCGCTCACGTGTTATTCGGAGATTCTCACCAAAGAGCCCTTTCAACGCGGTTGAGCCCAGCGTTACAATAATTTGAGGGTGTACCAACTCTATTTGTTTTTCCAGATATGGAAGACAAGCAGCTTGTTCAACTGTAGCAGGTACCCGGTTTTGCGGTGGCCGGCATTTTACAATGTTGCTCATAAAGACGTGCTTCTCGCGATTGAAATTACAGGCCAGTAATATTTTTTCCAGTAATTGTCCGGATTTTCCAACGAAAGCAACACCCGTTTTGTCTTCTTCAAACCCGGGGGCTTCCCCAATTAAAAAAATAGGAGCCTCAGGATTACCACTACCAAAAACCACCTGCTTTCGCGAATGGTACAAGGGACATTTTGTGCAATGTTCTACCTCGTCCCTAAGTTTGTCCATTTCGGTTACCCTCATTTTAATGCTTTATTTTATTGAAAAAGTTTCTGGCTGAAGTAAATTACCGCAAACAGCAATAATACGTTTATGATCAATAAATTGACTGCATTTTCCCCTCTCCCTGCATTGAACAATAATTTGCCATGGCGTATTGTTAAGGAGTTCGTTTATAATGGCTTTCCCCAAATAACCATTTACACCTGTTATGAGCACGGTTTCCTTCATACTGATTACAAAGGTATAAGAAATGTGAGAAATTTAACTGAATAAACAAAGGATGTTGAACAAATGTTCAATATATTTGTGCTCAAATTCAAATATTAAATGTCGCCCAGGCCGAAAAGAAGACGTATGATGAGTGAGCCCCCTTTTGTATCGGGCTTTATGCCAGAAGGAGGTGATTATAACCCGGAAGAAGTTGTTGTATTGCTTTTTGAAGAATATGAAGCCATTAAACTGTCGGATTATACGCATTTAACCCAGTTGGAAGCTTCCAAAAAACTTGGGGTCTCACGACCTACTTTTACCCGGATTTATGATTCCGCACGGAAAAAAATAGCATTGGCTTTTGTTGAAAATAAGCGAATTGTTATTCAGGGTGGAGAGGTGGAATTTGAAGAAAACTGGTATCGCTGTGGCAATTGCGGAAGTGTTTTTAAGCAAAATAAAAAGTCCGGCAAAAAGCTAAAATGCCCGGTTTGCGATTCGGAAGAGGTAACTTTATTGCAACACGACAGGGAAGTCAGAAGCGGAGGACCGGGTTTTGAACCGGGTTTTGGCAGGCAACGTCGAAGGGGGCGTGGGCCACAGGGCTTCTGTATTTGCCCCAAGTGCGATTATAAAATTGCACATGAACCGGGTGTACCATGCAATAGCTTATTGTGCCCGCATTGCGATATTCGCATGATTAAAGAAGACTCTGAACATTATCAGACAATATTAAAAAAACGAAAAATTAATTGATATGATGAAAAAATTAGCAATGCCATTAATGAATGGACAACTGGCCGAACATTTCGGACATAGTCGCGAATTCGCATTTTATGAAATTGAAGACAATAAAATTGTGAAAGAATATCGTAAAGAGCCGCCCCCGCATGCCGAAGGAACCATTCCTCGTTGGTTGGGTGCAGAAAAAGCTACTGATATTCTTGTGGGAGGCATCGGCCCCAAAGCAATTGATATTTTAAACAATTTTGGTATCGACGTGTATGTGGGTGTGGTAGTAGATGAAGCAGCCAATTTAGCCCTCGACTTTATTAACGGAAATTTAAAATACGGACAAAATTATTGTCATCATTAAATATTCTCAAAACCTAAAATCATATTATGGACACAAAAAATATCGGATTCAATTCCAAACTCATCCATTCAGGTGGCGTGGAAGACGCCCTGGGTAGTGCTGTAACACCCATTTATCAAACTTCCACATTTAGTTTTAAAAGTGCCGATCATGGTGCCCGATGCTTCTCCGGTGAAGAAGACGGCTATATTTACACCCGGCTTGGAAATCCTACCATTGACGACCTGGAAAATACGTTGGCAGAACTGGAAAATGGTTATGGGGCCGTAGCAACGTCCTCAGGAATGGCCGCGGTAAATACTGTTTATATGGCCTTGCTGGGGTCGGGCGACCACATGATCAGCCATAACTCGGTTTACGGCCCGTCAAGAAGCATCATGGAAAAACTTTATCCTAAATTCGGGGTTGAAAGCACTTATGTGGATTGCACTCATATTGAAAACATTGAGAAGGCCATTCGCCCTAATACAAAATTGCTCTATCTTGAAACCCCCGCTAATCCTACTATCGGTATCACCGACATCGCTGCAGCTTCAACCATAGCCCACAAACACAATATTCTGGTGTGTGTTGACAATACTTTTTGTAGCCCGTATATCCAGAAACCGCTTGATTTGGGTGCTGACATCGTATTGCATTCCATGACCAAATTTATTAACGGCCACGCCGATATTGTGGCGGGAGCAGTAATTTCCAAAACCAAAGAAATCCATGCCCAAATGAGTTATGTAATGAAAAATATGGGATTTAATATGGATCCGCATCAGGCATGGCTTACGCGAAGAGGATTGAAAACACTGGCTATTCGTATTGATAAAGCCCAGGCCAATGCTCGCAAAATTGCAGCATTTTTAGAAGCCCATCCCAAAATTGAATGGGTACGGTATCCCGGATTAAAATCACATCCGCAATATGCGTTGGCATTAAAACAAATGAGTGGCCCGGGTGCAATGATGTCATTTGAAGTAAAAGGAGGCCTTGAGGCCGGTAAGAAAGTGATGGATAATGTTCAACTGGCTTTGCTTGCCGTTTCGCTGGGAGGCATTGAAACCCTGATCCAACATCCCGCTTCAATGACCCACTCCAAACTTTCCAAAGAAGAAAAAGATGAGGCAGGTATCAGCGATGGCCTGGTTCGCCTGTCGGTGGGTATTGAAGATGCCGAAGACATCATTGCCGACCTGGAGCATGCCCTGTCATTTGTTTAGGGCTTTCTATTTGAACAGCACAGGTTACAACTATTCCATAAACGCCCGCCACACAATATTGGCGGGTGTTTTATTTCTAAATTATTCCCTAAGTGTTTGTAAGGAATAAATATTACTAACTGAATTTTTCAGATATTTGCAAACAGCAAACAGGCACAATAAGTTTAAAAACCTACACCTTGGGAGTTATTCAAAAACAAAGCATTACCGGAACCATATACTCTTACGTGGGTGTATTGTTAGGTTTCATAACTACTGGCCTGTTACTCCCGCGTTTACTTTCGACCGATGAAGTTGGATTGTTACGTATTTTGGTTTCCTATTCAACGCTTCTTGCCCAGTTTGCAGCGCTCGGTTTTAATTTTGTAACGATTAAATTCTTCCCCTATTTCCGCGATAAGGAGAAAAATTATCATGGTTTCCTTGGCCTGGCACTCATCGTCGGACTGCTTGGTTTTTTACTCACTGCTTCGGTTTATATGGGATTCCATAATCCCGTTGTAGAGCATGCCAGGCAAAAATCAGCCTTGTTTATCCCCTATTATTATTACGTAGTACCGCTGATATTTTTTACTCTCTTATTTGGGATATTCGACACTTATTACAGGGTACTGTACAACGCTGTGAAAGGAATTGTTTACAAAGAAATTGTCCAGCGGAGCCTGATTCTCATATCCATCCTTCTCTATTATTTTAAGGTTGTGGATTTTCATGTTATGGTAATTATTTACACGCTTGCCATTATCAGCCCGGCGATTTTCCTGCTTTTTGCCCTAATAAAAGACAAGTTGCTCTTTATTAAACCTGATTTTGGCTTTATCGATAAAAAGATGATAAAGCAAATGCTCAGCGTGGCATTTTTTGGGATTATTGCCAGTTATTCAGGTGTGTTGGTTATGAATATTGATGTAATTATGGTTGACCATTATTTGGGATTGGGACAGGCAGGTATTTACACCATTGCATTCTTTTTCGGGACACTTATTCTGGTTCCCATGCGGACTATGGGGAAAATAGGTTCGGTAGTAATTGCCGATGCCTGGAAGAAAAACGATAAATCAATTATTTTCGATATCTATCAAAAAAGCACGCTGAGCCTTGGCGTGATTGGCCTTTTGTTGTTCATTGGGGTAATTGGTAACCTAAACAATGTTTTTTCTATCATTGGAAAAGATTATGAAGCGGGAAAATACGTTATACTGTTTATCGGATTAGCCAATGTATCAGATATTTTCATGGGAATCAGCCCGCAGATTATCGCCAACTCAAAATATTATCGATGGCTTTCCTACCTAATGCTTGTTTTTGCTGTTTTGGTCATCGGCACCAACTTAATTTTTATCCCCATGTATGGCATTACGGGAGCGGCATTGGCTTCTTTTATCTCAAAATTTATTTATAACACCCTGAAATATATCTTTTTATATAAAAAATTCCATTTTCAACCCTTCAACTATAAACACCTTCTCATCTTACTTTTAGCAGGATTGTCATTGGGGTTGTCCACACTAATTCCGGTTTTTAATTCATTCATTATTGATATTATTGTGCGAAGCATGGTCATCGGCTTACTTTTTCTGCTACCGGTTTACTTTTTTAAGGTTTCAAACGAAATCAATAATAAAGTTGATCAAATTTTACGAAGATTATTTTCTGTTAATAAATAGAATAAGCTGTTGTAACAGTGTTTTTTAAAATTCAGCTTGATTGAGATTTCAAATCAGGTAATAAAAAGACAGAATATTGGTTAATTTTACCGCTCAATTATAACAAACCATGACCGAACCAATAAAAATATGCTTTGTGGGAAGCGGTGCCATTTCAACTGCATTTGCCCAAATACTGAGCAAAAAAAAGAAGTATCTCGTGGAGTTAATATCCATTGAAACGGATGTTATCAAATCGATTAACGAAGATCATATAAATCACAAGTATTTCCCAACCATTATTTTGGATGACGATCTAAGTGCAACACCGGAACTCAGCAGCATGCAAAATGCCGATGTAATTTTTTTAGGAATTCCTTCTCCTGTTGTTGCGGGCTATGTGGAAAAACAAAAAAAACACATCAATCCAAAAGCTATTTTGGTAAACCTTGCCAAAGGCTTCGGAAAGGAAGACAGCACAATTCCGCAATGCCTTGAAAAGATTGTTCCCAATTCAGTGGTGAGTTTTAAAGGGCCATCTTTTGCCCGTGAAATTATCAATTACGTACCTACCGGAATGACTGTAGCTACTAAAAATTCAAAGAATTACGACTTGTTTAAGGAACTTTTTGCGGACACTTCCATTTTTTTGGATTTTACAAGCGACGTAACCGGTTCTGAACTTTCAAGCATCCTCAAAAATATCTATGCCATCATCATTGGCATTGTTGATGCCCATTACGATTCGCCTAACCTACGGTCGTTAGTGCTGACGCGTGCAATCAATGAGATGCGGTATCTGCTTTCACGCTTTGGCGGGAAAGAAAAAACTATTTTTAACTACTGTGGTTTTGGCGATTTCAGTTTGACTGCGTTAAACGACATGAGTCGGAACCGGACGCTGGGTTTATTAATTGGGAAAGGTTTTTTTACAGATTATATCTCTGAAAAAGTAGTTCTTGAAGGAAGGATTGCCACCAATATCTTTGTGGATAAAATTGCCACAAAACGCAATATCCGAACCCAGGATTTGATGATGAAAGAACTTTACCGCGTCTTTAACGAAAGAGATTACGACATCTCAAACTTTGTAAAAAATATTCTTGCTGCCAAGCCCATTAAAGAAGACCTGTTTACCTGGTTTTAGGGGTTTTTTTGCTTATTGACCTGCATTCCGGTTAACACCTCAGCCATGTGTGCGGTCAAATTTCTTCGCTCATACCGCTCCACATTTTTACATGGGTTTTCTTTTTTATCCTTCAAAAAGTCATGAAACAGACGGAGCATCTCCGCCTTCAAACGATTCGTTTCATCAAAACCAAACACATTACCGCATTCGGTTTCACGAATAATGGTGGCAGCATCCCCATCCTGCGGGCCAATGCAAACAATAGGTCGTTTCGAAGCCAGATATTCAAATAGCTTGCCCGTCAAAATCAGTTTGGCATTGGGAGTATTGTTTATCAACAACAACAAAACGGCAGCATTTTGTTGCTCAGCAATAACTTGCTGATGGGGCAAATAATCAATGCGTGTCAAATAGTTTTCCATACCATATTTACGCAATGATTCAATAGCACTTACATCTATTTTTCCCACAATTCTAATCTCAAGTTTTTGAGCAAATTCGGGATATTCGATGCTGAGCTCCCTCAAAACCTGCCACAGATTTTCTGCATTACGGGTTTTGGTGAGAGACCCGATATGAGCTACACTGAATTTTTTTTTGTCGGTACGTGGCAGGTTTACATTCTTAACATCTTCCCAATCATATCCATTGGGAATCACATGAATCTTTCTATTTACAATGGAAACAAATTCCCGTTCCATGCCCGGGCTTACAACCGTAATAGCATCAGCAAAGCTAAGCACCTGCTTTTCGAGGCGGTGATGTATTTTGTCGGCACGACGGCCCAATTTCAAATCATGGTAATAATCTATATTGGTCCACGGATCCCTGAAATCGGCTAACCAGGGAATGCCAAACCGTTTTTTAAGGTGCATTCCTATGAGGTGTGCGCTGTGTGGCGGCCCTGTGGTTATCAATACATCCACCTGCCTGGTCTCTAAATACTTCGAGAGCAATTTCACCGATGGTTTAATCCAGAATTTCCGGGCATCCGGAATAAAAAGATTTCCCCTTATCCAAACGGAAATATCCTCCAACAGATTTATCTTACTTTTTTTTTCAGCGAGAAAAGCAGATTGTATTTTATCATCTTTCTTTCGGCCGGTTACCTTTTTATAAAATGAATAGGGTTCCCAAATCTTATTCCTGATGACCTGTAAACTAACAGGAATCTCATTCATAAGGGAGTCATCTACCGAAGGTACTTCAGGATTAGAAGGTGTAAAAACAATGGGTTCCCATTGGAATTCACGCAGATATTTTACAAACTTCAACCAGCGCTGGACTCCTGCCCCACCGGATGGCGGCCAATAATAAGTTATGATAAGTACCTTTTTCAAGAAATATTTTCTTTTTTCAATAATTTCTTTATTTCAAAAGCGGCAACTGAGGCAATCAACAACAAAAGGATGAGTGATGAAACCAATGAAACATGCTCTCCAATCCGCCATGATTTCGGCTCAAACTTAAAAATAATCCGGTGTTTTCCGGCCGGGACGACCATGGCCCGCAACACATAATCGGCACGGAAATAAGGTGCTTTTTTACCATCAATAAATACATCCCATCCAACGGGATAATAAATCTCTGAGAAAACTACCAGTTGCTGTGCTTTTGCATTAAAATCATAAATCAATTCATTGGGTGCATATTTTTTCAACGTAATTGTTGCCGAAGCATCAAGCGGAAACTTTTTACCTTTGAGTTGCTCCTCAAAAACCTTATCCACAACAGCTACCGAACGCAAATCTTCTTTACCCAAAGCTGCAATTGCTTCATCAGCATTTTTCACCAGTTTAAAATCATTTACCATCCATGCATTACCAAAAGCAAATGGATTTAAAATAGGCTGTGCCTTAGGATTATAAATGAGATATTTGGTGTTGAGCATATTGAGCTCCTGCTGTTGTTTCAGGGTATTTTCCACATCCTCCGGACTCGGTTTTGTCGAGAGCATGTTACGCAATTTAGCGATTTCAGGTGCCAGGTAGGCCTCAATCAAATCCTGATACCGTTGAAGTTTTGCCCCGTGATATCCGCCAATAGATTCGTGATAATAAGAAGTACTGGCATCGTTGAAAATATTTTTCGTTAAATCAACCACCCTGAAATCAGGATGTTGGTCCTGTAAAATAAACCGATCGGCCAGGGTTTTCTGAAAAGGGTGTTCTGCTTTGCGCGAATATTCATAATTAGTATCGTTCAAATATCTTCTATCAACACCACTCATGTCAATGAGAATCAACAGTCCAAGGCCCAGCAACAACCAAGTCTTGTTAATTTTACGGGAAGCAAACAGCAAAATCAGTATGGCTGCCAAAAAGATAAAGAAGAACGAACGCAAGGCATCCTGCCTGAAAATAGAAATTCGAACATTTTCCAAACTATTCATAAATGCAGCTACCTGAGTGGGATCGTTACTTTTCTTCAACATACCAAATTGTTGGACTTCCATTTTACTGAAGAATGAAAAGAAAGCGGTAGGAAAAAGATAAAACAGCAAACTTATGCCCGCTGTAAGCCCCAGAGCCGTATAAAAAGCTTTTCTCTTTCTCAACAATAAATCAGGCTGTTTTATCAATTTATCCAACACCAGAATACCCAATAATGGTATTGTTAACTCGACAATCACCAGTATCATCGACACCGCCCTGAATTTATTATACCCGGGAACATAATCAATGAAGAAATTGGTAAATCCCATAAAATTCTTCCCCCACGAAAGCAAAATGGCCAGGACAGTAGCCGCAAGGATGGCCCATTTAAAATCATCATCAAGAATAAGTAATCCCAATATAAAAAGAAATACAAGGATGGAGCCCACGTACACAGGCCCCGATGTTCCAGGTTGGTCACCCCAATACGCACTTTGTCGTTCAACATACTTTTTATATGCGGGAGCTGCCTTTTCCATAGCATTAGTATGATCACCGAGGTAACCGGAAGCGCCCCCTTTTACATCAGGGATCATCAACGACCAGGTTTCGCCCACGCCATAACTCCAGGCAGTGATATAATCGCGGTCGAGACCACTCGATTTATTTTCTTTTTCTTTGGTAAGTACGGGCTTGCCACGCATTGAATATTTTCCGTATTCCCATGTGCCCCATAAGCTTGTGATGTTGGAAGCCACCGCCAAAGCCGCAACAAGAAGTAGCATCCCCGTTGCTTTCATAAAGCGGTCCATCTGCTTTTTACGCCACAAATCAATGAAAGCATAAATACCATAAACAAGAACAAGAAGCAGTAGATAATACGTAATTTGCAAATGGCCGGCCCTGATTTCAAGTGCCAGTGCCAATCCTGTTAAAGCTGATCCTTTGAGATATTTTCCGCGAAAAGTCCAGATAATCCCGGCCAAAACCGGTGCCATATAACCTATTGTATGTGCTTTTGACATGTGGCCGGCGCCCAAAATAATAAAAAAGTAGGACGACAACGCATAAGCTATGGCTCCCACGATACTAAGCCAGACATCAACACCCAACACCAATAACAGTACAAAAAATCCAAGAAAATAAAGAAAAACATAACCTGTGGGAGAAGGAAGCCCCAACTGTAATGCTTTATCGACATACTGAAATAAGTTACCTGCATATTTAACAGAAATTTGCCAGGCCGGCATACCTCCGAACATCGAATTGGTCCACAAGGGTTCCTCGCCGGTTTTCGCCCTAAAATCCACAATTTCTTTCGACATTCCTTTAAACATGGCTATGTCGTGCTGTTTCAGGCTTTTTCCCTCAAAAACAGGAGAAAAATAGACCATCGTGATACCTAAAAATACGACAAAGGCAATCAGATAGGGAATTAACTTTTTAAATAAACTTTTATTCATCTTCCGGTTCTTTTTCAGGTTCGACTTCCTCAAAATCAACATATTCTCCAAAATTAGGGTCAGCGGTTTTCGCCTTTTCCTGTTTTTCTACATTTATATTTACCTTTCCATCTTTTTTGGTAGAAGACGGATTAAAGCCTTTATGAAACTTATCTTGCTGTTTATTAATAAAGTGAAGGATCAGCCAAGGCAGGACATATTTAAAAAACAGTTTAGTTCCGTACCAAACTACTAATAGAATAAGAATAAAAGTAAGAAATCCGTTCATGCTTTACAATTTACCCTGCGAAAGTATTGAATTTTAAGCAGAGGAGAAAAAGCATCGGGTTTAATTTAAGAAATTTTAAGCAGCACATATCTTATTTTTCAAGATGCCGGGTGTAATCAGTTAATTTTTTAAGATAATGAAATCAAATTGTGAAATTTTGGTATTACCTAATACTGAGGGCATTTAATTCACTATTTTTACCTGAAATAACATAATCAGTTCTGTTATTCTACGGAAAATCTACAATCTTATAAAAGACACAACATCTTTAATTATGGAAAACATTATTATCACAGAAGTTGAAATCATAAAATTAAACCTTCCCTACAAAGAACCTTTTGTTATTTCGCTGGGAGTTATTGAAAGTGCCACAAATGTGGTGATTAAGATACATACAAACAGCGAATTGACAGGCATTGGTGAATGCGCACCTTTTGTAACCATTGTGGGCGAAACACAGGAAACCGTTTTTGAATTGTCCAAATCGGTTGCCAGATTATTGAAAGGAAAGGACCCTTTTGCCATTGCAGACAGGTTAGCAGAAATTGACCGTGCCATTGCCGGAAATTACACCATGAAAAGTGCTTTCGATATGGCACTTTATGACTTATTGGCTAAAAAAGCACAAATGCCCTTATACAAACTTCTTGGCGGGAGCAACACGCGTGAAATCCACACCGATATGACCATCAGCATTGGCAAACCGGAAAAAGTAGCTAAAGATGCACTGGCATTTAAAAAAGCAGGGTTCCCGGCCATCAAAGTTAAATTAGGAACCACCACAAAAGCGGATGTAGCCCGGATTAAAGCTATCAGGAAAGCCGTGGGTGCTGATTATCCTATCCGTATTGATGCCAATCAGGGTTGGGATACTGTTACAGCCATTAACACATTGACCGCATTAGCACAATTCAACATTGAACATTGTGAAGAGCCCATCCCGAAATGGAATAACCGGGAACTTGTAAAAGTAAGGGAACGCAGCCCCATTTCTATCATGGCCGACGAATCTGTATTTGACCACCACGATGCTTTCAAATTGGCCAGCATGGGAGCTTGTGATTTTTTTAATATTAAGTTTTCTAAGTCGGGAGGGATTTTTAATGCGTTAAAAATTAATGCGATAGCCGAATCTGCAGGCATTAAGTGCCAGGTAGGCTGTATGTCGGAATCGCGCTATGCATTAACTGCTTTGATGCACTTTGTACTTGCCAGTAAAAATGTGGTTCATTTCGACATGGATTCATCCTTGATGTTGGCTGAAGACCCTGTAATCGGAGGAATCCAGTATCAGGGAAAAGGAAAATGGACTTTGGAAGATGCCATTGGAATTGGAGCCGGCTTTGACGAAGATGTCCTGAATAGCATGGAAAGTATAACCGTTTAAATATTTGATGAAATGACAGCAAAACGTCAAGAGCCAAAGGAAAGTCCGTTCAAACACATAATGGAAAGCAAGGTCGGGACCAAAACTAAACTCAACGGAAAAGAATATCTTTATTTTGCAGGCACGGGTTATTTTCAGTTGCAGTCGAATCCCGAAATGATTCAGGCCGCTGTAGAGGCCACCCAAAAATTCGGGATCGGAAGTGCCACTTCCCGTACCATTAGCGGTACCACACCGCTATTATTGCAACTTGAGGAAAAAATAGCCGACTTCTTTGGAACGGAAGACGCTGCTTATCTACCATCGGGCTATTTAAGCAATATTGCAGGTTTTCAAGCCCTTGAAAAATTAAATGTTTTTAATATCATTTTTATTGATGAAAGTTCACATTACTCCAATATAGGTGGAGCACTGATAACCGGCAAAAAGGTTGTTAAATTTAAGCATCGTGATGTGGATGACTTGAGGGAGAAAATCAGGACACACCTAAAAAACATGGAAAAGCCGCTTATTGTATCCGACGGTTTATTTCCCATCTGGGCTGAGTTGGCCCCGGTTGAAGCTTATTTAAAAATTGCTGAAGAATTTGATGGGGCTGTTTGGGTTGACGACTCCCACGCCGTAGGAATTTTAGGGGAGAACGGCCGGGGCATTTATGAATATTTTCATCTGGATTCAGACCGATTGTTCATGGGCGGTACTTTATCCAAGGCTTTTGGTGCTTACGGTGGGTTTGTAACAGGAAACACTGCATTTATCCGTGAAGTGAAAACAGGTCATGTGATGACCGGCAGCAGCGCTCCGCCCAATGCTCTGGTTGCGGCGGCCATTAAAGGACTGGAAATTGTAAAAAACCATCCGGAAATTCGTCAAAATTTATGGAATAATGCCTTTTATCTTAAAAACGGAATAAAAAGCCTTGGGCTCAAAGTAGATGAAAATCATTTACCGATCGTAACTTTCAGGTTGTCAGACAGCAACAAAATGAGACACATTCACCAAAAACTAATGGATAAAGGTATTTACATTCAGTTCGTTAAATATGTAGGCTCGGGAGCCGATGGTGTTTTGCGAATTGTTGTTACCTCATCGCACACGAAACCACAAATTGATTATCTTGTTTCATCTTTGGGTGTTTTGCTTTAGGCATTTTAAGTTTGGAGTGCCTAGAGTTTGGAGTGCCTAGAGTTTAGAGTGCCTGGAGTTTGAAGTGTCTGGAGTTTGGAGTGCCTGGAGTTTGAAGTGTCTGGAGTTTAGAGTGCCTAGAGTTTGGAGTGCCTAAAGTTTGGAGTACTTCGAGTTTGAAGTGCCTGGAGTTATAGATAAAGTTGAATAGAAACTGAAAACATGTTAAACTGATGACAGTAAATAACTTTAGGTACTGATTCTGCGGCAAGGATGGGAACGGCAGCCGGTGGAAGACGGGGGCTTGGTTTTTGCAGGTGCGAGGAGGCTGACGCAGGAAGCCCCCGGAGCATCTTTGCAAAACCTGGCCCCGGCGACAACGCTAAAGTGGACAGCCTGACCTCGCCCCAAGCGAGGGCCGCCCAAAAAATCATCCCATTAAATACCCCATTATCAGATACATAACAGCGGTTATACTTCCCACAAATAAAGCATAAGGCAATTGAGTGTTGACGTGATCGATATGATCGGAAGCCGAGGCCATGGACGATATAATGGTTGTATCGGAAATGGGAGAGCAGTGATCGCCGAAAACGCCACCCCCAATAGTGGCAGCAACAACAAGGTATAAATTTGCCCCCTGCGCGTGGGCCATGGGAACCGAAATGGCCATCATAATGGCAAATGTACCCCACGAAGTACCTGTTGAGAAAGCTATAAACGAACTAATTACAAACAAAATAAAGGGAAGCAACTGAGGAGTCAACCACGATTTGGTTACGTTTGCAACATAGACACCTGTCCCCAATTTATTGCTAACATCGCTAATGGAAAATGCCAGCATCATTAATAAAGCCAATGGCATAAGCTCACTAATCCCCTTCAATGTCATATCAACCATCTCTTTCATGTTCATAATTTTCTGGCTGCGATAAAGCACCATCGCCACCAGAATGGAAGTAACCACAGAATACAATACAGCTGATGAACCTGAGCCTGCCCCAATTGCACGGGTCAAATGATCAAAAAAGCCATCAGATTTTTCAACCGC
The DNA here is from genome assembly GCA_913055825.1 of uncultured Bacteroidota bacterium. GTDB lineage: Bacteria > Bacteroidota > Bacteroidia > Bacteroidales > F082 > Sulfidibacterium. The sequence goes on from CAJXKB010000005.1 coordinate 15,559, forward strand.
CCCCCACCCCGTATAGGACAAATATATCGGCATCATCATCACCATTGTTAAAATAGGGATATACATATTAAATGCCCTGAATTTGATACCCGGTTTTGATTTAAGTGAAGTAATTGTATCCGAAAGCAACGGATGAGCGTTGTCGTTCAACAGTTTACCGGTTTCCCTTGTTCTCTTCTCGGCCTTTGCCATAGGGCCGAAATCCTTTTTACTTACAATAATTACAAAGACCAATAAGATTGTCAAAATCGGATAAAAATCATACACCATGGCTTTACCTAAAACCAGCATCGGATTTTTAATGCCCTGCGTAAGTAACAGGCCCATGATAAAAGCACCCCATGCGTTAAAAGGAATCAGAATTGACGAAGGCGCCGAAGTTGAGTCGGCAATATAGGCCAGTTTTTCCCTGGGAATTTTCAACTTATCAAACAAAGGCCGGTAAAGCGTACCTACCGTAAGCGAACTGATACTGGTTTCCACAAAAAGCACAATACCGGTAACCATGGCAAGGAGTTGCACAAACATCCGGCTTTGGATATTTCGTTTACTTTCCACACGACTGATAAACCTGCTAACACCAATCATAAATCCATCTACACCACCTGAAAACTGAATAAAAAGAAGCAATGCACCAACTAATGCACTAAACATGATGACCCGTGTATTACCCGGCGATTTGAATACATTAACAAAAGCTTCCAGCGTTGCAAAGGTTCCGGTAACAACATTCCAGTCGCTGATAATAAGCCATCCAAGCCAGGTACCAAATATCAATGCCACGTACACCTGCTTGGTCCTTAGGGCAAGTAGAATGGCTAAAACAGGAGGTAAAACTGAAAGGAACCCATAATCACTCATACCTGATCTTAAAATATTTTTTACATGAAATTGTTTGAAACCACTAAAATCCCAATTGATAATTGGTAATAGGAGCAAATATAGCCATCTTTCCGAAAGTAATGGTCTGCAAAGAGGTTTATTTTTTATCAGATTAACCCGAATCCGTTAAAAATATAAAGGTCATTTTTCATATTAAGTTTCTATCTTTATCCTATTATTTAAAAAGTTGTCACATGCGAAAATTTTTGCTGGTTTTAATTATCTGTCTCACATTTAACAATGGATATGCGCAGCGGCGCCTCTATAAAAAGCACCACATCGTTAATAAAGTTTTATCTGAAATAAAAAAGGATAATGATTTTAAAAATGCCGGTTTTGGTTTTATCGCCATCGATTCAAAAACAGGGCAGGTTATTTCATCTTATAATCCCGATAAAGCACTCAGGCCCGCATCCAATCAAAAATTAATCTCCACTGCAACGGTTCTACAGCTATACGGCCCTGATTATAAATTTGAAACAAGGCTGGAGTACACCGGTAGTATTGACACAGTATCGCACATACTTTATGGCAATATCATCATAAAAGGTGGCGGAGACCCTACGCTGGGCTCAAAATATTTCGATGATACAAAAAACAAGCAGTTTCTTACACAGTGGGTAAAAGCCATAAAAAATTTGCATATCGATTCAGTTGCCGGTGCCGTTATTGCCGATGCCGGAATTTACAGCAGGGATATTGTACCCGTATCCTGGTCGTGGACCAATATGGGTAATTATTATGGTGCCGGTGCATGCGGCCTTAGCATATTTGATGATTACTACACGATCTTTTTTGATACCGACAGCACCATTGGCGACACAGCCAAAATAGTAAAAACCGTTCCTGACATTCCTTATTTGGTTTTTGATAATGCAATACTTGCCGATACCGTTTCGGGTGATCACTCAAATATCATGGGAGCACCATACTGTAATACACGCTATTTAAGGGGAAAACTCCCTTTAGGAAAAACCGGTTTTGGTGTAAAAGGGTCTGTGCCTGACCCGGCCTACTTTGCTGCTTTTGAGCTGAATAAAACTTTGCATGATAACGGCATAAAAGTAAAGGATAAACCAACGACTATTCGGTTGCTTAAAATACCCGGAAATCAGATTTCAGGTCAATCAACTGTGATTACAACAACTTATTCTCCCCCTCTCTCAAAAATTATCGAGCAAACCAACATCCACAGTATCAATTTATTTGCAGAACATTTTTTAGATCAGTGCGGATTAAAGCTCATTGGCAGGGCGCAAACAGAAGCTGATGCCAAAGCGGTCATGGATTTTTGGAAAAATAATGGCATGGACATACAGGGGATGAAGCTCACCGACGGGAGTGGCTTGTCGCAATACAATGCCGTAACACCCCGCCAGATGGTATTTTTACTGAATTATATGAAACATAACAGCCCTTATTTTGACGTGTATTACAATTCGCTTCCCATTGCCGGGGAAGAAGGAACCGTAGAGGGAATGTTTAAGAATAGCCCGGCTGAAGGAAACCTCAGGGCGAAAAGTGGAACAATAGACCGCGTTAAAGCTTATACCGGATTTGTAAAATCACGTTCGGGACGGGAAATTATTTTTTCGATGATAGCCAACAGTTTTAGCTGCAAATCGCGGGAAGCAAGGGCAAAACTTGAAAGGTTAATGATTGCCCTCGCCAAGCTTAAAAAATAAATTGAGAGGCGTTATTTTCCTGCGAAAAAGCCGGCATGTTATACATAAAAGGCTAAATCACTGCACTTTCCAATAATTTCAATGTTCTTCGGTTTGCATTAAATTTTGCGTGAATACCAACGGGCAGAGTCATGTTTGTTTTTATATGTCCGAATGGGAACCCATAAGCAACGGGGATATTCAACGGTTTTAGTATGTCTGCAATAGCTTGTCTTAGTGATAAAGTTGGTAAATCGTTTATATTGCATTTATAAAAAACACCCAGAACAATTCCATTTGCATATTTAAGGTTTGTCGCCTGAACAAGCTGCGTCAACATGCGGTCGGCCCGGTATGTTTTTTCTTCAATTTCCTCAATAAAAGCAATTTTATTTTCAAAATCAGGTGCAAATGCACTGCCGGCCATAGAAGCCAGAACGCTCAAATTACCACCAATCAACTCCCCCTCAGCTTTACCTTCAGTGATGGTATAAAAATCAAATTCAGGATTGTCTTCGGTATTTTCTTCCCGCTGATACGGATATTTATACCTTGGCTTTGGGTTAACCAGCACATTATCAAACGACTTTAACGTATAATCGATAAAATGAGAAATACCAAGCGGCCCGTGAAAACAAACTAAGCCTGTCCTGTCATAAATTGCGGTCAGTAAAGCGGTAATATCACTATAGCCGATAAGTATTTTGGGATTACCCCTTATTTGATTATAATTCAGCAAATCGACTACCCTGATTGAACCGTAGCCGCCACGCACGCACATAATAGCATCCACATCCTTATTAACAAACATATGCATCAATTCATCGGCGCGTTCCTGGTCGGTTCCGGCAAAATAGCCATACTCCGATAAAACCGAAGGTTTATAATAGGTTTTATAACCCATATTTTCCAACTTTTTTACCGTTTCGTCAAGCTGTTCCTTAGTTATGGGGCTTCCAGGGGTAACCAGGCCGATAACATCGCCTTGTTTCAGTCGTTTGGGCAAAATCCGTTTGGGTCTGACTTTTAACAAATTGGTTTGTGAATATGCATTCAGAGTTGGCAATGTTGACAAGACACCGATTGCGGCCATATTTTTCAGGAAAGTTCTTCTATCTGACATTTTCTTGGGGAATTTAATTATTCAACGTTTTTAATTTTTGGCAAAAAAAAGAAAGAATGGTGCAAGGTAAACATTTATACCTGACCATTCTTTCTTTTAATACTAATTAGTTAACATTACTGCCACCAAACCGGATCAACAGGTGATTTTTGGTTTGCCGTAACATTATCCGGATTTCTCTGGGCCTCAGTTGAAGGGTATTGAGCCCTATTAAACCATTTACCCGGAAATTCACCCTGATCATTATCTGCCGGTAAGGCAAGACCCGGGAAAACATCAGTGGAATAATTGTATTTTCTTAAATCGACATAAGTTTCAGGATTCAGGAAATTAGCAATATATTTTTCTTTCATGATGTTTTGCAATTTCAAATTGGCAGCTCCCATACTTACGGAAGGATCAGCCAGATAATCAGATGATGATACACCCAGCTTGGCCATGTTGGCTTTGATACCTGCTAAATAAGCATCGTAGCCGGACTGTGTAGTTCCCACACTGGTTGTGGTACCGCCATTGGCCAAAAATTCAGCTTCAGCTTTGATAAACAAGGCTTCGGCATAAGAAATCACCACGATTGGAGAAGCTTGGTTAGTATAATAGCCCTCTTCTTTAAAGTCGGTATTAGCAGAAGTTCCGTCTCCGGAAACTCCCTGTCCACCACTTACATAACCTTTATAATTATCACTGCCATCATCGGTTTGAGCATAAACAGGCAGGCGAGGATCTCTCGTTACAACACCTCCTGTGAAAGGAAATGATGTACCATCCATATAACTAACCAGATGGTCACAAATTACATCGTGATAGTTTCCAGTATGTTTTGCCAATACTTCCAATGAGTACCAGGGATTAATTGTCTTTTCCGTGAAAGTCATTTGAAAATCATCGGAATTTGAGGTAAACCCTTTAGCAATGGCAGCCAATGCTTCATTTGCTGCTTTTGCAGCACCCTCTTTATTAATCAAATGCAATTTATACCTGGCTTTCAGCGTATAGGCAGCTTTAAGCCATTTCGTTAAATCGCCGTGGTAAATAAGATCGGAAGACGAATTAGGCGCATAACCCGAATTATCGGGACCTTCTAACTCAGCAATAGCATTATCGAGCAAACTAAAGATTGCGGTGTAAATAGATTCCTGCGTATCAAAAGCGGGAGTAAAATTATTTGATGCCTGTGTTGCCTCTGAATAAGGAATGTTTTCGTAACTATCGGTGCCAATTCCCAGATTTATTGCAATTAAAATCTGTGCTACGGCATCGAAATGTTTCGCACCCACTTCCTCTGCTTTATCTCTGATTACTTTCAGGTCAGGAAGTGTGTATAAATAGATGTCGCTCCATGTTCCTGAAACAGAAGTTACCCCGGCGGCTGAACCACCTTGTCCAACAAAATTCTGGGCATAATTCCCAAAACTTCTTTCGGCACTATACTGACCATAAATGGTATGGAAAATAACAGGGCCCAATAAGTCATTCATACTTAATTTAGAAGCATCAACTGCAGTGTTAGGAACGTTTACATCAAAGAAGTCTTTGCCACACCCTGAGATGAGTGTGATAAGCAAGACGACAACGACTGATTTTAGTATATTTTTCATGTTCTTAGTCTTTTAAAATTGAAATTTAACACCAAAAGTATAGCTTTGGCTTAACGGAACTGTTAAACCTGTAAATCCGTAGATATTAGTACCTGCGCCAAAGTAGTTTGCTTCCGGATCAAATCCGTCGAAAGGTGTCCACAGAATAATGTTATGCGCACTGGCGAAAACATCGAAACTCCTCATATGTTTCACTTTGAAACGGTATGTAATGCCTATGTTTCTCAGTTTAACCCATGAAGCGTCTTTTAACAATACTTCTGCAGCACTGTTATAGTTATTCCAGTCTCTGTAGTAACTATTTGCCGTAATCATCAAAGGGATATCATTTTTGACGTAACCGCCATTGCCATCATCCCTTTCTCCCTCGAGGACACGTTCCTGATCACGGAACTGAGTTTCAAGAAGGTTTCCGTTACGCAAAGCATTTCTATAACCCTTGTCATACACATCACCACCTTTTTTCCATTCAACAAGGAAGTTAAAGCTCAAATTTTTCCAGGTGAAATTAGTACCTATCGAGGATACGAAATCGGGAAAAGCATTCCCTACTTTTACCATCTGATTTGTACCGGTATAGAAATAACCTTTGTTATCTGATCCGGTTATCACCCATTTACCATCGGAACCCACATAACGTGAGCCATCAGGCGTGGTCTGGAATACCCAGCCGTATAAACTTCCTATTTCATCACCCACTTTGGCTTTGGCAGTAATTCTGTCGCCAAAGAATACAATTTCTTTCAAATCTTCTGGTAAAGCAACCACTTTACCATGAGTTGTTGACCAGTTGATATAAACTTCCCAACGTACATTATCGCTTCTTATGATATCGCCGCTAACCAATATTTCATGTCCCCAGGTTTTATAATCTCCGGCATTTCTTGTAACACCGGACAACCCTGAAGAGTAAGCCGTTCCTACAGTGAATATCTGATTGGTAACGTTTGTATTGTAATAAGAATAATCAATGCGTAAACGGTTTTCAAAGAAGTGTAAATTCGTTCCTACTTCAAAACTGTTGTCTTTTTCAGGCTGAATATTCATATCACCGGATGCAGTACTGGCACGATAACCCCCGGCACCATTAAAAGGAAAGTTAGGCTCGGAAATAAAATAATGCCCTACCTTCCCAAAGCGAGGGCCTTTACCTACCTGTGCCCAAGATATCCTGATTTTACCAAAGGTAAAAGCACTACTGTGTTTAAACAAATCCTGGGTAAAGACGTACGAAGCGCTAACCGATGGGTAAAAGAATGACCTGTTACCATCCGGTAATGTTGAAACCCAGTCGTTTCTACCGGTGGTATTCACAAATAATTTGTTTTTGAAGCCAAATTGCAGAGAATAGAACAGTCCCACATTTCTCAAGCGGGTAAGGCTTGTACCGGCAAATGTGTTAATCGTATTGCTTAGATCATCAACACCGGGGACATTTAAATTTTCACCTCTAATGTAATTATAATTTCTCTGCGTTTCTGTAACCTGGTTTCCAATGGTCAGATTCGTATTGAAATCCTTTGTCCAATCATGGTTAAAATGTACCAACAGGTCAGACTCCAAGCCTGTGTAGTTTATATTTTCATCCACAATAAAACCGTGAACATGCGTTCCAACATCCAAATCGGGTGGAACAAACCGGTTCCTCATTTCCGAATAGTTATCCACTTGAAACGAATAAGTAGCCGACATCCATTTGTAAGGATCCCATTTCAGTTTGGCATTGGCTATCCAACGATTAAGATTACTTTTCTGATTACTTTTCTCCAGAAAATACCGTGGATTGTCAATAATACCCCTGGTATAATTCTTCTGAGTTCCATCTGGATACTCATAATCGTTTATGGGGAAAGTAGATGACCAGTAAGACAGCGAACTAAATACTGACTTGTCACCACCGTTAGCCCTTACAGAATTAGTTCTTGTATAGGCTATCGAAGTGTTAAACTGAAGATTTTTCAGTATTTTATAACCCGCATTAACCCTGAAAGTTTTTTTGTCAAATTTAGTATTGGGCAAAATACCATTATCTCTTGTCCAGTTGGAAGAGAAGAAATAATTAAACTTGTCACTTGCTCCGCTAATATTAAAATTCAGCTGGTTATTAACGCCCGTTTTAAATAATTCGTACGGGCTATGAAAAGCATCATGAGATAAGTCTATTACCGAACCATCAGGCATCGTAAAAGAATCATCAGTAAAAGGGACGCCCCATGAATAGAATGCGAAACTACCGGGATGGAGGTATCCATCGGGTTGACTGGGGTCGATAACTGCCCCCGGAATTTTTGTAGTCCGGTTACCTTCACGAAAAGTTGTTTGCAATGAAGGGGTTTTTACAACATCTCTGAAGGTTGTGTTAAGCGTTAAATTAACTTTAGGTTTCCCCTTTTTACCTTTTTTTGTTGTAATCACAATAGCGCCATTTGCAGCCCTTACACCATACAATGCAGTAGCGGCAGCCCCTTTCAACACAGAATAACTTGCAATGTCATCCGGGTTTAAGTCGCCGGCCCTGTTTGAAAAGTTAAACTGTTCATTACTGCCCGTAGCATTTGAGCCCGAACTTGGCAACACATTACCGGCAAAAGTCGTATTGTCAACAGGTAAACCGTCAACAATAATCAATGGCTGATTATTTCTACCGGGGTCGATAGATGTAATACCCCGAATTAAAATATCGACACCACCGCCTGCCGAGCCACCGGTTTGAGAAATCTGTAAACCGGCCACTTTACCTTGCAGCGCCTGAACAGCACTGGTTTGGCCTACTACATCAATATCTTTAGGCTTTATCTGGGTTACAGAATAGCCTAATGCCTTTGTTTCTTTCTTAATACCAAAAGCAGTAACCACAACTTCGTTGAGTTTACTTACGCTTTCCTGAAGAGTAACGTTAAGTGTTGAGCCGGAAACCTTAACTTCTTTTGTGTCATAACCAACAAATGAAAAAACCAAAACATTGCCGTTTGAGGCTTGAATTTTGAATTTTCCATTTAAATCGGATGTGGTTCCACTAGTAGTTCCTTTAATGCGAATATTTACCCCTGGCAATCCGGCTCCGGAGGCATCTGACACTACACCTGTAACAGTTTGCACTTGCGCAAACAACAACTGTGTGGCAGAAATAAACACCATTAACAGGAATAAGAACCTGTACTTTTTTTTCATAAGCGATTTGATTTTAATGAATAGATTAAGTGAATAATTGTAATTTAATACTCTTTTTTTTTAAATTTTTCTAAAGAATAGAAGCTATCAACAAGCAAACTATTTGATTTTCAAAATATCATATCTTTTTTACACCAATACCAGGTAAATCGTTTAGCGTAACCTTTCCGTCTATTACTTTCATACCAACAAACGGATTGTTTTTGATTAACAGATTTCCATCGAGGTCGGCCCAATCAACAAGTGGCGCAAGCTGTGAAACAGCAGAAACACCACAGGAGGTCTCAGTCATGCAACCAATCATTACCTTCATTTTCAAAGCTCTGGCAACGGTAATCATTTTCTTTGCTTCGTAAAGTCCGGTACTTTTCATTAGTTTTATGTTGATACCTGAATAAACCCCGTGAATTTTATCCACAATGTCGGGCAACCTTTGAAATGCTTCATCGGCCATAGTGGGCAAAGGGCTGTATTCTGTCAACCAGGCCATGTCATCAATCTGGTTTTTCGGCATGGGCTGTTCAACGAAAACAACACCTTTCTCTTTTAGCCAATAAATCATATCCAGTGCTTTGTTTCTGTCTTTCCATCCCTGGTTTACATCCACATACAATGGCAGGTCGGTTACTGATCTCACCGTGTCAATCATTTGCTGATCGTGGCCGCGTCCCAGTTTTACTTTTAACACCTTAAGATTTTCTTTCATTTTTACGGCTTCTATCGTTTTTTTACGCACGACATCGGGTGTATCCATACCAATAGTAAAATCGGTATAAGGCGTTTTTTCGGGATTTAATCCCCATAATTTGTAAAGCGGTTGATTTACAAGCTTCCCGATCAAATCGTGCAGGGCAATATCGACAGAGGCTTTTGCCGCCGGGTTTCCTAAAGCAATGGAATCCACATAATTCAGGATATCATCTACCCGGAATGGGTCAGAGAATTGTTCAAGATTCACCTGTTGCAAAAATTTTGTAGCAGTAGCCACTGATTCGCCAAGGTATGGAGGCATCGATGCTTCGCCATACCCCACAAACCCTTCATACTCAATTTGCGTCAACACATCGGGAGTTGAGTTACGTGAATATTCAGCTACCGTAAAAGTATGCTGCATTTGCAGTGGATATGGTTTAAATGTCAATTTCATTTTACCGTGACCTTTCGATTTAATAAAAGGTGGTGCTGAAGCGAAAATATCCTTCGGCAACATCAAAGCGCTAAGTGAAGCAACACCCAGTGTTTTCGCAAAATTTCTTCTGTTTATTTGCATGTTATTTATCTTAAAATCTTATAAAAATCATTATTCTTAATACGCTGTATTGTCTTACCGTTTTCTTGTCCTATGATTCTTACTGCCCGAACAAAACGAGAGGGATAAGATGGTATAAAATTTGATTTTGTACTGTCCATGCTACTTAATCTCACTTTCCCCGATGAATGTATAAATTCACCATCGCCAATATACATTGCCACATGGGTTACTTTTTCAGGCAACGAATCAGTAGCTCTCCGTCCGAAAAATAGCAAATCCCCCGGTTTTAACTTCGTAAAATCAAAATCGGTTGTAATTTCTTTGCCGGATTTTGTCTGCTGTGAGGCATCACGCTGTAAAATTATCCCATTCATAAAATAAATATTGGACGTGAAACCACTGCAATCAATGGCCTTTGATGAAAAGCCACCCCATAGATAAGGGATTCCGTTAAATTTCAAAGCGGTTTGAACCAGCCCTTTACCCGTTGGTTTTCGACCGATTAGTGTCTGAAAATTAATTACTTCATCTTTTCTCACAAAAGCTATCCGTCCATCGGGGTATTCCACCTTATAATATTGGTTTTTATTTCCTGTTACCGGAAGAATATCACCGATAACCAAGTCGGAAACCACCTGTGAATGGTTATCAGGTTTAGAATAAGAAAAACCATATTGCCTGTTAAAAACAATTTTTCTTTCGTTTTGCAATTTGTGAAGCCTGGCAGCGTTCAGCATAATAATATCAGCTTTGTTAATCCAGCCAAAATATTGATTGGGTGTTTGAATTAAATACCAGTCCCCTTTTTTCTTAAACACTTTAACCGGGGTTCCAAGTAATGCCTGAGTAAGCATTTCCGAACTACGCGTTGTTTTTCGTCTGATACTTGAAACGGAATTATTTATAAGGGCAAAATGTGTAGATTTAGGATTGGATTCGGGCAAAAGGATGACATAAAATTTGACGGAAGGAAATTTTGTTTTCAAACTCAACAACGCTGTATAAGCATTATTGTCCCCCACTTCACCAGCAACTGAGATTGCAGCATCATTCTTCTTTATCGAAACAGTCCACAATGCGATTCTGGTGTCGGGTGCATAAATTTGTTTCAGCGAATCAATGCTACCTGTGATCTCCGAAACCAATGACGACTCATTGGTTTCGGAGCAGGAAACAAAAATTACAATCGCTATAAGAAAAATTACCAGATGTTTTATTCTCATTTTTTATCTATTTCTTCTCATTTTAAAAATCTAAAACACATTACCCTACATCCCAGCTGCCTGCGGAAATACCAGTTGCCCCTGTCCATCAGTAAGCTCATCCGAATAAACGGCATGCGGCTTGTCGCGCAATGTATATTGCGAAACCATGATTTCGCCATAAGCCCCTGTACTTCTGATAGCTACAAGGTCACCGCGTTTAGTGATAGGCAGCATCACATTATCATCAAAACTGTCCGACGATTCACAAACGGGGCCTACTACATCGTATTTATAATTCATAATTTGCGCTTCCGGTTTTGAGATATTCTGAATTTTATGTTGTGCGCCATAAAGTGCCGGACGTATCAAATCGGTCATCCCGGCATCTAATATCATAAATTCTTTATTCAATCCCTTTTTTATGTACAAGACCCTCGAAATTAAACTACCCATTTGCCCTACTACCGAGCGTCCAAGCTCAAAATGTACCTTTTGTCCTTTTCGTAATTTAAGATGTTTATGAATCGTTTCAAAAAAATTGCCATAGTCGGGAATAAGTTCACTGTCAGGATTTTCATAATTAATACCGAGCCCTCCTCCCAGGTTAATATGCTCAAGGTTAATTCCGTATTTATGAGATAAGGTACCCTGAATAGCATTTACTTTTTCACAAAGTTCGACATAAGGCCCCAGCTCCCTGATTTGTGAGCCAATATGAAAATGAAGCCCGATAAGTTTGACATGGGTTAAGATTTTAAACTGATGAATAACTTTGCCCAAAAACTGAAGTGGAATCCCAAATTTATTTTCGGGCAATCCTGTGGTCAGGTATTTATGCGTAACAGCATCTATATCAGGATTCAGCCGTAATGACACAGCAACCACTTTTTTCTTTTTACGTCCCCACTCGTTTATTACATTAATTTCTTCAATTGATTCGCAATTAAAACTAAAAATAGAATGGTCAATCGAATAACAAATTTCATCATCACTTTTCCCCACACCGGCAAAAACAATTTTTTTAGGGTCAAACCCGATTTCAATGGCCCTCTTAACTTCATTTCCACTCACACAATCAACTCCGAAACCATAATCACGGATTATTTCAAGAATGCGATTATTGGCATTGGCCTTTATGGCATAGTGTACCTGATAGTCGTATTTATCAGCAGAATCCCTCAGCCGGGTTAAACTTTCATGCAACAAATGGATGTCATAATAATAAAACGGTGTCTTCATACTCGTAAAATAACGATACAAATCTTTATTGTGCAATGGTCAAATCTTTTAATTATTCATAATTTTTTAAACTAACGAGTCCAAAAATAATTTTCTTTTCATCTTTCTCAAATTTTTTAAACTATTTTTACTAATTTTACACAAAATGTTAAAATTATAACGAAATGAGGACAATTGGAGAAGTCGTAAAAGACCTAATTCGTAAAACTCCTTTCATGGAGGAAGCTTTGGATGAAGGATTAATCAATGTTTCATCGTTGGCCAGGAAGCTTAAACCACAGATTGAAAATGAATTGCACAAGACTATTCAAATAGGTGCAATTGTTATGGCAATAAAGCGTTATGATCCCGGGTATAACTATAACCTAAATTTTGGGTTAAAACAATTTGTAAAAAGCCTTGGAGATTTTATTGTTCAATCGGGGTTAATGCACTACACTTTTGAAAACTCTAATACACTTGCTCTGCGACAGCGCGAACTCATCAACCAAATTGTAAACGACCAGATTTATTACTCGGTATCGCGGGGGATTTTTGAAACCACCGTTGTGGTAAGTAAATCTACAACAAAACTTGTGGAAGAAATATTTGCAAAAGAGAAGTTAATTTTTCAAAAATACGGACTATCCTCTATTACGCTTCGTTTACCGAAACATGGAGATGAAACTACCGGATTTTTTTATTACATCTTAAAAAGCCTGGCTCTCGAGCGCATCAATATCGAGGAACTGATTTCAACAACCAATGAATTTACTGTTTTAGTTGGTGAGAAAGATATTGACCGGGCTTTTTCCATATTAATGCGTTTAAAAAAATCCTAAGGATAAAAAATAATTCCCGCAGAAGTATTATGCCTTGCCCCTGTTGCCGAAGCAAGACAATTGGTACGTCCAAGATGCCTCAATACACCCATGAATGCAAAAATGAGGGCTTCTTTAAAATCAACAAGTTGTGCTTTGGGAATAAACAATTCAAAGCCCCCTTCTTTGCGAATCATTTCCATTAAAAACTTGTTGTGTGCACCGCCACCGGTGGCTAAAATTTTTCCAGACGAATGCCCTTTTCCAGTTTGGGCAATTTGAAAAGCAATGTGTTTCACCACCGTGAACATTTTATCTTCCACTGATGCTTCAAAATTATCCACAAGCGGGATAAATTCTGTTTGTACTGTTTCGTTGTTCAACGATTTGGGGAAACCTGACCGATAAAACCAGTGAGCATTCAATAAATCAAATAGAGCAGGAATGAACTGACCTTTCCGGGCTATTTCGCCACCTTTATCAAAAGGCTTGCCCAGCTGCAGACTCAGATAATTCAGAAGCTGGTTGGCCGGACAAACATCCAGCGCCACACGGTTCCCATTTTCTGCAAAAGAAATATTTGCAATACCACCAATGTTCAAACAAAAATCATACCTACCGAAAAGCATTTCGTCACCGATAGGTACCAATGGGGCGCCCTGCCCTCCCAGTAAAATATCTTTATTACGAAAATCGCTAATGGTTTCTATACCGGTTTTAATGGCAACAGCCCTGCCGGAACCTAATTGAAAACTAAAACCACGGGCTGGTTGGTGAAAAAGTGTATGGCCGTGAATGGCTATCAAATCAGGCTTTATTTGATGCTGTTTTAGGAACTTATTGATTAGATCGCCAAGATAATTACCAAATTCCACATCCATTTCCAGCAGTTCGGCGCCTCCGGCGTGGAGGCTATTTTTCAAAAATTGCTTCCACTCATTAGGGTAAGAAAAAGTTTCGGCAAAAACAATCCGATATTGCCATGATTGCCCGTCTTCAAAAAAACGGCAAAAAGCCAGATCAACACCATCCAACGAGCTACCCGACATTAATCCCAGAGCTGTGTATTCATTCATATGCATCAATTTTTTATTAATAGGAAATAATCTTAAGCTTAGCAAAACGCAGCAGAAGACTTTTGTTACCCACGCCGTTAAAATGTACAGTAGCCTTTTTATTTGGGCCTGCCCCATCGACGGATATCACTTTCCCCTTTCCAAATTTAGGATGTTCTACCTGCATACCGGCCATCAGCGAAGTAGTATCGTCCGCATGAAAATCAGTAGTTGCAGCAGCTTCCCGAACCGATTTCAGGTTTCTTTTTTGAAGTTGGGTGCTTTCCGGGGCTTTCTTTTCAACACGTCCATAACTGCGGTTACCCATTCCCTGGCTACGATGAGGGATATCGAGCAACGATTCGTCAATTTCATCCAAAAAACGGCTCGGCTCGGTAATTGTAAACTGTCCCCAGCGATAACGGCTTTCTGCATAGGACAAAGTAGCCTTGGTCATGGCACGGGTTAAAGCCACATAAAACAAACGACGCTCCTCTTCTAACTCGGTACGTGTGCTGATACTCTGAACAGAAGGAAAAAGATTTTCTTCCAACCCAACAATATAAACATATGGAAATTCAAGGCCTTTGGCAGCATGGATGGTCATAAGCGAAACCTTATCATTGTTTTCCTCATCATCCTTGTCAGCATCTGTAAGCAAAGCCACCTCCTGCATAAATTCTTCCAGGCTGCCCTGGAATTCCATGTCGCCTTCGTTTGCTTCGGCACCTCTTTCGCTGAATTCCTTAACTCCGTTAAGTAATTCTTCCATATTTTCAACCCGGCTAATGCCCTCAGGCGTATCTTCCTCTCGAAACATACGCATCAGACCCGATGAATTCGCAATCAGCGTAGCAACTTCATAAGCCTCTTTTTTACGCATCTCCGCACTGAAGCTTTTGATCATCGTGGCAAAATTAGCCAGTTTGTTTAGCGTGCCTGTATTCACTTTGAGTTGATATTTTACCGGCTGATTAATCACTTCCCACATGCTTACCTGGTGATCGTCGGCAGCCACAATAATTTTCTCCATCGTAGTTTTACCAATTCCGCGTTGTGGGGTATTGATAGCGCGCTGAAGGGCATCTTCATCGTTATGATTGATTACAATCCGAAAATAGGCCAACAGGTCTTTGATTTCTTTACGACTGTAAAACGATTGCCCGCCGTAAATCCGGTAGGGAATATTCAGCTTCCGCAAGGCTTCCTCCATCGCCCTTGACTGGGCATTGGTACGGTATAAAATCGCAAAATCGCTGTTTGGCCGTTGTTCGTTCATTTTGGCGGCAAAAATAGCATCGGCAACCAGCTTGCCTTCTTCATTATCGCTGGTGGCACGTATAAATCCTATTTTTTCGCCTTCGGAGTTTTCTGTCCAGACGGTCTTTTTGATTTGCTCTTTATTAAAGGTAATCAGTTTGTTTGCCGCTGCCACAATATTTTTGGTAGAACGGTAATTTTGTTCCAGTTTAAACAGCTTATAATCAGGATAATCATTTCTAAAATTTAGGATATTCTGAATATTTGCCCCACGGAAAGCGTAAATACTTTGGGCATCATCGCCAACCACACAGATATTTTCGGTGTTGGCGGCCAGTTTTTTTACAATTGAATATTGAGCCTCGTTGGTGTCCTGATACTCATCCACCAGGATGTAGCGAAATTTTTGCTGGTATTTGTAAAGGACATCTGCAAAATCCCTGAAAAGCACATACGTATTAAATAGCAAATCGTCAAAGTCCATGGAATCGGACCGTTTTAAACGCGCATTATAATTTTTATAGATCTCTTTAATAAGAGGCTTTCCCGAACTTTCATCGGCAGATATAATATCAGGATTATCGGCATATTCAGCAGGACTCATCAAATGCGATTTTGCCATGGAAATGCGTGCCCGTACGTAATTTGGGGCATACTGTTTGGGATCGAGCTGCATCTCACCTATTATATTACGAATCAACCGTTTGGTGTCATCGCTATCATAAATAGTAAAATTAGAAGGGTATCCCAAAAAGTGACCTTCAATGCGTAATATTTTTGCAAAAACCGAGTGGAAAGTACCCATCCACACATTGCGGGCTTCGCCGTCGCCAATGAGGTTGATAACACGCTCTTTCATTTCACGGGCTGCCTTATTGGTAAAAGTCAGCGAAAGCACATGAAACGGATCAACTCCCTTACTTAAAAGATAAGCTATGCGATAGGTAAGCACACGGGTTTTTCCTGATCCTGCACCTGCAATTACCATAGTGGGGCCTTCGGTTTTCACCACGGCCTCATATTGTTCTTTATTTAATTCCTTTAAAAAATCTTTCACGGTTTTATCTCATTTTACCCAAGGCAAAATTAATTTTTATTGCCATGTAACCCTTTCTCAGCTCCATCGGTTTATTAACAAAATATACCTGAAGTTTAAAAAGGAATGTATTTGTAATAGACAACAATCTGACGGTAACAAGTCACCGACGGGATTAATAACCCTTATATCCGCAAGAGTCTGTCTGCTGCAAGCTCAAATAGTGAAAATAAGTAAGTGAAAACGGTCAACGCTATTCAGGCATCTACAACCATTCACTATTCACCATTTCACCATCTCTCAAATCACGTACTCATAAATTGCCAGATAATGGCAGATACTTCCACCTAAAACGAAAAGATGAAAAATACTATGATGATAAGGTAATTTAGTTTGCATATAAAGCACAGCTCCGGCAATATAGCTGGCACCCCCTGCAATCAGCCAATACAATCCCGGCAAAGGAAGTTGTTGAATGAGCGGTTTGATAGCCACCAGCACAATACTACCCATAACCACATAAGCAATGGTTGAAACCAAATCGAAACGTCCGGTATAAAATATCTTGAAGATTATCCCCCCGATAGCGGCAGCCCAAATCACGCCAAAAAGGCTCCAGCCCCAAGGGCCCCGCAAAGTAACAAGTACAAAAGGGGTATAAGTTCCGGCAATGAGCAAATAAATGGAAGCGTGGTCAAAAACATTAAGCCGATGTCGCCTTTGAGGATCTTTTGCAGCATGGTACAGCGTGGAAGCGAGATAAAGCGTAATCATGGATGCACCATAAATACTAACACTCACAATTTGCCATGCATCACCATGCAGTGAGGCTTTAATGATTAAAAAAACCGTTGCAGGGATTGCCAACAAAAAGCCAATGCCATGCGTAATAATATTTAACTTTTCTTCCAGCGGAGAATAAACCCGGGTTTTAGTGTAAGCTTTCATAAACAGTTTTCAACTTGTTGTATTTTCAATACGAAATCAGCTTTCTACTTCATAATTTTCTCAAAATAATCCCACAGCACATCATTTGGAGGAGGGGCAACAATAGTAATCGGCTCTTTTTTCACCGGGTGCATAAAGCTCACCTTGCAAGCATGGAGGCTAATGGAAGCATCCGGATTACTTCGCGAAAAGCCATATTTTAAATCGCCTTTTATCGGGCAGCCAATAGCTGCCAATTGCGCCCTTATTTGATGATGACGGCCGGTTTTAAGGTCAACTTCCAATAAATGATAATCCCTGCTCGACGCCAACAGCCTATAATTGAGGACTGCTTTTTTGCTATTATCGCGAGGCTGTTTATATACAAACGATTTGTTTTTCTTTTCGTTACGCACCAAATAATGGATTAATTCGCCCTCAGGCGATACCGGCAGATTTTTTACCAGTGCCCAATAGGTTTTCTTCATTTCCCGTTTCTTCACCAGCTCATTCATACGGCTGAGCGCCTTGCCGGTTTTAGCAAATACCACCACCCCACTCACCGGCCGGTCCAACCGGTGAATTACACCGAGAAAAACATTTCCCGGTTTCTGATATTTCTCTTTTAAATAGTGTTTCAGGCTTTCACTCATAGGTTCGTCGCCGGTTTTGTCGCCCTGCACAATCTCCGATGGCAGCTTATTGACTGCAATAAAATGATTATCTTCATACAAAATTCTACGGGAAACGGGAAGTAGCAAAGTGTGATATTTCATAAATTAAACTAGAATGACAAAAGCCAAAAAACAAATTAATATTGTTCTTTATCAGAGGGGAATTCCACTGATTTCACATCGTGGATGTATGATAAAAAAGCATTGATAATTTCATCGTGTAAATTATGATAACGGCGCAAAAAACGTGGAGAGAACTCCTGGTTAATGCCAAGCATATCGTGTAACACAAGTACTTGCCCATCTACATTGTGGCCGGCACCAATACCAATAGTCGGTATTTTTACCGATTGTGTAACTTCGGCAGCCAGTTTAGCCGGAATTTTTTCCAATACAATGCCAAAACAACCGGCCTCTTCAAGAAATTTAGCATCGTCGCGCAATTTATCCGCCTCTTTTTTATCTTTGGCGCGTACCACATAAGTTCCGAACTTATTGATAGACTGGGGGGTAAGCCCAAGATGCCCCAAAACGGGAATGCCTGCACTTAAAATTCTATCGATACTTTCGGCAATTTCTTTACCTCCTTCTAATTTAACAGCATTTGCACCCGATTCTTTCATAATCCGTATAGCCGAATGCAGTGCCTCTTTTGAATTTCCCTGATACGACCCAAAGGGCAAATCGACCACAACCAGAGCTCTTTTTACTGCCCGCATAACAGAAGAAGCATGGTAAATCATCTGGTCAAGAGTAATAGGAAGCGTGGTAACATTCCCTGCCATCACGTTGGAAGCCGAATCACCTACTAATATAACATCAATTCCTGCTTCGTCCAACAAACGCGCCATAGAATAGTCGTATCCGGTAAGCATAGCAATTTTTTCGCCCTTAAGCTTCATCTCCTGAAGTACATGAGTAGTTATTTTAGGGAAATCCCTTGATGTATTCATATTGGTCATGATTAAATTTTTTTACAAATGTAATAAATTACACAAGCGCAAATATTTCTTTCATTAGTAAAACAAAAAAAAGCCGTTGCCCCAATAACAACGACTTTTAATCAGTTAACCTTAAGCGGTTTTAGTCTTCCGCAGAAAAATCGATGGAAGCCTGACGTTTATAAAAATTATAACGCCATTGCGCATTTTTCAATGCTACTTTTTCCAACTCTTTGGCCCTTTCGGGGAAGGTTTTTTTCAGAGAAGCAAAGCGCACTTCCAAATCGTGGAACTCTTTCAATTTACTAAAATCAGGTTCTTTGGAATCAAGTTGCAACGGGTTTTTCCCTTCTATCTCCAACAAAGGGTTGTAGCGGTACAGGTTCCAATATCCTGCTTCTACTGCCAGTTTTTCCTCATGTTGCGAACGGTTCATCCCATTGCGCAAGCCATGGGCAATACATGGTGAGTATGCAACAATTAATGAAGGTCCGGGATAAGACTCTGCTTCCTTCAGCGCTTTGAAATACTGGTTGAAGTTGGCTCCCATAGCGACCCTGGCCACATACACATATCCATAAGTCATGTAAATAGCGCCAAGGTCTTTTTTGCTGATATCTTTACCAGCGCTGGCAAATTTAGCCACCGCACCGGTTTGGCTGGCCTTTGAAGCTTGTCCGCCGGTATTGGAATAGACTTCGGTATCAAGTACCAAAACGTTAACATCTTCTCCGGAAGCCAACACATGGTCAAGTCCACCGTATCCGATATCGTAAGCCCAACCGTCGCCACCGATGATCCACATAGACTTTTTAACAAAGTATTGCTCCAGTTCCATAAGTTGTTTGGCCAAATCGTCATCAGCACCTTTAAGCACTTCAACAACCTTATTAGAAGCTTCTTTTGACTCTTCTCCTAATTCTTTGGCATCAATCCAAGCTTCAAAAGCTTCTTTTCTTTCGTCGCTGGTTCCTTCTTCAATGGCAGTTTTCATCAAACGTTCGATACGATCGCGCATTTTACGCATTCCTGTTGCCATACCCAATCCGTACTCGGCATTATCTTCAAATAAAGAGTTAGCCCAGGCAGGACCTTTTCCTTCGGCATTTACCGTATAAGGGGTAGATGGTGCCGAAGCGCCATAAATTGAAGAACAACCCGTTGCATTGGCAATCATCATACGATCACCATAAAGCTGGGTTGCACTTTTAATATAAGGTGTCTCGCCACAACCTGCACAAGCACCGGAAAATTCAAACAAAGGTTGTGCAAATTGACTATTTTTTACATTTACAAATTTATTAACCTGTCCGGTTAACGTTTTATCAGAAACATTGTCGATAAGGTAATCCCAATTTTTAATTTCGGCATTTTGTGTTTCCAATGCTACCATTACAAGCGATTTTTCAGGAGAAGGGCAAACATCGGCGCAACTGCCACATCCGGTACAATCAAGCACATCTACCTGGATACGGTATTTGAGTGGTTTCAGTTTACCTTTTGTTTCAAGGAACAACATACCTTCAGGCGCATTTTTCTCTTCCTCTTCGTTAACCAGGAAAGGACGAATGGCAGCATGAGGGCAGACATAAGCACATTGATTGCACTGGATACAATTGTCTCCTATCCATTCGGGAACATTAACTGCTACGCCTCGTTTTTCATAAGCGGCAGTCCCGGCAGGAAAAGTACCGTCTTCGCGGCCTTTGAAAGCGCTAACCGGCAAATCGTCGCCTTTCAGGTGATCGATGGGTTTCACAACTTCACGAATAAATTGAGGCATATCTTTGTAAGGATCGTCACCCTCCGTTAATTCTATAGCTGCCCACTCTTTGGGAATTTCAATTTTATGCACATCTCCACCGGCATCAACAGCAGCATAATTCATACGGACAATCTCATCACCTTTACGGCCATAGGTTTTATTGATGAACATTTTCATCTTTTCAACAGCATCATCGTAAGGAATTACTTCAGAAACTTTGAAGAAAGCTGATTGCATGATAGTATTGGTACGGTTACCAAGACCTATTTCCTCAGCAATTTTAGTAGCATTAATGGTATAAAGGCTAATATTATGTTCTGCCATGTACTTTTTCATATCAGCGGGCAGGCGGCGTTTGGTTTCTTCCTCATCCCAAATACTGTTCAAAAGGAACGTACCACCATCTTTTAAGCCTTTCAACATATCGTATTTACCCAAATAAGCAGGCACATGGCAAGCTACAAAGTCGGGAGTATTTACCATGTAAGTAGATCGAATAGGAGAATCACCAAAACGGAGGTGAGAAATGGTAATACCACCAGATTTTTTGGAATCATAGGCAAAATAAGCTTGTGCATATTTATCGGTAGAATCCCCGATAATTTTAATGGAGTTTTTATTGGCCCCCACGGTACCGTCAGCACCTAAACCATAAAATTTAGCTTCATAAGTACCGGCATCGCTGATACTGATTTCCGGAAGCAAAGGCAACGACTTGAATGTCAGGTCATCAACTATACCAATAGTGAAATGATTCTTAGGTTCGGGTTGTTTTAAATTGTTGAATACTGAAACAATTTGTGAAGGGGTTGTGTCTTTGGAACTCAAACCGTAACGACCGCCAACAATGATTGGCTCATTTTCTTTTCCGTAGAACGCTTCTTTAACGTCAAGGTATAAAGGCTCGCCATTGGCCCCAGGTTCTTTTGTACGGTCGAGAACAGCAATTCTTTTTACTGATTTGGGAATAGCTTTCATCAGGTAATCCGTTGAGAACGGACGGTAGAGATGAACAGCGACCAAACCAACATTTTCACCTTTTGCATTCAGGTAATCGATGGTTTCGCGGATGGTTTCGGTTACCGAACCCATTGCAATTACGATATTTTCAGCATTTTCTGATCCGTAATAGGTGAAAGGATGGTATTCACGGCCGGTCAATTTTGTAATTTCCTGCATGTATTCTTCAACCAAGTCAGGAATAGGATCGTAGAAACGGTTAGCTGCTTCACGTGCCTGGAAATAAATGTCGGGATTCTGAGCAGAACCCCGTGTTACAGGATGTTCAGGGTTCAAAGCGCCATCCCTGAATTTTTTGAGGTCTTCCCATGGGAAAAACTGTTTCAAATCATTTAATTCAAGGGTTTCAATTTTTTGGATTTCGTGTGAAGTACGGAACCCATCAAAGAAATGCATAAATGGAATCCTGGAGCGAAGTGCAACAAAGTGAGCAACTCCTGCAAGATCCATAATTTCCTGTACACTTCCGGTAGCTAACATTGCGAAACCAGTATTACGGGTAGCCATTACATCGCTATGGTCACCAAAAATAGACAATGCCTGAGCAGCAAGGCTACGGGCACTTACATGGAAAACGCCAGGCAACAACTCACCCGAGATTTTATACATATTCGGGATCATTAACAACAAGCCCTGCGATGCGGTAAAAGTAGTCGTAAGAGCGCCAGATTGTAAAGAACCATGGACAGCGCCGGAGGCACCGCCTTCCGATTGCATCTCAACAACTTTAACGGTGTCACCGAAAATATTTTTCTGACCCACAGAGGCCCATTGGTCAACATACTCGGCCATGGTCGACGAAGGGGTGATGGGATAAATAGCAGCAACTTCGCTAAACATATAGGCAATATGGGCTGCAGCATAATTCCCGTCACAAGTAATAAATTTTTTCTTTCCTTTCATCCTATTTAAAATTTAAGTTTATTAATTTTCATTTTTTAATGTATCCCCAGTATCTCAATAAGCAAATTTGTACAAAGTAATAAATTCCAAACTATTGTTTATCAACATCTTATATAAGTCATGCTTTTTGAAATTTCCAATTGCGAAAATACACAATTTATTTTCTTTTCCGTTGGATTTCAAAGCATAATAAATTCATAAATTATCAATTTAAAATGAATTTAGATTAAAACGTTTTCGGAAAATTGATATATTTGTTTTACTTTTACTCATTCGACCGTTTTTAATCAAAAAATTATAAATTGAAGACTATGGAACTGAAAACAAAATACTTAGGCTTAGATTTAAAAAATCCAATTATCGTTGGAGCCAGCAATCTTGTAACCGATTTAACGGTTTTGAAAAAGCTGGAAGACGCCGGTGCAGCTGCTATCGTGTATAAATCATTGTTCGAGGAACAGATCAATCTGGAAAACATGCAGATGCATGATGCAATGACCGAATATGATGAGCGAAATGCGGAAATGACCAGTGTTTTCGCCCATGAACTGTATGAAGCCAGTCCCGAAGAGTTTCTGATGCACTTTAAGGAAGCTAAAAATGCAGTTGACATACCGATGATTGCCAGTTTGAATGCAGTTTTTGATGACAGCTGGTATCAATGGGCTAAAAAACTGGAAGATGCCGGAGCAGATGCCCTGGAGTTAAATTTTTATAATAACCCTCGTGAATTCGAGATGCAGGGCCGATCGATTATTAATGAAGAGCTAGACGTTATTAAAGGGGTGAAGGCTGCGGTTAAAATTCCTATTAGCGTAAAATTGAGTGCTTTTTATACCAATCCGCTATACGTTTTTAAAGAAATGGATAAGCGGGGAGCAGATGGATTTGTGTTGTTTAATCGGTTGTTCCAGCCCGATATCAACATTGAAGAAGAAAAAATGGAATTTCACTATAACCTGAGCACATCGCAGGACAACCGCCTGCCACTGCGTTATGCCGGTATGCTTTATGATCATTTGGATGCTGATGTTTGCGCCAATACGGGTATTTTTACCGGTGAAGATGTAATTAAGATGATTTTGGCCGGAGCCGATGCCGTACAGGTGGTAAGCACTATTTATAAAAACGGACCACAACAAATAACTAAAATGTTGGAAGATATTGAAATTTGGATGGCCAGCAAGCAATACGCAAACCTGGATACGTTCAGGGGTATGCTTTCTATGAAAAAGGCGAAAGACCCTTATGCTTATCGCAGGGCGCAATACGTGGATATTTTGATGAAATCTAGCGAAATCTTCAAAAAATACCCGATAATATAAGATAAGGTAAAAATTCTCAAGTTGACCGACTGGAAAGTCGGTTTTTTTTAATTAAAAAAAGACCCCAAAAAAATATCTGTAAAACACCATACGTGATACCCTTAATTTCATCAGTATTATACCCAATTTGATTTGTGAATTAATAACCTTCCATTTTATTTTATTACTTTCGGGCATGTTTATGAACATTTTCTTTAACTATTAAAATTTTTAAAATGGCAAATTACGAACAGCAGGTCAATGATTTTATGGCAAAAGTCATTGCGAAAAATCCGGGTGAACTTGAGTTTCATCAGGCAGTTCACGAAGTAGTGGAATCATTGGTTCCATTTATTGATGAAAATCCACAGTATCGCGAAGCAAAAATTCTTGATCGCATGGTTGAACCCGAACGGGTGTTGATGTTCCGCGTCCCGTGGCTTGACGATAAAGGCGACATTCAAATTAACCGTGGGTACCGCATTGAAATGAACAGCGCCATTGGCCCATACAAAGGAGGTCTGCGTTTTCACCCTACGGTTAATCTGGGAATCCTCAAATTTCTTGCTTTCGAACAAGTTTTGAAAAATTCTTTGACTACACTACCCATGGGTGGTGGTAAAGGCGGTTCCGATTTTGATCCCAAAGGAAAATCAGACAACGAAGTGATGCGTTTTTGCCAAAGCTTCATGACCGAACTGCAACGCCACATCGGTCCTGACACCGACGTTCCTGCCGGAGACATTGGTGTTGGAGGTCGTGAAATCGGTTTCCTTTACGGACAATACAAACGATTAAGAAATGAATTTACCGGTGTACTCACAGGTAAAGGTCTCGAATGGGGTGGCTCACTCATCCGTCCCGAAGCAACAGGCTATGGGGCAACCTATTTTGCCAAAGAGATGTTGGCTACCAGAGGCGAAACTTTTGAAGGAAAAACAGTGGTAATTTCCGGATCAGGAAACGTGGCCCAGTACGCCTGCGAAAAAGTGACCCAGTTAGGCGGTAAAGTGGTTACCCTTTCCGACTCATCGGGCTATATTTATGATCCTGATGGTATTGACGCTGACAAGCTGGCTTATGTGATGCATTTGAAAAATGTAAAACGCGGACGTATTAAAGAGTATGCTGATAAATACGGTGTGAATTATTACCCCGGTGAACGGCCATGGGGCATCAAATGTGATGTGGCCATGCCGTGTGCCACACAAAATGAAATCAGCGAGGAAGAAGCCAAAGTATTGGTTGCAAATGGATGTTTCTGTGTTTCCGAGGGTGCAAACATGCCCTCAACACCAGAGGCCGTTATCGTTTTCGAAAAGAATAAACTGCTCTTTGCCCCGGGTAAAGCTTCTAATGCCGGTGGTGTAGCGGTTTCGGGCCTCGAGATGAGCCAGAATTCACTCCGCTTAAGCTGGACGCGCGAAGAGGTAGACAACCGCCTGCACCAAATCATGAAAGATATTCACTCCACTTGCGTGAAATATGGTACAGAAGGTGATTATGTTAATTATGTAAAAGGTGCCAATATTGGTGGCTTTGTGAAAGTAGCCGATGCCATGTTGGCTCAGGGACTCGTATAATATTTTACAGCTTATTTTTTAAAGGCTGTTTGCTGGAGCAAACAGCCTTTTTTGTTTTTGATATTTGTTAACCCGGCAGCCCCTGATGGCTGGCACCAAAAAATTATTTTCAACAATAAAAACTGTTATTAATTGCCTTGTTTAGCTTGACCTCTTTGTTTTGCTACCTCATATTTGGCACACTAAGTGCTTGTTAAGGACTAAAAGTGAAGGGTCTAATATGTATTTGTATTTCAGTAATTACAGATTCTTCCTTTCAATCAGAATAACAATAAACAGTTGCAAGTACCCTCAAATAAATAATTTGGGATAGTGATAAGCGTAACTCCCGGTAATTTATTTAAATCGATTCCAAATAATGAAATTATAGTATCTTTGCTGTGATTTTTTTCACTTTAAAACAAATATATTATGCGTATTACACAAGATACAACAGCTGTTTTGGCCTATAAAATGCATACTGACCGGCCTGACGGTGAATTGATTGAATTTTTTGATGAATCCACACCCAAGCAAATGATGTTTGGTTACGATCAGCAAATTGATGGCTTAGAAAAAGGCCTTATGGGTAGGGAAAGCGGTAAATTTTCTTTTGAAATAGAGCCGGAAGACGCTTTTGGAACCTATCAGGAAGCATTAAATATATGGGTTCCCAAAAGTGCCTTTATGGACCAGGGTGAACTACGTACTGATTTGCTCATCCAGGGAAACACGATAAATATGATGGATAATCAAGGCCATAAAATTACTGGAACCATTAAAAATATTGATACTGATAGTGTTTTCATGGATTTTAACCATCCGTTTGCAGGCAAAAAATTATTTGTCTCCGGTGAGATTATGTCCATTCGTCCGGTCAATGAAAGGGATTTGGCATCACTTCAAAGGCAGGGAAGCTGTGGTTCAGGATGCGGTTGTGGCAGTAATGAAAGCCATAGTGGAGATTCTTGTTGCTCATCTGGTGATGATAGCGAAGAGGGTTGTGAAGTTTGTGGCAACCCACCCGAAAAAATGGGACAAGGGTACGGCAATTGTCAATGTGGGAGTTAGAAAATAGTTATAAAGAAAGCCGTATTTCAGAATGAAATACGGCTTTCTATTTTGTTACTTAAATATTTTCAACTTATCGAGTGCGTTCTGGTATTTTTTGGCGTTAAGCATATGCTGACGATTAGTCTTTGCAAAGGCATGGTAACCTGACATATCGTCCTTTGCACAGAAATACAGGAAATGGCTTTTGTCATAATTCAACACCGCATCAATAGATGAAATGGAAGGGATACAAATAGGCCCCGGTGGCAATCCACGGTGACGGTATGTATTATAAGGTGAATCCACTTTTTTTTGAGCATTCAAAACCCGGTGAATATTAAAATTGCCCAGAGCAAAAATAACAGTTGGATCAGCCTGTAAACGCCATCCTTTTTCGAGACGGTTGATATAGACAGAAGCAATTTTCGGCTTTTCGTCATTTTTGTTGGTTTCCTTTTCAACGATGGAAGCCAGTATCACCACCTGATCTGGCGTAAGCCCAATTTCTGCTGCTTTTTGTTTTCGTTCTTTATTCCAGAATTTTGTATATTCCTGAAACATTCTGCTAACAAAATGGTTGGCTGTGATGTTCCAGTAAAATTCATACGTATTAGGGATAAAAATGGTAGCTGCCGTTTCGGCTGTTTTGCCCATCCTTGACAGATAGACAGAGTCAGAAAGCAAATTTACAATTGAAGCGGAATCAGCTTCAATTTGCCGTCCAACCTTTCCGGCAAGCTGATAAATGTTCCGCACATTATTAAAAACGACCTTTACCGGAGTCTGTTTTCCCGTTCTTAACATCTCTATTAAATCGTTATTATTCATTCTGTCATTTACAACGTAATGGCCGGGTTTAACCAGATTGGGCAGATTTTTCTTCCTGGCCCACCAGTCAAAATTATTTCGATGGATAATTAATCCTTTCGAAAAAAGAATATTTTCCAAATCTGAAAAGTTTGCCCCTGTAGGAACATATAAACTTTCCGACTTCCCGTTTTCAGTCCAAACGTTGGGGGCATAAACTACTTCGTAAAGCATATAACCGGCACCTAAAGCCAACAAAATGAGCAAAAATAGCAAACGGAGGATAAACTTTTGAAATCCTGTTTTTTTCTTTTTTCTTGCATATTTGGAATGATAATAGGCCATAATCACTTCTTATTTTTAAATAATAATTTTGTATTATTGATTTTTTGCAATAAAAATTCATCCTCCCATTTACCGTTTCGCCAATTCCAATCTCTTTTTAATCCAATTTTATCGAAGCCCTGATTTATGAATAATTCAAGACTTTGAAGATTGTCATGCTCCACATTACAAAACAATTGGTGTAAATTCAAATCATCAAAAGCATATCCGGTACAAAGCGACAAGGCAATCCCGGCGAACCCCCTACCCCGTTTTTCTTCAGCAATAACAATACCTATGCCAGCCCGACGATTTAAGGCATCCAAATCAAACAAGTCTATAGCGCCAATGGTTTCAGCATTTCCATTCTCCTCAAATTCTATCATCAAACGCACTTGTTTGGCTACAAACGGATTGTTTTTATCAGTCGAAAGTATATAACTTTCCAAATCAAAACGCGAAAACGGCACCAACGTTTGAGTAACATGCCAAAGGCGATGGTCGTTTTCCAGTTGAAACAGAAAATCCACATCTGCCGGCTCCGGAGAACGTAAGCTTATGGGGGGATGTTGTAAACTCATCATGCTGCAAATTTCAACAATTCCGAACACTTTTGCGAATATTTTTTTCATTTCTTTATAAAAACACATAGGCACGATTTTTGCGATTAAAACATAATAGGATATCAAAAAAAATTATACGACTGGTTTTGCATTAAATGGTTTGGTATTTTTATTAATTTTGGAGGGTATTATTAATGTAATATCAGTTTATTAGTAATCTAATTTGTTAATCACATAAAAACTAAAAAAAATGAGTAACGGAAATTCAGGATTTGCATTTTTCTCCGGTTTAGTAGTTGGTGCTGCTATCGGAGCAATTACCGGTTTACTTTTAGCCCCGGAGCCGGGCGAAGAAACCAGAAAAAAATTATCAGAAAAAACCAAAGAGATTTCAGACGACCTCTTGGATCAGTTTGACGACCTAAAAGAAAATGTAAGCAAGGTACTGGAAGATGTTAAAAAAACCGGTACCGAGGTAATTGAGGACGTTAAAAAAACCGGCTCAAAAGTTATTGAAGACGTTAAATCAACAGCCAAAAAAGCTTAATGACCGCCTTACAAATCCGGCATCATTGAACAACAACCGTTCAATGATGCCGGGCTAATTGTCAAATTTAAATATCCCGAAATTCCAGGTTAGATGAAAGACAACGAATTTAAAACACCTATGAAAGAAGCCCTCGATGAAATAAAAAAATACATTGATGGTCAGATGGAATATAACAAGGTTCTTTTCAGAAAGAAAGCGGGCGAATTTTCAGCCCAGTTTATTCTGTTTATGATGCTATTCGGGGTATTTGTATTCATTACCATGTTTCTGTCCTTCGCTTTCGTAAACTGGTATGCCGAAAACGGGGGTACCCGGACATCAGGTTTCTTGATTGTCAGTGTAGCTTATCTTTTTATCGCTCTCATTATCTTTGCCTTTCGCGAGCCTCTGATTTTTTCAACATTGAGAAAAATTTTAGCTAAAAAGCTATCCAGCACCGAAGAAAGAGAGTTTTTCAAAGGAGTCCCGTTTGCAAGCGATGCCTCCTCAATGGATAAATACATTGAATATCTGCGTAAGCAAAACCGCAAGCAGGAAACACACCTTCAACAGCAGTTTAATAAACTCAGTGAAAGTTTCAACATGGTAAATATTACCAAAAACCTGATTAAGCAAGGCATAAAAGCTTTTATGACCACTACTAACATCATTAAAACCGCTTACCGGCTCAGTAAAAAGGTAAAAACGAAGAACAGGAAAAAGTTAAATCAATAGCTTCCTACTGCTTCCCGTTTTCCGGCCACACCAAATTTAAAGTGTCATAATATCTCTTTCTTTTACTTCAAGCAGCTTATCAATCTTCTCAACGTATTTATCGGTTAATTTCTGAATTTCATCTGATAATCGCTTGGCCTCATCTTCAGGAAGACCTTCTTTCTCCAACTTTTTTGCATCATCATTGGCGGAACGCCGAATATTCCTGATCGAAATTTTAGCTTCTTCGCTAACCTGTTTAGCCTTTTTAACCAATTCAATTCGCCTTTCTTCGGTAAGTGGCGGCACATTTATACGAATAATCTCACCTTCGTTCATCGGGTTAAAACCCAGATTGGCATTCATTATCGCCTTCTCAATATCGTGTATAGTGCTTTTATCAAAAGGCTGAACCACAATACTATGCGCATCGGGCGTATTAATGTTTGCTGTGCGTTCAATGGGGGTTTGAGTGCCATAATATTCTACCAATACCCCATACAACATCGAAGGGGAGGCTTTACCCACCCTTATTTTAAGAAATTCTTTTTCCAAATGCTGTATGCTGTGCTGCATCCGCTCTTCTGATTCATCTAATACAAATACCGCTTCGTCAGTCATGATTGTAATAATTTGATTACAAATTTAGCATTTTCCTTCATTTAGCAAACTTTTGGCCTACTTTTGATAAAATTTGTGTCATCTATAATATAATTACCTGAAGCTGTGAACAAAGTTTATGACGACCTTAGGTTATGAATTACGTTAAAAGATTTTCTATCTTTGTTGAGAACAAATACACACCTATGGAAGATACTTCCGTTATATCAATACATGATGCCTCGGTATTCCAAAAAAACAAAATGGTTTTGGCTCATGTAAATGTTGATATCCATACCGGAGAGTTTGTCTATTTAATTGGCAAAACCGGAAGTGGAAAATCAAGTCTGTTACAAACCATTTACGGCGACTTACCGGCAGAAGGCCAGCAGGTAGAAGTATGTGGTTATGATATAAGAAACATTAAAACAAAACAGGTACCCTTTTTAAGGCGAAAAATCGGTATTGTTTTTCAAGATTACCAATTATTCGAAGACCGTACCATCAGTGAAAACCTTAAATTTGTTTTAAAGGCAACCGGATGGAAAAACAAAAGTGAAATTGTTTCCCGCAGCCTTGAAGTTCTTTCGGATGTAAATTTGATAAGTAAATTTAATGCCATGCCCCATCAGCTTTCCGGGGGAGAGCAGCAAAGGGTAGCTATTGCACGTGCTTTGCTAAATAAACCGGATCTGGTTTTAGCCGACGAGCCCACCGGTAACCTCGATCCGGAAACTTCCAATGAAATTATGCATATTTTAAAAAATATCTGCAGCAGCGGTCGTGCTGTAGTGATGGCCACTCATAATTACAGTCTGATTAATAAATTTCCGGGAAGAATACTGAAATGTGAAGAAGGTACTATTACCGACTCAGAAGATCAGCTCAATTAAACGTGCCACATTATTACCGTTATTGTATAATTTCGTTAAGGTTGCCTCACGGCTGTCTTTCATTTCCAATGTAAATTCGCGTTGCATCAGCCTGACAATCTGTTTCTTGATACTGCGAACATCATTAGCCACCTCGCAAAGTACATCTAAACCATTTCCACTCAACATTTTATCGTTAACCACACAAAACCGGCCATTGTAAAGTGCATTTAAAAGTTTTAGTTTCATGCCGGTTGCCTGACCGGTTATAGAAATATTTACATGCGCTTGTTTAATCAAGTTCTTTAGATTTTCATCATTCGGGTTGGCAACCAGTTTTACATTTGAGAGTTCACCAGCCATATTTTGTAAAGTCCGGGAGGGATTCAGCCCGGCAATAATTACCGGAATATTGAGATCGTTAAAGACTTCAGTCAACAAAAACCGTACAACGTCTGAATTTTCGGGTACCGACAGGTTTCCATGATACAATACATAACTACCTTGACCAGTCAGGCTTTCCACCTTTTTATGTGGATGAAAAGCAGGGATATAACTTACATTTTTGAATCTTTTAGAAAAATGCTGAAAATCTTTTTGTGAAATGGCAACCAAATGATCTGCACTTGCCAATACTTTTTCAAATTTTTTTAATTTTCCGGCCTCCGTATAGAAATAATATTTTTTAAAAGGATCAGTCTCAGCGCGTGATAAGTTGGTGTAATAATCATGCTCAATATTGTGGGTACGCACGAGACGTTTCCTGTTTTTCAACCTTTTTTCCAACAATAACATACTGGTATGAATTCCCTCCATTAAAATGGGATAATCATCTTTAAGCAGGTTTTCAACCAACCGGGCAGAATTTCGGGTTTCGATAATGTAAGGATATCGCTTGAACAAATATTTTTTTGAAATATTTCTTTTATAATAATCCACCGAATGAAACAGCTGCTCAAGTTCGGGGGCCCGTTTGCGATCATATTCAAAACAGTGCAAATGAACTTTTACACCGGCTCCGGCCAATGCCTTTGCCTTATAAAAAACGTCAATTACACCGCCATAATTGGCCGGATATGGAACGTTAAATGAGATAATATGCAGATGTTTATCAGACATACTTATTATACACTTGAGTTAATATTATTGACTCTTTTTCCCAGTTTAATTCTGCAGCCGCTTTTCGTGTATTTTTTTTCCATAGGATGAGCCAATCTTCATGCAAAAATATCTCATTTATCTTAGCGGCAATCTCTTTTGGGTGATGATTTGGAATAAAATCGCCCACATCGTATTTCTCAATCACCTTTTTAATTTCAACCAGGGGCGTAGCCAAAACAGGCACACCGGCAGAAAGATAGTCAAAAAGTTTATTGGGCAGGCTAAAGCGATAGTTTAAACTCAAAGCTTTATCCAGCGAAAGCCCTAAATCGGCCACGGCAGTATATTGCATCAATCTGTCATAAGGTTGACGTGGGATAAAAACGACTTTTTTTTCAAGATGCAATTTTTGAACTGTTTCCTTCAAAAAAGATAGAACATCACCACTGCCAACAATAAGCAAAATGGCTCCCTCAACCCATTGCATCGCCTCGACCGTTTCTTCGGCCCCTCGCTGAATATTTATACCCGATCCTTGTAATATCAGGATTTTTTTGTCTTCGGGAAGGCCCAACTTTTCACGCGATGGCTTTTTATCCGGTTTCCAAACGGGGGGCACATTCCGGATTACCGTAGGGCGGATACCATATTGCTTTTCAAATAAACCGGCAATGGAATCATTTACAGTAAAAACATCTTTCAATTTTGGAAAAATAAATGCTTCCACTTGCTTCCACATCCACTGTTTCACACGATGATGTTCCAATTCGGGAACACCCGTAAAATATTCATGGCTATCATAAACCAAAGGTATCTGCTTCAAGCGGCTTATCAAGAAATTAGGCAACAACGTATCAAGATCGTTGGAAACCAATAATGAGACATGTTTCCGGAAAAGTAAAAATAGAAATAATCGGAATTGAAATTCAGCATAAAACAGAGGGCCTTTTTCAAAAATCAGATGCATCCGTTTTACTGCATAAGGTCGTTCATCCATAGCCGGACTGCGTTTCGTCTGCCTACCCACCAAAAAGATATCAAATCCCATGGAATGTAGTGAAGCACAAACTTTTCGCACCCGCTGGTCTGTAACGAGATCATTAATTACCGATACTATTACTTTTTTTGTCAAACAAAAGGTTTTTAAACAAACATGTCGTCTACAATCGTCATTGATACATTGTTACGAAACCCATAATTTCTTACTTTTTTAATATAAAGTTATAGGTAATGGTTCCTATTTGTTGGGCAGGGGCTGCCGGATCATTGCTAAAACTTGAATTTCTGGCGGCC
The DNA here is from genome assembly GCA_913055825.1 of uncultured Bacteroidota bacterium. Classification (GTDB taxonomy): domain Bacteria; phylum Bacteroidota; class Bacteroidia; order Bacteroidales; family F082; genus Sulfidibacterium. Next base: position 48,796 of record CAJXKB010000005.1, read on the forward strand.
CGCACAGCCATTCTACGCAAGCTTTCATCCACAACAGTAGTCCCTTTGGCAGAAATCTGTGCTTTAATAACATTTCCCCTTGGGTTTACCCAGATCTTCACCACAACCGTCCCCTGCTCGGTAAAACCCGATGACGGTTTATCAAGAAAGCGTGCACCCCTGTCGCCCAAACTGTATGAAATACCACGTCCTTCGCCGCCTTTGCCTGAATATGAATTACTTTTCTTAGAACCTTTTAACTGACCCTGATCGCCCAATCCTTTAGTTATACCTTGCCCCTGCGTGTTATGTGAAACCGGGACTTTAAAAAGGGCACGCTTATTCACGACTGGTTTTTGGGGAACAACTTCTTTCTTTTTCCGGGCGACTACCTTCTTAAAAGGTTTTTTCTCAACAGCCTTAGGTTTGGGTTCTGTTTTATTCACTACAGGTACTGTGTTTACTTTCTTTCGCACAACTTTTTTGGGCTTATGTTTTGCCGGTTCTTTCTTTTTCTTCTCCAACGAAGGTGCTTTTTCGGTTTTCTGTGTTAGTTCTTTCGCCTTATCAGATACCGGTTTGGAGATGGAAGGCGATAGATGTTTTTCAATTTTCTCAATTCGCTTTTTCTTAGGTTGAACTTGCTTCGGCTGAGGTTTTTGGGTAGCCACAGCACCCTTTCCCCGGTCGGCATAACCTAAATTCACTTCAACCCCCTGCTCACCAGGTAATGGCAATGGCGTTCGCAATGCAAGAAACATGAAAGCAATTAGTAACAAAGCATGAAACAGAATTGTCCCGACGATCGCCTTCAATCTATTATTGTCCACTTGCATAGGTTGTTTTTTTACCGTTTTCAGGAATTTGGCTTTGTGGCTAATATTATTTTGTATCTACTGTGGTATTCGTCATTTATCTGATTTACGGCATCGATTACCGTAACGATATCCTGCACCGGAACTGATTTATCGGCCCGTAAAACGATGGTGGCTTCCTTTTGTGATTTAATTTTGCTGTAAAGCGATTGTTTAAAGCCGGCCTGTGAAACCGGTTTTTCTTCAATATAAAAATGCCGGGAAGCGTTAATGTAAACCGTCAGTGTCTGGCGGGCCATAGTTTTGCTATGGCTGCTTGGCAACAATAATTTAATGGCATTTGGAGCAACTAATGTGGAAGTAAGCATAAAGAAAATAAGCAGCAAAAACACCAAATCTGACATGGAAGCCGTGCTGAAGTTGGTATCGATTTTATTTCTGGTTTCTATAGCCATGATTTTAAATTATTATTTAGCCGGCTGATGCAATAAGTCCATAAATTCAGAAGTCCTGATTTCGAGAATATAAACCACTTTTTGAATCCTTGCCACTAATATATTGTAAAAGATATAAGCAGTAATTCCTACAATTAAACCGCCTACCGTAGTAATCATAGCCTGGTATATACCGCCGGAAAGTAATCCGATATTGATGTTATTTCCCGCCATCGACATATCATAAAAAGCCCGGATCATTCCAATCACAGTTCCCAGGAAACCAAGCATTGGTGCAGCACCGGCAATAGTTGCCAGTCCGGCTACATTCTTTTCCAGCCGGGAAATTTCAAGTTTTCCCACATTTTCGATAGCAGCATTAATATCATTAAGCGGTTTCCCCAAACGCGACAGTCCCTTATCAATCATATGTCCGATTGGCGTATTATTGGTTTGGCACAGGGCTTTGGCCGAATCTAATTTACCATCTAAAATAAAATTCCGGATATTATCCATAAAGGTTTTATCTTCGTGCGATGCCTTTGTAATCACAAAATACCGTTCCAGAAACACATAAACTGCAATGATTGAAAGTAAGCCGAGGATGGCCATAATCCAGCCTCCTTTAATAACAAGGTCGATAATCGGGAGGCTTATTTCCCCTTTATTTGCCAACGTACCCATTACATGGGCACTTTCGTGCAATTGAAGAATGATGGCTGTTGTCATAAAATATATATTTTAAATATCAAAATTAGACGTAAGATAAACTCCCCCATTATAATTTGGCTGATTCTTTTAAACAATGTACTGTTGAATAACTTAAAAAATGAGAAATTATTATCGTAACCAAGATACAAATTGTTAACCTGAGTTAGTTTATTTAGACACCCTATAAATTTTGAAACTGATATATATTTAGAAGCAATGCATATTTTCACCTCGAATCTTTCCTTATTTTTGTCGCTAATTTTTAACAAACCTCAAAAGATATGTTTAGTTTTACATTAATGATGGTGGTATTCATACTCGGATATACTGCTATTGCCCTTGAGCATCCTATTAAAGTGGATAAAGCTGCCTCAGCGCTACTGCTGAGCGTTTTGATTTGGGCAGTATTTATTTTGGATGTTTCAGGGATTCTCAATTTAGGATTTAGTAGCTCCTGGGAAGAATTCAAAAATAGTTCACTGTTGGCAACGTTTACAACAAGGCATCCCGATGCCAGTCTGATTGAACAAATGAGATATTTTGTTGTTGACAACCAGATAGTGGAACATCTGGGAGAAATCTCTGAAATATTATTCTTCCTTTTGGGTGCGATGACCATTGTTGAGACTATCGACCAGCATCAGGGATTTAAAATTATTACCGACAAAATTACCACCACCAACAAGGTAAAACTTTTATGGATATTAAGTTTCCTCACCTTCTTCATGTCTGCACTGCTTGACAATTTAACCACTACAATTGTAATGGTTGCCTTGCTGCGCAAACTGATTGACGACAAAAAATCGCGCTGGTTTTTTGCCAGTATGATTGTGATTGCCGCAAACGCGGGTGGAGCCTGGTCGCCAATAGGTGATGTAACTACCATTATGCTGTGGATTGGGAAACAAGTTACCGCCGGCAACATCATTGCCATGGTATTTGTTCCTAGTTTGTTCAACATGCTTTTCCCTCTCCTCGTGGTATCTATCTACATGAAAGGTCATGTGGAAAAACCAAAACTGAGTGCAGAAGATGCTAGAGAATTTACCACTTTAGGCGAACGCAAACTGATGCTTATTATGGGTATTGGTGCGCTACTCTTTGTTCCTATTTTCAAAACAACAACCCATCTTCCACCTTACATGGGGATGTTGTTTGGTTTAGGGGTTCTCTGGGTGACTACTGAAATTTTACACCGCAATAAATCGTTTGAGGATAAACGCAAACTGGCCATTGTGGGAGTCCTTAAAAAAGTGGACGTTCCTACCATCTTTTTCTTCCTGGGTATTTTATCGGCTGTAGCTGCCCTTGAAGTTGCCGGACACCTTCATTTATTATCCAATTACCTGGATAAAAATGTACATGATATTTATGGTATTAATGCTGCCATTGGTCTCTTGTCATCCATCGTTGACAACGTTCCGCTTACAGCAGGGGCTATGGGGATGTATCCCATCATGACCCATGCACTTGTGGCTGCTTCAGCTGAGCCTACGTATCTACATCATTTTGTTCAGGATGGTGCTTTCTGGGAACTGTTGGCTTATGCTGCCGGAACCGGTGGAAGTATCCTGATTATTGGTTCGGCTGCCGGTGTAGCCGCCATGGGCCTCGAAAAAATCGATTTTATCTGGTATATGAAAAAAATTAGCTGGTTAGCTTTGATTGGCTATTTCGGGGGAATTTTGATTTATTGGTTACAAGACATCGTTTTATTCCACATGTAACCGGTCAACATATTCAATAATTTAAAGCCTGTTGATTAAAATATCAGCAGGCTTTTTTGTGCCTGCGTGTTAATCAATTGATTATCACAATAGAGATTATTTAATTTAGAGGGCGTATAAATTCCTGAATTTAAGGTTATTTTAAGATTTATAAAAGGTTTATCATAAATCAATGTCTAAATTTGCAGTTAATAATTAACAAGATTTCTTAATTAAAAAATTTGTAATGTTTACTCTGATTTTAATGTTAATTGTATTTATCTTAGGCTATCTGGCAATTGCCTTGGAAGGTCCTATTAAAGTTGATAAAGCAGCTTCCGCTTTGTTTTTAGGTGTAGTTATTTGGGTGGTTTATATTTATGGTTTGCCAAGTGTTTTGAACCTTGGATTTAGCCCTTCATGGAATAACTTTTTAAAAAGTTCCGAATTGGCTGATTTCAAAAACAAATATCCAAATATCGGCCTGCTCGGGCAAATGAAATATTTTGTTACCAGCCATGAAGTTGTTGCCCACCTTGGAGACTTGTCTCAAATATTATTCTTTCTGCTTGGAGCAATGACTATCGTTGAGACCGTTGATCAACATGAAGGCTTTCGCGTAATTACCGACCGGATTAAAACCACTAAAAAAGTAAAACTTCTTTGGATATTGGGAACCATTACCTTTTTCCTTTCCGGTGTTTTGGATAATATGACCACAACTATTGTAATGATTGCCCTCCTTAGAAAACTGATCGATGATAAAAAAACGCGTTGGTTCTTTGCCAGTGTAATTGTAATTGCCGCCAATGCCGGAGGAGCTTTTACCCCCATTGGTGATGTTACTACCATTATGCTGTGGATAGGTGGACAAGTCACTGCAATAGACATTATGGGCATGGTATTTTTGCCCAGTATTATAAGTTTAATTATTCCGCTTGCAGCAATTTCACTTTACATTAAAGGTGAAGTAGAAAAACCGCATGTCTCCGACAACGGATCGCGAACAAAACCTAACGAACGCATGTTGATGTTGGCTATGGGAATAGGTGGACTAATATTTGTCCCTGTTTTTAAAGAACTTACCGATCTCCCACCGTACATGGGCATGCTGCTCAGCTTGAGTGTTTTGTGGATCACTACTGAGATACTCCATAAAAAAGCATCGGAAGAAGATCGACGGCGTTTCACTGTTGTGGGCGTTTTAAAGAAGGTAGATATACCCACAATTTTGTTTTACCTTGGAATTCTTTCTGCTGTTGCTGCCCTGGAGTCAGCTGGGCATTTACAGATTATGGCTTCTTACTTAGACAAGAATATGCACAATATTTACGGCATTGACGGAATAATCGGACTGCTTTCTTCCATCGTGGATAATGTTCCTTTAACCGCTGCTGCCATGGGGATGTATCCCATTATGACGCATGCCATGGTTGCTGCATCCGCAGAACCTGCCTTTATGCATCATTTTATTCAAAATGGGGCCTTTTGGGAATTGTTGGCTTTTACAGCGGGAACAGGTGGAAGTATCCTGATTATTGGTTCTGCTGCAGGCGTAGTTGCCATGGCTCTCGAAAAAATAGATTTTATCTGGTACATGAAAAAAATTGCATGGTTGGCTTTGCTGGGTTATTTTGCCGGTATATTTACTTATTGGCTACAAAACGAATTTATTTTCCACCATTAAAGATATTGAACAAGTTGTTCCAATTGCATTCCCCTTGATCCTTTGATAAGAATTTGGCTGTTCCGGATGGGGTATTTTTGAAGATATTTAGCTGCTTCATCTGTACTAACAAAGGTTTTACGGCTTCCTCCTACGGTTGTCTTCACAAATTCTTTGCCCACCAACATAACATCCTGAAATTTATATTTATCCAATAGTGTAAGTATAAACTCATGTTCTTTGGCCGCAGCTTCGCCTAATTCAAACATATCGCCCAAAATCAATACCGGCTTCGCAAAAGCATGTTCGGCAAAATCGGTAATTGCCAGTAACATGCTATCAGGATTGGCATTGTAGGCATCTAAAATTATATGATTATGACCGGTTTCCAACTGTTGTGAACGGTTATTCCGCGTTTCCCATCCCGAAAGGGCATGAACAACATGGCCTACAAGTATTCCAAAAAATCGCCCTATGGCAATCGCCGCAGCCAAATTATAAAAGTTATAGCTTCCATACAGCTGACTTTCAACAGTATATTTCTTATTATTTTCCTGCCATTGTAGTTGAAGGGACGGCTGAGCACTCAATAACTGCACATTAAAATCAGCATCGGTTTTTCCATAGGTAAACCGATGAATTCCTTTCGACAAACTCATCAGCAGTTGATCCTCCTTATTAACAAACAAAGTACCGCCATTTTTTTTAACAAAATTGTACAGCTCTTTTTTTGTTTCAATTACACCCTGCATACTGCCAAAACCTTCCAGGTGTGCTTTACCAATATTTGTTATAAGCCCGTGCGTAGGCTCGACTATTTTGCATAGAGAACCAATCTCGCCGGGATGATTAGCCCCCATTTCGATAACAGCAACCTCTGTTTCCCTGTTAATATGTAACAAATTAATGGGCACGCCAATGTGATTGTTAAAATTACCTTCTGTTGCAACAATTTTTTTTTCAGAAGCCAACACCCTGGCAATTGCTTCTTTTGTAGTGGTTTTGCCATTGGTTCCGGTAATGGCAATCACCGGAATGGAGAAATGCCGGCGATGAAAAAGAGCCAAATCCTGTAAAGCTATTAAACAATCCTCCACAAAAAAGTATCGGTTATCGCCGGCAACCAAATAAGATCTATCGTCAACCACGGCGATAACAGCGCCTTTGTTCAAAGCTTCTAATGCAAATTTATTTCCATTGAAATTTTCGCCCGACAAGGCAAAGAAAATACTGTTGTTCAATTCTTTACGCGTATCCGTACTGATATTTGGATATTGTAAAAAAAGCTTATACAGTTGTTCTGTTTTTTTCATAGACAATAAAAAGGGGCTGTTTTGCAACCTGAAAACAGCCCTTAAAATTATAAAACATTTTCCGATTTATTTATTTTTCCTGTTCTTGCTTGAAACAACACTGCCAACACGCGTCATAGCACATCTGAAACCTACAGTAGCCGAGGCCTTATCTTCGTCCATAAAACGGCGGACACCAGGACTCAAATAGTAAGGGCCGTCTTTCCACGAACCTCCTTTTATCACCCTCGACTTATCGCTGATAAGTGTCGTTACACCATATTCGTACATTTTATTGGTGGTGTTTTTCAAATCCGATTTGGAAGCATTGTTCCAGTCAGAAGCAATTGTAGATTGGAAATCACCATCCTTATAATTAATATTATTGGCTTTGCGGTAATTATTACGCTGTGCCACATCCGCCGAATTAATTGGCACACGTGGAATCCTTCCGAGACTGTCCTTTTGTGCAATACGGCCATCGGCATCACGTTTAATATTGGTGAACACATTTCCCCTAAAAGGATCAAAATCACTGACTTCTTCGGGCGAAAGCGGACGATACACATCCAGCACCCATTCGCTCACATTACCGGCCATGTCGTAAAGCCCATAATCGTTTGGCGGATAAGAACGTACCGAAGCAGGAATACTGGCGCCATCATTCAAATGACCGGCAACGCCCATATAATCTCCCTCACCAATTTTAAAATTGGCCATATATTTTCCGTACGATTTTTTATCGCCCGACCGGACACCCTGCCCATTCCAGGGATAAATTTTACGTTCTACAACACGGTTATTTACCGTATTACCAACAAGGCCCAATGCTGCATATTCCCATTCTGCTTCAGTGGGGAGCCTGTATCGCGGAAGGAGGATCCCATCTTCAGAAGATATCCTACGCATGACACTTGTATCCGCAGTTTTTACTTTTTTTCTTTTAAAATGTAAACCTTTCCTTCTTCCTCTGACTTTCCCCTGGTATTGCCCTGCCAAATAAGCCTCTGTATTAAAATTGTTATCATCTTTTTGGTTGGGATCATAATCCAGAACCCCTGCTTTGATAAGCAACATCTCATTCACCCTGTCTGTACGCCAGGCAGCATAATCGTTGGCCTGCAACCAGCTAACACCTACAACCGGATAATTATGATAGGCAGGATGACGGAAATAAGTTTCTACCATAGGCTCGTTATAGGCCAGTTTGTCACGCCACACATTTGTGTCGGGCAATGCTTTACGGACTACAGCAGGATAATCTTCGCCATACACTCTTTTTAGCCAGAAAATATATTCCTGATAATCAAGGTTGGTTACTTCCGTTTCGTCAATATAAAAACTATTGACTGTAACACGATGAGGTTGGTTGTCCCATTCGTAAAATGGCGTTTCCTGAGTTGCTCCCATGGTAAAAGTCCCACCTTCAATAAAAACCAAACCGGGGCCGGTAGCCTGTTCTTTGGCAGGAGCCACTTTAAAATCACCATTTTTCTCATCATTGTATGCCCACCCGGTGGTCCGCGATACCTCTTTCCCTGTTTTTTTACTACAGGAAGTACTTATTACTGATAAACTTCCTACGAGAAAGAGGACTAAAAATAACTTATTGAGCTTTAGCATATTTATTGCTATTTTGTTTTTTTCTTGTTTAATAACTAAAATAAGGTCCATTTATTGCCCTGTAATCCCCTAATTTCACCCAAACCGTAATTCTCTTTAAACAATATTGTTCTAACGTTTTCGAGTCGATTTTGAGCACTTTGTAAAGGATACCTTTTCAGTCAGCTGCAAATATAAAAGATTCGGACAAATAGTTTCATTTAAATATAGAAGTCTCTTAACATTTTTTGAAAAATAAAAAGCAGGTTAAGCCGTTTAATATTGAAAGGTAAATTTTAAGTTTATATTTGCCACGAAAATTACTGCATGTCGATTAAAAAGCTAACATTTATAATTAGTCTGTTTATTTTTCCCATGTTGGGATTTGGTATCGGGTATCATTTTACCGGACATATCAACTGGCAGGGTATTCAACGGTTTTCAACCGTACAAGGTGACACTATTCGGCGAATATCCTTTGAAAATGCCTATTACAAGCGGTTAGCGGGCCTCCCCCATTTCTCGCAGTTGTATCCCATTCACACTTCAAATGCCGTACTTTCTGTTTCGCTTGACAGCATAAAAACAGTGATCGTTTCCACGGAAGAACAAAAGCTTTTAAAAAGTATTTCTTTTTCTGACACTATTTTTAAGGTGAAAGCAAGCCTTTCGGTAGCGCGCAAGCAACCTTATGCCGGAATCGACCTACTCCCCATCAGATGGAATCCTTCAAAAAAGGCGTATGAAAAACTTTTGTCCTTTCAACTAATAATAAACATTGTTGAAAAAAAAACCAACGAAAAAAACCTGTGGCACGTAACAAACTCTAATTCGGTATTAGCTAAAGGTAAATGGTTTAAGATTAGTATTCCAAAGAGCGGACTTTACCAAATAACTTATGACCAGCTAAAGAGCATAGGCTTTCCTGTGGATGGTAACCCGAATAATATTGGCCTTTTTGGTAACGGAGGCGGCATTTTACCTGAGAAAAACAATGCACCTCGTCCGGCAGGACTGACCGAAAATGCCATTGAAGTGGTAGATGGCGGTGATAATAGTTTCGATGCTGGCGATTATATTTTATTTTACGGTCAGGGACCGGTGGTTTGGAAACCGGATAATGCAGGTCATTTTGTCCATCAAAATAATTATTACGACGATTCTGCTTATTATTTTATCAGTATGATGGATCATCCCGGATTACGTATACAAGAGCAAACTGTTCCCACCGCTAATGCTGATGTAGAAGTGAACGATTTTACCGATGTAGCTTTTCACGAAAAGGATGAACACAATCTCGGGGGCACAGGTCGTACGTGGTATGGCGAAACTTTTGATTTTAACACAAGCCGGAATTTCGACTTTGATTTTCCAAATATTATTCCTTCGTCAAAAGCTTATGTAAAAGTGGCTTTTGCTTCTAAAGCCTTTTCTACCAACAGTTTTTCAATCTTTACTAATAACAGACTTCTGAAAAAGATTAACATGCCCATTACCGGCAATAGCGGATATGATGTGGGAAAAGGGGGATCTGCCGCGTTCGGGTTTAACCCCGAAGCTGATAAAATTACCCTGAAAATTACTTTTCAACGTAGCAGCAACAATTCGGTGGGCTACCTCGATTATATCGATGTCAATGCAAAACGTCAATTAATTTTTACGGGAAACCAAATGATAATCAGGAAACTATTTTCATCGGGACAAATTGCCCTTTATCATTTAAAAAGTCCGGGAAACATAAATATCTGGGATATCACAAACCCCCTGCATCCGGTTAAAATGGCGGCAACACAGACAAGTTCAGGACAAGATTTTAAAACAACCGTCTTGCCCGCCAAAACTTTTCTTGCTTTTAACAACAAAGCATACCTGAGCCCCAATATGGATGGGCCTATTGAGAATCAGGATTTACACAGCGTAAAAAATATTGATTACCTTATTGTTACCTATCCTGATTTCATGCAGCAGGCACAACGTTTGGCTGAATTTCACAGCAGCCATGACGGAATGGTGGTTTTTGTTACCACACCACAGAAAATTTACAACGAATTTTCGTCCGGAACCCACGACATAACAGCCATTCGCGATTTTGTTAAACACATTTACGATCAAAGTGATGAAGGAAAGGAAATCAAATACCTGTTACTTTTCGGCGATGCTTCTTACGATTACAAAAACCACTTGCCCGGCAATACCAATTTTGTTCCATGTTGGGAATCTATTGCTTCGCTTAACACCATATCTTCCATAGCTTCAGATGATTATTTCGGTTACCTTGATGATGGTGAAGGCAATTCATCCAGCGATAAAGTAGATATCGGCATTGGCCGTTTTCCGGTGGATAACGAGACGGAAGCAAAAAACGCAGTTGATAAATGTATCCGTTATGCTACACCTTCGACTGCTAACATGGGCCCATGGCGCAACACGTTGACATTTTTAGCTGATGATGACGACAACAATCACCACTTAAACGACGCCGAAACACTCACAAAATTTGTTTCGGACCATTACCCTGCCTATGGCATAAACAAACTCTACCTTGATGCATTTCCGCAGGTTTCGACGCCCAGCGGCCAACGAGCCCCCGCACTTAACAACGCCATAGATGATCAAATCGACAAAGGAACGCTGATTTTTAATTATTCCGGCCACGGGGGTGAAATTGGCTTAGGCCACGAGCGTTTTATGCAGATTTCCGATATTAACTCCTGGACGAACTATAACAGACTCGCCGTATTTATTACAGCCACCTGCGAATTTACACGTTATGACGATCCTACACGTACATCGGCCGGTGAGTTGACTTTTACAAATGAGAATGGAGGAGCTATTGCCCTGTTTACCACTACCCGGGCAACGTACGCGAGCTCTAACCTGGCACTGAACATGGCCATCTACAATCAAAATCTTTTTGAAAAACCAGGGGGTCAATTTCCGTGTTTCGGCGACGTGATACGCCGCTCAAAAGTATTGGGTGGCGACAACGACAAAAAATTTGTACTTATTGGTGATCCGGCTTTAAAATTGGCCTATCCCGATTACAAAGCACAAACCACAAGCATCAATGCAAAGGCAGTTAACACAGAAGAACCCGATACCCTTAAAGCATTGTCGCATGTTCACATAAACGGGCAAATAGTTACTGACGACGGACAAATCCTCAGCAATTACAACGGAACCCTATATCCGGTTATCTATGATAAAGAGTCGGCCATTTCAACGCTCGGTACTGATCCGGGAAGCCGCGTTACCACTTTTTATGAGTGGAACAACATTATATTTAAAGGAAAAACAACGATTAAAAACGGATTGTTCAATTTTTCATTTGTAGTACCCAAAGATATCGCTTACCAATACGGGCCGGGAAGAATCAGTTATTACTTCAATAACGATAAAACTGATGGCCACGGAATCAGCAAAGACATTGTAGTAGGCGGTTACGACCAAAATGCCGCACCCGATACACAGGGCCCCGACATAAAATTATATCTGAACGACAGCACATTTCGAAGCGGTGAAATTACACATGCCGACCCGGTCCTTTTTGCCAAAATCAGCGACCAAAGCGGTATCAACACCACCGGTAACGGCATCGGGCACGACATTATCGCCACCTTGGATGATGACCCCCATCAAAGTTTTAACCTGAATGCTTACTATCAGGCTGATGAAGGCAATTTTTCGCGAGGGAGCATTCACTTTCCACTACACAATTTGCCGGAAGGCGAACATAAGCTGAGGCTGAAAGTCTGGGACGTTTATAATAATTCATCTTCAGCCGATATTTTGTTTGAAGTGAAACCGGCAACCACACTGGTTATACAAAATGCCAGGGCATTTCCCAACCCCATGAAAAACACAACTGATTTTGTTTTTGAACATAACCAGGCCGGCAAAACTTTAAATATATTGATTAATATTTACACCCTCAACGGGCAACTCATCAAAAGATTCCAAAAAACGGTTATCCCCGATGGCTTTCTTTCTCCGCAAATCCACTGGAACGGTGCAGGTGATGGTGGCAGGCAGGTAAGCAACGGCATATATATTTATCAAATTTTGGTTTCTGATGAACAGGGACGAACAAAAAGCCTTCATGGGAAAATAGTTGTAAACCGCTAAAACAAAATACTTTACAGATTAAATATTAACACAATAGATAAAAATATTAAAAACAGCAGATACTAATACAAAATTTTATTCGTTAGATTTGCAGCAAGTATTAATTTAAAATTATATGAAAACAAGAATTCTTATCCTCTCCGGCTTCCTTTTTTTATCTTTTGTTGCAGGGGCACAATCATACAACAACTTAAGCGGACAAAACAGTGGAAACAGGGTTATTACCACAGCGGTACCATTTTTGATGATTGGCCCCGACGGCCGGGCCGGGGGGCTTGGTGACGGTGGCGTGGCAACCTCTCCGGATATCAATTCAATGCATTGGAATGCTGCCAAATATGCCTTTATCGAAAATCCGAGTGGTTTTTCCATTTCATACACGCCCTGGTTAAGGAATCTTGTGAACGACATCAACCTGGCTTATGTATCTTATTTTCACCGACTCGACGATCAATCGGCAATTGCAACTACTTTGCGTTATTTTTCGCTGGGCGATATTCAGTTTACAGACGATCAGGGGTTTCCGCTTGGAACTTATAAACCCAACGAATTTGCCTTTGATGCAGCCTATGCCCGTAAGCTATCCCAAAATCTATCATTGGCAGTTACCGGACGTTTTATCTATTCAAACCTTACTGCAGGTTTTGTTACACAAGGCGTTGAATCCACTGCCGGGGTGTCGGTAGCCGTTGATGTTTCGCTATACTGGCAAAAAGACATTACCTTATCAAATATGGACGGACAGCTTGCCTTGGGTTTGAATATTTCAAATATCGGAAAAAAGATTTCCTATAACAAATCAAATATCGAGACAGATTTTCTCCCTACCAATTTCCGGTTTGGCCCCCGGTTGACCCTTGATTTGGATTCATACAACAAGATTTCATTTAATATCGACATTAACAAATTACTGGTACCTACACCACCCATTTATGCAACCGATTCGTTGGGAAATCCCATTGTAAATCCCGATGGTTCCTATAAAATTGAAAAAGGAAAAGACCCCAATGTGGCTGTTGTCAAAGGCCTGGTACAATCGTGGTACGATGCCCCGGACGGATTCAAGGAAGAATTGCAGGAATTTAATTTCTCGGCAGGTATAGAGTATTGGTACAACGATATTTTTGCCCTTAGGGCAGGGTATTTCTATGAAAATCCCCATAAAGGCGATCGTCAGTACGTAACAGTAGGTGTGGGCCTTCGCTACCATGTTTTTGGGTTGGACTTTTCCTATCTGATTCCTACGGTTTCGCAACAAAATCCACTGGAAAAAACCCTGCGTTTTTCTTTACTGTTTAATTTTGGTAATAGGCCGTAAATACTAATTTTAATTAATATTATGCAAGCTTCCCGAATTGGTCATGGTTACGATGTTCATCCGCTAACAGAAGGCCATCCCTTAATTTTAGGGGGAGTAGCAATTCCACATACCCATGGCTTAGTGGGACATTCGGATGCCGACGTACTTATTCATGCCATCTGTGATGCATTGTTGGGCGCTGCAGCCCTCGGCGATATTGGCAACCACTTTCCTGATACCAATCCCGAATACAAAAATGTGGACAGTCGTAAACTTTTGCGGTCGGTTTCTCGCAAACTCTCCGGGGCCGGTTACTACATTGGGAACATTGATGCCACACTTGTCATACAAAAACCAAAAATTCAACCTTATTTCGCTCAAATGCGGGAAAACATTGCCGATGACCTGCAATTGGAAATTGATGCCGTTTCTGTAAAAGCTACTACCACCGAAGGTCTTGGTTTTACAGGCACAGGCGCAGGCATAGCCGCCCATGCCGTAGTTTTAATCGAGCGATTATAAAAGGTTCTTTTCACCGTTTTAATTTTGTCGCGGACTTTTTCTTTTTAAATTTGTTTTTTCTTTGGCCATGATAAAAATACAGGTTAGATATTGTTTACATAGAATTAAACTTCATTAATTATACTTTATGAAAGCATTTAAAGCTTATGATATCAGAGGTGTTTACGGAAAAGACCTGACCCCTGAAATTGTTTATCGCATTGGATATTTCTTACCCCGGGTTTTACCTGCCGGGGAAATTTTAGTTGGTCGCGACATCCGCATATCCTCGGATGAAATGTTTGATGCGTTGGCCGACGGTATTACTGATGCAGGCGTAAATGTAGCTGATGCCGGACTTACTACCACACCGATGGTTTACTGGGGAACCGGAAAATACAATTTTGATGCTTCGGTGATGATTACCGCCTCACATAATCCCAAAAACCACAACGGTTTGAAAATATCGGCTAAAAATGTACTTCCCGTAGGATTTGATACCGGTTTGAACCAATTGGAGAAACTGGTGGAATCGGACACCACAGTAACAAAAAAAACCAAGGGTAACATCCGCAAATTGGATATGAAACCAGATTATCTGTCATTTTTAAACGGCTACAAACAGGACTATTCCAATTTGAAACTGGCCATTGATTTTTCAAACGGCATGGCATCGCTCTTTGCCAACGATTTGTTTGGCCACGATTTTATAGCCTTAAACGGCGATGCCGACGGCAACTTTCCCGGACATGAACCCAACCCGTTAGACCCTGTAAACCAAGATCAAATCAAGGAAGCCGTAAAGAAAAACCAATGTGATCTGGGAATTATTTTTGATGGTGATGCCGACCGTGTGATGTTTATCGATGAAAAAGGAGACTTTATTTCACCTGATCTGATCATTGCACTATTTGCCCACTATTTTCTTGAAGGAAAGCATAAAAAAGAAACTGTTGTCCACGACATTCGTACTTCCAAAGCTGTAGGTGAATACCTGGAGAAATTCAATGCCGAAACTGCTATCTGGAGAGTAGGACGGGCTTACGGCGCCACCAAATTGCGCGAACTTGACGGAATTTACGGAGGTGAACTGGCCGGACATTACTATTTCAGGGATTTTTATTATTCGGATAGTGGCTTGCTGGCATCACTCATCATGCTCAATATCGTCAAAAGCCTCAAAGAAAAAGGCCAAACGGTTTCACAAACCATTCACAATATTTCGGCTTACGCCAATACAGGGGAAATCAATTTTGTTATCAGCAAAAAACAGGAAGCCATGGAGGCGGTTGTTAACTTTTTTAATAAGACGGAGCAACCCACGGCTTATTTCGATTTTGATGGATATCGGCTCGAATTTGAAGATTGGTGGTTCAACATCAGGCCATCCAACACCGAGCCATATCTACGCTTTTTAGCAGAAGCCAAATCACAAAGTTTATTGAATAAAAAGACCGAACAGATAAAAGCCTTATTGAAACCCTTCTTAGATTAAAAAGTGAAGAAAACTCTTCCCATCATATTAATTTTGTTTGTGATAAGCCTTCAGGCCCAAACCACCGAATCTTATCCTGACACACTGAACCCCAAGCGACTGCGTACAGCACTGATTAGCGCCGGAGGATTTTATGTAGCCTCGATGACAGTATTGTATTTTGCCTGGTACAAAGGGTATAAAGGCACCGGTTTTCATTGGGCCGATGATGCCAGCGAATGGATGCTTAAAGATAAAATGGGTCATTTTACCACCACATATCAAGTGGGAAATTATGGTTATTGGTCGCTGCGCCATGCCGGTGTG
Source organism: uncultured Bacteroidota bacterium (assembly GCA_913055825.1). Lineage (GTDB taxonomy): Bacteria > Bacteroidota > Bacteroidia > Bacteroidales > F082 > Sulfidibacterium. The sequence continues at coordinate 64,728 of CAJXKB010000005.1, forward strand.
AGCGAGAAAAAGGCCATTTGGCTGGGCGGCACCTGGGGACTGCTTTATATGACAAGTGTTGAGGTATTCGACGGTTTTTCACAGGAATGGGGGGCCTCACCAAGTGATTTACTTGCTAATACGTTGGGGGCCGGGCTTTTCCTCACACAACAAGCCCTGTGGCACGAACAACGTATCAGGCCAAAATTCTCTTACCACCCTACAAAATATGCCCAATACCGGCCCGATTTACTCGGAGAGAACTACTGGCAGCGCATAATTAAGGATTATAACGGTGAAACCAACTGGCTTTCCATAAATATTGCCTCATTCATCAAACGCGACAACAGGTTCCCTAAGTGGCTATGCGTATCGGTCGGCTACGGGGCAAAAGGAATGTTAGGTGGAACTTTTAACCCTCCAACCTACAACGGACATGCACTGCCTGTTTTCGACCGCACTGCGCAATACTATTTTTCCGTCGATGTGGACTGGACCCAAATCCCCACTCACTCGCGGGTAGTACGATGGATTTTTAAGGCGCTGAGTTTCGTTAAGATACCAGCCCCGGCTTTGGAATATAACCGGAAAGACGGCATTATTTTTCATCCCCTGTTTTTTTAACGCACGCAACCATGACGATTTTTTGGGACTGGAACGGAACACTGCTTAATGATGTGGACATGTGTGTAAACAGCATGAACCAGCTTCTCCGGAAAAGGCATTTACCCATGATGGACCGCAAGCGTTACCGCGATGTGTTTTCTTTTCCGGTGAAGGATTATTATGAACAGGTGGGGTTCAATTTTAAAAAAGAGACCTTTGAAATCCCCGCTCGTGAATTTATGGATCTTTATCACCGGTTTTTGCCGGAAACACAGCTTTTTCCTTGCGCAACCGAAATATTGGAATATTTTGGCCAACACGGAGTCCGGCAGGTAATCCTTTCAGCAATGGAACACCAAAGCCTGATGAAGACACTGGAAGACCGGCATATCCTGAAATATTTTGAGTCGGTTTCTGGAATTGACAACATTTATGCCGGTGGAAAAACAGAGATGGCCCGCACGCTTTTCGGTAACATGAAAATTAACAAAACTGAGGCGGTATTAATTGGCGACACCCTTCACGATTGGAAAGTAGCAAGGACGTTAGGAATTTCTCATTGGCTTGTGGCCGCCGGACATCAATCGAAAGAACGGCTTCTTGAAGTTACACCCCGCGTGGTGGACAGCCTCATGGAGCTGAAAGATAAAATAAGTACCTAAAGTTTGGAATGCCTAGAGTTTTGAGTGCCTAAAGTTAGTTACAAGGCCACTCCCCTCAGCCACACCTTGTCATTTCGACCGCAGGGAGAAATCCCCTCAGGAGATTTCTCAGTCGTTCCTCCTTCGAAATGACAGGTTTATTTATGAGGGATTTTCAACTCCGAACTCCAAACTTCAAATTCCAAACTTCAAACTTCCACACCCAACCCTGGGTGTAGTCTGCAACTCCGCCCCGGGAGGGCCAATCTACTTCTTCCCTGCAAT
>CAJXKB010000006.1 GCA_913055825.1 uncultured Bacteroidota bacterium
CAACCAATGGGTGCAGTAGGAATAAAGTCAGTCATGCCAAACGATGGCATTGAATGGGTAATTCTCATGGGCATGGTATCCAGAATATAAACAGGAGAAGCATAATCTTTAAAATGCATATCGGCAGCATCCCAAATAAAAACAGAATCTAACTTAATACTGCCTCCCATATTGTTTGGATCAAGGTAAATTTTCCAAACTCCGGAAGCCGCAGCTATGGGGCGGAAAGTAGCTGTATCAAAATGATCCAGATCACCTGTCAGCATAAAATAGCCTCCATCAGGGCCATTATCTCCACTGATATAACCACCAATCAAAACACTGTCGATATTACTCGAAGTCCATTTAAACGTTAGGCTATCCCCTACATAAACTGTATCATTATCCTGAGGTTTGGTGAAATGGAGTGAGCGGTTGTCTGTTACTGTAAGAGGAGCAACTTGTTTCTTAAAAGTAGTATCGTAGGCATCATACAAAACCATGCCTAAGTCTCCTGTTTCGGCAGTATGGGGAATAACCAAATCATAAGCCCCGGCAGCAGCAGCAATAGCGCCATCAGAAACGAAAAATACTGCACCTATTCCCTGTGATGCAGGGTAAACACCTATAAAAAGACTATCGATATTTACCGAAGTCCATTTCAATTTTACGGTATCACCCAAGGAAAATGTATCGTTAGCTTTGGGATTGTCAAAAGATAAAGAACGGGCTGCGGTAGTTGTAACACTAATTTTCTCGGGAGCGCTTTGTAGGTTTCCTGCATTGTCTTCCGCCACAAACCAGATATCTGCGGAAGTGTTGGGTTGCGCACCGGTAAAATTGAAAGCAGCGGTGGTGTTGGCTTGTTTTACCTCAATGGTATCATGGTCAAGCAGTGTCACACTGCCATAATCAGCGCCGGCTTTTACCTGTGCAGCTGTGGGCGCATCGGCACCGGCAGGAACAATAATAAAATAAACTTTACCCGGCTCATCAAGATTCACCAGAAAAGTACCCCGTGTATCTTCCACGCGAACAGCCTTCGGATAACCGGTAGTCCAGCTTGGAGCTTCCGTGTCAGTGCCAAAAACATGGTTTGCAGGATCCATATCGGCAACATTGGCCGGTCTGGTAATTATCCATTCCGAAGCGGTCCATGTAGCATTGGGCGCCGATATATTTCGATTTCTTTCGGCAAGGCCATCTGTGTATTCCCAAGGTTTTCCAGATCCATCTTCATCAACAACACCATAAGCATCAATTAAAGTTCCACTTCCATGTCCTCCACCTTGGTATAAAAAATAGCCATCATCACCATTTCCGTTAATTTGACCACTAGTCATATCAGCATCAAAACCATAAAGCGTGCTGAAATCGCTGTAACCGGCAATCACAAATACTGATCCGGCCTGAATAGTACCAGTTAACTCAATGTCAGAAAAACTACCACCATTCGATTGTTTTACAAGGTACCAACTTCCGGCAGAGAGATCAATATCACTGCTGGTTGGATTAAAAAGTTGAACAAACCGACCTTGATAAGTATCTTTTGGATCGGTCACTTTAGAAATGATGAGATTGCTTTGGGCATAAGAATATAATCCCATGAACAACAGCATCATGACTACAGAAAATTTGTAATAAAGTAATTTTTTCTTCATTTTCATTTAATTTAATTGGTTAAAAAATTCATTTCATTGATTTCGAATTCTGGTTTTATGGTATAATTTGTAAAAATATAGAATTTTTTTCTTAAATACAAATTTCTGTTGAGGAAAATTTTATTCATTTATTAAACCTTTACATTCCAAAAAGCTTTCTATTTTTGTTGATAAAACGATGAAAACATGGAGAATGAAGCGGTTATCTTGCAAATTTACGGGCGCGTACAAGGCGTAGGATTTCGCTATTACGCACAAAAAAAAGCAGAAGAACTTCACCTTAAAGGTTTTGTTAAAAACCGCCCGGATGGTAGTGTTTATATTGAAGCCGAGGGAAATTCCGATAATTTGGAAGCATTCGTCCTTTGGTGCGAAATGGGTCCTTCGTGGGCCAGAGTCAGTAAAGTAGAGAAGCAGCAGATTCCATTACAGGGATACACAGGATTTGAAATTCACTGAACATGGACTTTTTCGGGTGTTCCCGGATGTTGAACTTCATGCTTATTTGACGGGAACCCTTGCCCTCAAGAACTCTCTTTTCCCCGGAGGGCCGGGCAATTTTTCAATTTGAAAACCAGCTGCCTTTAATGCTCTTTTTACCATGCCTTTGCAGGAGTAAGTCGTTAGTATTCCGCCGGTTTTCAACGACTTATAAAGTTTCAAAAAGCCTTCCTCAGTCCACATTTCAGGCTGGACTTCCGGCGAAAAAGCATCAAAATAAATAAGGTGATAATAATTTCCTTCCGGATAAAACCCTTCAAACTTTTGATGAATCCACTTAAAGTGGAAAGAAGGTGACAATTTTTGTTTTGATTCTGTAGAATAAAATCGTGGGGGCAAAACTTTGTCCATTTTCAATAAATGGGGATAGTTCAACGATTTCAATTGAATAATTTCCGGTGGAAATGCCTCCAAACCGGTATAATCAATCCGTCGCCCGTTAGCTTCAGCCCATTGCATACTTAATAAGGTATTCAGGCCAGTACCCAAACCAATTTCCAGAATATGAATAGTCTTCACTTCTTTGTCAATGACTTCCAGGCCGGCATCAATAAAAATATGCTTCGACTCCTGAATGGCACCGAAGATAGAATGGTAGTGCTCACCGGATTGTTTATTAAAAAGCGTATGGGAACCATCTTGCGTTAAAACAACTTTTGATATATTCATTCGGCAAAAGTAAATCTTATGTCGAATTAGGTTTATTTAATAGAAATTATTCGTACTTTGCTCAAAGAAAAAACGCTTCAGTATGTTAAACAAAATACCTCTTGAAAATATTCTGTTTCTGGACATTGAAACTGTTCCGGCTTATCCGGACTTTGATGCCGTTCCCGAAAAATTTCAAAAATTATGGATAAAAAAATCAGTCCGCATACGGGCTAATGACGACCTAACTCCTGCTGAAGTATATGGACAAGCAGGCATATATGCCGAATTTGGAAAAATTGTGTGTATCTCATGTGGTTTTATGAACGGCAATGAAGTGAGGCTGAAATCATTTTATGGTGACGATGAAGCCATTCTGCTCAATGAATTTGCCGGATTATTACGCCAACATTATAACCATCCCGAATCACTACTGTGTGGCCACAACGGCAAAGAGTTTGACTTTCCGTATATTGCACGCCGCATGCTCATCAATAGTATTGAGCTGCCCTCAATTCTTGACATTGCCGGTAAAAAACCATGGGAAATCAGGCATCTCGATACCATGGAATTATGGAAATTCGGTGATTATAAACATTATACCTCTCTTGAATTGCTTGCTGCTATTTTTGATATCCCAACACCAAAAGATGACATCGACGGCAGTGAGGTAGCCAGGGTATTTTGGCAAGACCACGATCTGGAGCGTATTGCAAAGTATTGCCAAAAAGACGTACTTACAACCATCCAGCTTTTCCGCAGATATAAGGGGCTGCCATTGATTAAAGAGGAATTTATTGTGATTAGTTAATAAGGTATATGGAAAAACACATTTTATCAAAATCCACCTTCATCCGGGGTGCACAGTGCCTTAAATCGCTGTATTTAAATAAAAAACGTCCATTTTTACGCGACCGTTTTAGTGATGTGCAACGTGCTAAATTTAAAAGGGGAACCGATGTTGGGGTGTTGGCGCAGCAATTGTTTCCGGGTGGTATTAATTTAAAACCCAAATCACCTTCGCAATACAGAAAGAAAGTAGCCGAAACCTCTGAAATTCTCCGTACCGAATCTTATCGTATTCTCTATGAAGCTGCATTTCAGTACGATCAGCTATTGATTTTGCTGGATATACTGGTAAAAAAACAAGGTGGTTGGGTCGCTTTTGAAGTAAAGAGCTCGCTTGGCGTAACCGAAACTTATTTGCGGGATGCTGCCTTTCAATATTACGTAATAACCCATTCGGGTATCCGGCTCAAAGATTTTTTTCTGGTGACTATTAATCCGGATTATGTACTGGAAGGCGAGACTGACATTCAACAACTTTTTGTCCAACACAATGTAACTGAAGAAGTTAAAGACAGGCAAGATTGGGTTGGACAACAGATTAAAAAAGAGAAAGAAACGCTGGAATTACCACATTCTCCAAAAATAAACATCGGCCCCCAGTGCAAACACCCCTACCCTTGCGATTTTCAGGGCCATTGTTGGAAAAATGTACCCGGCAACAGCATTCTGTATCTTGATGCATTTCACGAAAAAGATCGCTTTGAAAAGTACTACTTAAAAAAAGATTCGCCTGAAATACAGAATATGTCGTTATGCACCGAAGCTCAGCAAATACAACTCCAATCGGCTATACAAAAAAAAATCTACCTGAATCGTGGTCAAATTAAATCCTTTTTGCAATCTATCACGACCGATTCAATCTTTCTGAGTTATTATTTTATTAATCCGGCCATACCTATACTTCAAAATACAGCGCCTTACCAGGCCATTCCCGTTGCAGCCTCATCAGGCAGAATAGATTCTTTTTCAAAAACCAAATTCTTTTTTCCGACTGACCACCCATTTGAACAATTTAAATCTTATCTGAGCAATCAACTTTTATGTTGCACTAAAATAATAGGTTACGACTTCGCACAAATTACTTCTTTTCTTTTGTCGATTCATGAAGAAAAACTACTGTCCCGGTTACAAGACCGGTTTATTGATATGAAAATGCTGTTTGATAATCAGGCTATTTATCATTACATGCTTCGGGGAGACTATACAGCACAGCAGGTTTCGAAAGTTATTTTAAACGAATCTGTACGCGAATTAAATCCGGCTCTTTTATCGATGAACTGGCAAAAATCATTGTTTAATAAAGAAGAAAATTTTGCAGGATTAAAGGAGCAAACCGAATATTATTTGGGACAATCAGATCGGTTTAACCGGAAATTTTCAGACTTTTTGCAGAACACGCAAGAAACTCCGAAGTTCTGAAATAAGTTATCAACAACCTCCGGATTAAACCCATCAATTATTATTTTTGACCTATGGAAAAAACCGATACCACTGCCAAAAAAACAAAATCTTTAAAACGGGCGGGATCATTGAATGACAATTATTTGGAACACGGAAAAATTCCGCCGCAGGCCGTTGATCTGGAAGAAGCCGTGCTGGGTGCCATGATGCTGGAACAGGATGCGGTTTCGGCAGTGATTGACATTCTGAAACCGGAAGTCTTTTATAAAGAGTCACATCAAAAGATATTTTCTGCTATTCTTCGGTTATTTTCAAAATCGGAACCTGTTGATATTCTCACGGTAACCAACGAACTAAAAAGTAGCGGCGAACTTGAGATAGTTGGTGGCCCGTATTACATAACCATGCTTACAAGCCGAATTGCATCGGCCTCCAATGTGGAATACCATGCCCGGATTATTCTTCAAAAACATATCCAGCGCGAACTTATTAAAATATCATCGGGAATTATTAAAGATGCTTTTGAAGACACAACAGATGTTTTCGATCTGCTCGACCGTGCCGAACAGGGATTGTTCAATGTGTCCGAATCGAATTTGCGCAGGAATTTCGCAGATATGCCATCCCTTATAAAACAGGCTATTGAAGATATTGAAAGTGCTAAAGATTCGGATTCGCACATGCGTGGGGTACCCTCGGGATATGTTGATTTAGACCGGATTACCACCGGATGGCAAAATAGCGATTTGATTATCCTTGCTGCACGTCCGGCCATGGGAAAAACTGCCTTCGCCTTGTCGATGGCCCGCAATATCGCCGTCCGGTTTAAAAAACCAGTGGCCGTATTTTCGTTGGAGATGTCGGCGGTTCAGCTTGTAACCCGTTTAATTTCGAGCGAAACTGAATTGCCGGCCAGTAAGTTAAAAAAAGGCGATTTAGCCGAATACGAATGGCAACAATTAAACTCCAAGATAAGCAACCTTGTGGATGCCAAAATATTTATCGATGACACCCCTGCCCTCTCGGTATTTGAACTGCGGGCTAAATGCCGCCGCTTAAAACAACAACATGACATTCAAATGGTTTTTGTTGATTATCTTCAACTTATGACCGTTGGCGGTGGCGAAACACGGGGTAATCGTGAACAGGAAATCAGTGCAATTTCACGATCGCTCAAAGCCTTGTCGAAAGAGTTGAATATTCCGGTACTTGCCCTTTCGCAGTTGAGCCGTGCAGTTGAAAGTCGCCCGGGTGGTTCCAAAAAGCCAATTCTGTCAGACTTGCGTGAATCAGGTGCCATCGAACAGGATGCTGACCTGGTACTGTTTATTTATCGTGCCGAATATTATAAATTACACGAATTTGAAGACGGCACACCCACTGATGGCGTTGCCGAGATTATCATTGCAAAACACAGAAACGGACCGGTAGGTGAAATAAAACTGAAATTTATTGACCGCTTCGCAAAATTTGAAGATTATACGCAGCCGGGGTCTCCTTCGCAGGATTTTTCGGCTGACGATGTAAGCAACGGTTTCCGGACGCTTCCATCACGGATGAATGACATGGATGATGGAGACGCCGGTGACGGAATACCTTTTTAATTAATTTATAACATTTATTATTTTAACAATCAGAAAATTATGAAACATTTAAAACTTGCTTTAATTTTAAGTATGGCTTTTTTAATGCCTGCATTGATGAACCAGGCCCAAGCGCAAAAAAAAATCACATTAAAATACAAACTGCATCAAGGAGAAACTTTCATGTCAACATCCAACATTAATCAGGATATTGAAATGCATGTTCAGGGACGTGTTATGACACTGAATCAAATAATTACCAACGTCCTATCAACAAAAATAACAGCTGTAAAACCAAATTCAATCCAAACAACCAATTCCATTGATGCCATGACGATGAAACAAACCGTAAACGGACAGGAATTTTATTATGACTCGTCGGACCCTACAACCTATGCAAGCGGTCGTGGAAAGCAAGTTGGCGATGCCCTGAATAAAATAATACACAAAACCTATGGCATTACCATTGATGATCTGGGCAACATTATAAATTTTGATTTAAAAAATCTCATGGGGGAAAACAATAAAATAAGCAGTAACATAAGCTCAGGGAACAATTTCATCATTTTTCCTGACCATAAAATAAAAACCGGTGACAGTTGGGAAGCAAATATCAAACCTATGAAAGGCAGTAATATGAAGATTCATATGAAATATACGCTTAAAAAAATTGCCGGCAAAAAGGCCACCCTGGATTTGGAAGGCACCATCACGGGTAATGATGACAACGCTGCGCAAATGAACATTAGTGGCACACAAAACGGGGAAGCCATTGTTGATATTCGTAACGGCTGGACACTTGAAACCAACCTCGATCAGGAAGTAAAAATGGAAGTTACACAAAATGGTATGACAATTCCAATGAACGTGAGCAGTACAATCCTCAAAAAATCAAAGATGAAATAGGGATGAAATAGGAGTTGTTCAAAGTTTGTGCAATAATGGGCCTCCAATTATTTTATTTTTATCAATATTGTCAAGTATTTCATTTACATAACAATACAAGTTAAAGGATACCGTATTTGCTCTACTTTTGAAAGTGGTAGTAAACAATCTTGAAAGTTAACGTTAAACAACTTCATAAAGAAATTATAAGAAGCCCCCTAAAGTGCTTCATCGTAAGGCAGCCATCAGCAAATCCAAGTCACGAAAAGGAAGCCCGAATTTATCGGCGATATTTTTATTGGTTAAAATTCCACTAAATAAATATACACCATTTCCAAAGGCTTTGTCCTTATTGATAAGTTGTTCAACACTGCCGGCATCACCCATATGCAACAAGAGTGTTGTCAAAAAATTACTAAGCGAATACGAGGCGGTGTGCGGGACTCGTGAAGCGATATTGGGAACACAATAATGAGTTACCCCAAATTCTTTATAAACCGGATGTTTGTGTGAAGTAGGCTTTGAGGTTTCAAAACACCCACCCTGATCGATACTCACATCTACAATTACTGCTCCTGTCTTCATCTGACGGACCATATCGGCCGAAACAAGACAGCTGGACTGGCCGGTTGGAGAATGCTTGGCAGCAATAACCACATCGGCTTCCCTGAGTGCTTTTTGGAGCAAAACAGGTTGTAAAATGGATGTAAAAACCCGCGCACCTAACATTTTTTGAATATAGCGCAATTTATAAATAGAATCATCAAATATTTTTACCAGGGCGCCCATGCCAATGGCAGTTCGGGCAGCGTATTCGGCAACAGTACCGGCACCTATAACTACCACATCGGAAGGCCGGATACCGGCAAAACCTCCCAGCATCACCCCTTTTCCGTATTCGGGGCTACTCAGGTATTCCGAAGCAATCATAATAGACGCATTACCAATAATCTCACTCATGGAACGCAACAAAGGAAAAGCACCGGTTTTATCTTTGATCAATTCAAAAGCAATAGCATTGGCATTTTTCTCCATTAAATTATGAAAATAGGTTTTATCGCGACTTTGTAACGAAATAGAAGAGAATAAGATACGGTTTCTGCCCATCATCTGTATCTCGTTTTCAGTAGGAGGTGCTATTTTTATCACAATGTCCGTTTGATATACGTCATTGGGAGTTTCTACTATATCAGCACCGGCTTCGGCATAAAGGCGGTCTTCAAAATGTGCGGCCTTTCCAGCACCTCGCTCCAGAATCACACGATGCCCGTTATTTACTAACAGGCCAACCGCATTTGGAACCAGGGGAATCCGCCTTTCGTTGGGATCCGATTCCATGGGAATGCCTATGGAGAACTTTTTTTTCTCCTGCTTAATTTCAAGTGTTTCTTCCTGTGGTAATAAAGTGTTTTTTTCAGATAAGTTGAGGTAAGTTTTCCGTTTTTGTGCCATATCTTTTGAGTACTTAGGACCTAAAAATTATTTCTTCCAAATTTACAAATTTCTAAGATGCACACTATACGATATCAGTCGTTCGCCATTGTTGGTTACTTCGATGGAAATATATACGTAAGATTCCGGCAAAAGTTCCATAACCTGCTCGGGCCATTCTATGAAACAGTAGTTTCCACTATCAATATACTCCTCAAAACCAATGTCATACACTTCCTCTAAGCGTTCTACACGGTAAAAATCAAAATGAAAAATACTACTGCCATTTTCCCGCTCATATTCGTTTACAATGGAAAAAGTCGGGCTGTTAACGATGTCATCACTTCCAAGTACTTTGCAGAAAGATTGAATCAAAGTGGTTTTGCCGGCACCCATCTCACCAAACAAACAAAAAATTTTCTCGCCGACAGTTTCTTTTAAAATTTGACCGGCAATAGCCGGTAATTCACTTAAATCAAAGGCGTTCAACGTCTTCATTTATTTTTTAGATTCTAAAGTAATGAAAGGGATCAGGATTTCTTCCATCGAAAGTCCACCGTGCTGAAAAGTATTGCTATAATAGCGGGCATAGTAATTATAATTGTTTGGATAGGCAAAAAAGTGGTAACCGCGGGCAAAAACCCATCGGGTACTTACATTGACTTTAGGAAGAAAATATGTTTCCGGATCGGTTATTTCAAACACTTCTTTTGCATTATAATTCAGGCTTTTACCATATTTATACCGCAGGTTGGTGTTCACATTCCTGTCACCCACAATTTTTATGGGATCGTGTACGCGTATGGAACCATGGTCGGTGGTAATCATCAGTTTTACATCTTTTGTGGATAAATATTTAATAATTTCAAAAAGGGAAGAATGTTCAAACCATGAAGACATCAGCGACCGGTATGCCGCCTCATCATCAGCCAATTCCTTGATAATTTCCATCTCGGTACGTGCATGTGACAACATGTCCACGAAATTATACACAATCACGTTTAAATCATATTGCATAAGGTTAGAAATATTCTCAAATAATTTACGGCCCGATTCCTGTTTCAGAATTTTATTGTATGAATATTTGACCCGTTTTCCGTATCGCCTGAGCTGTTCACCCAACAACTCTGATTCAAATTGATTTTTAGTTCCTTCCTCATTTTCATCAACCCAATACTGAGGAAATCGCTTTCTGATTTCCAAAGGCATAATTCCCGAAAACAGAGCATTCCGGGCATATTGTGTTGTGGTGGGTAAAATACTGTAATACAAGCCGTCTTCCTCAACCCTGAAATACTCGCCTATCATGGGCTCAATCACTTTCCACTGGTCGTATCTAAGGTTATCAATAACCAAAAGGAAAAGTTTTTTGCCTTTGTCGAGTTGCGGAAAAAGTTTCTCTTTCAACAGTGTATGTGAAAGCACCGGTTTATCATCCTCTTTACCATACAGCCATTGCTTGTAATTTCTCTCATAGAATTTACAAAAACCAGTGTTGGCCTCGTTTTTCTGCATATTAAGTATTTCGCTGATACCTTCATCATCTGATTTTTCCAGTTCAATTTCCCAACGCACCAACTTTTTGTAAACATCTACCCATTCTGACTGGCCCAAACGATCTTGCAACTGCATGCCAATTTCACGAAATTGTTGCTGGTAAATCATAGTAGACTTTTCGCTCACCAGTTTTTTATTTTCCAGATTCCGTTTCAAAGAAATGAGTATCTGACTGGGTTTTACCGGCTTAATCAGATAATCGGCAATATTAGAGCCAATGGCATCTTCCATAATTGATTCTTCCTCGCTTTTGGTAATCATCACTACGGGAATGTTAGGTTGTATTTCTTTCAATTTTTCTAGCACCTCTATCCCGCTCATTCCCGGCATCTGTTCATCAAGAAAAATAATATCGAAAGCTTCTTCGGCCACGAGGTCGATAACTTCATCGCCACTATTCACAGCCACCACTTCAAAACCCTTTTCCTGCAAATAGATAATATGTGGTTTTAACATGCTGATTTCGTCATCAGCCCAAAGTATTTTTGTTTTATTCATTGTTTCTGCCATTTCGTTAATTGAAAATAATATTAAACGTACTTTTGTTTTTTAATTAGTTTTGAAATTGTTATAAAGAAAATAATAATAGTTCCTATTTTGAATTCTATGCAAAAATCCGGCAATTCCTTCAGCATAAAAAATTAAGAAAACAAATTTAACAAAATTTATGAGCAGCCTGAAAATTAACAAACGTAAAATTTTTAACGACCCGGTTTACGGATTTATTTCCATTTCAAATGATTTGATATTTGATATTATTGAACATCCTTATTTTCAACGGCTCCGGCGCATCAAACAACTGGGTCTGGCCCATCTGGTTTATCCCGGCGCATTGCACACCCGCTTTCACCATTCGCTTGGAGCCATGCACCTGATGGGCAGGGCATTATCCGAATTAAAGATGAAAGATAATGAAATTAGCACCCGTGAAACTACGGCTGCCCAAATTGCCATGCTGCTGCACGATATCGGGCATGGGCCTTATTCGCATGCACTGGAACACAGCTTGGTTAACCATGTAAACCACGAAGAAATCTCCCATTTGTTCATGCAAAGGCTGAATACGGAAATGAATGGCAAACTACAAATGGCACTAAATATTTTTCAGGACAATTATCCAAAGCATTTTCTTCACCGCTTGGTGTCAGGGCAGTTTGACATGGACCGCCTCGATTATTTGAAACGCGACAGTTTTTTCACCGGGGTATCAGAAGGCACCATCAATTACGAACGTTTGCTTAACATGATTCAAATTGCGGATGACGCACCGGCCATTGAATACAAAGGTATTTATTCGGTGGAAAAATTTATCACCGCACGTCGTATCATGTATTGGCAGGTTTATTTGCATAAAACCGTACTGGTAGCCGAATATATGGCCATTAATTTGCTCAGGCGTGCCAAGTGGCTGGCTTTGCAGGGCGAAAAACTATTTGCTACTCCTGCCTTTAGATATTTTTTAGAAAATGATATTTCAGGCGACGATTTCACAAACCGCCCGGAAGTATTAGAATTATTTTCGCAGTTAGACGATTTCGATATTTACACCTCTATGAAGGTATGGATGAACCACCCCGACCGTGTTCTGTCTCATCTTAGCAAAGCACTGGTCAACCGTCATTTATTTCGCATAGAAATGCAAAATCGGGCTTTTGACCCGGAAAAGGAAGAAATTATTAAGGAAGCCGCCAGGCGATGTTATCAACTTACAGACGAAGAATTACCTTACTTTGTTTTTCACGACCAAACTTCTAATTACACCTACCAACCCGGTACAAATAAAATCAATATTTTGTTTAAAAACGGAAGTGTAAAAGACATCACGCAAGTATCCGACCAGTTGGACATTCACATGTTATCAAAACCGACCACCAAATACTTTTTGTGCTATCCCAAAGATATTGGCGTTCCCGGTTCATAATTTTCAGATTTTTTTATCTTTACTAAAAATTATCAACAATTAAACCGAATGAAGATGGCTGACAAAAAAGAAAGGGATTTCAGGAAGTCTTCGCTGATGGAGCAGATATCAAAAGAGATTTTAACCCGGATGACGCTCAATCCGGAAGAAAATATCCAAACTATTCTGGAAGGAATAAATCACGTTACTAACGCAGCCCTTACGTTTTACTATAGTTTAGATAACCAAAAATCAAAGGCTTTTAGTTTTACTGATAAAATTGATGTTCCATTAAAAAAAACACTTCAACAACAAGATGGCTTTTGTGAATTTATGGCAGATAAAGGGCAAGATTCACTTTTGGTTATTCCCGATTTTGAAACCTCTACAATTTTTCAAGACCATACTTCATTTGCTAAAAGCGGAATACGTTCATACATTGGAACCCCGGTAAAAATCGGGAAACACAGTATTGGCATTTTGGCACTTGCCGATACGCAGGAAAGAAACTTTAGTAAAGCCGAGATCAGTTTAATCGAGAACCTTGCCCGTTTTATTGCGTTGGAAAAAAGCAGGCAACATACGCTAAATGACAAGCTTGCATTAAGTACCAAATACAAAACCATCTTTGAAAACCTGAGTGCCGGTATTGTTCTCTTAAACGGCAACACCATTGTCGATGTAAATCAGGAAATATGTGATATGCTGGGTTTTACCAAAGATAAAATGATCAGGGAACCGCTATATAAATTTTCCCCTAAATACCAGGCAGACGGCAACTTATCAACAAATAAATTAAAACTATTCATCCGTGCTTCCCGAAAAAAACCTCAAAAAATCGAATGGACCCACAAGCGAAAAAACGGTCATTTGATTTATACCGAAATTTCGCTCACACACATGGCCATGCTTGAAGATGCCGATACAATGGCTGTTATTTACGACATCACCAAAAAGAGAAAACATGAAAAAGAGCTGATTCAGGCCCGTGAAAAAGCTGAAAATGCCGACCGGATGAAATCGGTATTTTTATCGAATATGTCACATGAAATCCGTACACCCCTTAACTCAATTATAGGTTTCTCCGATTTGTTGCTGGATGAAGATTCAAGCAATGATGAACGGCAAATGTATTCCGAAATGATCAGCACTGCCGGAAAATCACTGCTCCAGCTGATTGAAGATATTATCGACATCTCAAAGATTGAAGCCGGGCAGTTGCGTATCAATAAAACCGATTTTGAAGTCAACCGGGTACTTGAAGAGCTGTTGATGGCGTTTGAACAGGAAAAAATAAAACGGGGTAAATCACAGTTGAAATTAATCCTAACCCGGACGTTGGAAGAAATGCCCTTGATGCTGTATTCAGATGAATTACGCTTTCGTCAGATATTTATCAACCTGCTTACCAATGCCATTAAATTTACAGATGAAGGAAGTATCGAATTTGGCTACCGGGCAGTTTCACCCCAAAAAATTCAGTTTTTTGTAAAAGATACAGGCTCCGGGATCGAGGCTAAAGATATCAGTTTAATTTTTGAACGTTTCGGACAATCCAATCAGGATTATGTCAAAAACAAAGAAGGTAAAGGATTGGGGTTGGCCATCACCAATTCGCTGGTCAGGCTTCTCGGCGGAAAAATATGGGTAGATTCCGAATTGGGGATGGGAAGTACTTTTTATTTTACGATTCCCATCGAAGGCAATGTTTCGGCACAACTCGACCTGAAAAACATATTTGATTCCGTACTGAAAGATAAAACCATTTTGATTGCAGACAATATTGAAGAAAACTTCCATTTTATACGCGGCGCACTGCAATCGACGCGGGCACTGTTCATCTGGGCCAAAGGTGGCATAGAAGCTGTGAAAGCCTGTTCCGAAAATCCGGATATCGACTTGGTTTTAATGGATATCCTAATGCCCGATCTGGATGGAATAGCCGCCACCAAACTCATTAAAAAAATGAATAAGGACCTGCCCGTTATCGCACAATCAGCCTTTAACAATTATCTGGAAAAAGAAAAAATAACGGCTGCCGGTTTTGATGGTTTACTGATAAAACCCATTCATTTTAAAGAACTTTATCAATTATTGACCGAATATTTACTAACATAAAATTAGCAATTTATCCATTGAGTGCAGAAGCGGGGAAAATACTGACAAAATACTGGGGTTACACCCGGTTCAGGCCACAGCAGGAAGAAATAATCGACTCGATACTGATGGGGAAAGATACTTTTGCGCTCCTGCCTACCGGGGGTGGCAAGTCACTTACTTTTCAGATACCTTCGCTGATGAAGCCCGGGTGCTGCCTTGTTATTACCCCATTGATTGCGTTGATGAAAGATCAGGTTGAGCGACTGAAGAAACTCGGCATCCCGGCTAAGGCCTTATATACAGGCCTGTATCCTGATGAAATTGAATCGGCTTTTTCAAACGCCATTCACGGTCAGCTTAAGTTTCTTTACGTTTCTCCCGAACGATTGCTAAACATCGGTTTTCAAAATACATTGGCTAAAATTAACGTGAACCTTATAGCTGTGGACGAAGCCCATTGCATTTCGCAGTGGGGATATAATTTTCGGCCTCCATATTTAAAGATAGCTGATATTAGGATGTTTTTTCCAGATATCCCCGTGTTGGCCCTTACAGCTACTGCTACTCCGCAAGTTGTTGACGACATTATGGATAAATTACATTTTAAAAAAACTAATGTCATCAAGGCCAGCTTTGAACGGAAGAACCTGGCTTACCGGATTTATGAAGAATCCGATAAAAGTGGGCGACTGCTCCATTTGCTCTCCTCCGAAAAAGGCTCGGCTATTGTATATGTCCGTAACCGGAAAAAAACCAGGGAAATTGCCGAGATTTTACTAAAAAACAAAATTTCAGCCACTTTTTATCATGCCGGACTCGACAACAAAAGCCGAAGCCAAAGGCGGCAAGCCTGGTCGATGGGAAAAATAAGGGTAATTGTGGCCACCAATGCATTTGGAATGGGTATCGACAAAGCCGACGTGCGTCAGGTTATTCACTATAACCTCCCCGATTGCCTGGAATCATATTTCCAGGAAGCCGGACGTGCCGGCCGCGACGGAAAAGAAGCCGTAGCTTCCCTGCTTTTCAATAAACAAGATATCGGCCATGCCAAAAAACAACTGACAGAGTCGTTTCCCGACCTTAAAACCATCCGGAATATTTACAACGCCCTGGGTAATTATTTTAATATCCCCGAAGGAAGCGGCAAAGACATGGGATATAATTTTAAGATTATGGATTTTGTAAACCGCTATGGATTCGGATTACTGACCACATACAGTGCCATTAAACTCATGGAAAAAGAAGGGTTTATCGCTTTTGATGAATCCAGCGGGCGCACATCAAAAATGATGATCCGGCTCAACAATGAAGATATGTATCGCTTTATTGTTGAAAATCCTAAATTTGAAAGAATTTTGAAAGAAATACTGCGCTCTTATGGCGGCATCTTTTCCGATTATGTTCCGGTAGATGAAAAGCAAATCGCCCGGCGTGCCGAAATTGAACCCGACAGGGTTTTGTCTGCATTGAAATATCTGAATCAAATTAAAATCATCAGCTATATTCCGTTGCGCACACAGCCCCAGATTTTTTACAATACCGTCCGTTTACCCAAAGAACATATTGGTTTTTCACACGAAAACTATCAGGATATTAAAAAGGCTTCTGCGCGGCGACTGGATGCACTCATTCAATTCCTGACCAATTCCCATGAATGCCGCAGTATTCAGCTGCTACGCTACTTTGGAGAGATTCAACCAAAACGTTGCGGCATCTGCGATGTTTGTTTAACCATCAACAAAACACACTTAGACGAACGCGAATTTGACACCATAAAAAAACAAATCAAAGAAATTCTCATTAATAAGCCCATGCACCTGTACGAACTTATTCCACAAATTAAAGATTTTGAGGAGGAAAAAGTGATCGCAGTCATTCAATGGCTAACCGACAACCAAAGCCTTATTCGTGAAAAAGATGAAAGATTACGTTGTAACGACCAATTGGGCCTCGATTTGGAGTAATATATTTTGTTTACTTTTGAAGAGATTCATTACTTAAAATAAACTTCATATCGACAAATAAAATCATGAAAAAGACATTTTTATTATTACTCTCATTGTCATTTAGCCTGTTGGTGTTTAGCCAGCACGGGAGTCAACATATACGGCTTACAGGTGGATTTGCAATGCCATTTAAGGATTTAGCAAACAACAACTTCCAAGACAAAGCCTCGGGTTTTGCCTCTAATGGAGTCCATGCAGCAGCTGGCTACGACTACCAATTCACGCATAATTTTGGTCTTGGATTGCAGGCATTTTATTACGAAAGCCGTTTCAGCGAACGAAAATTTGCAAATTATTTTGCCGAACTTCTTAATGATGCCAGGAACAGTGTCGAGCCGGCCAATGGATGGTCAACCGGAGGTATACTTCTGCGCCCCTATCTCACTCTGCCTATTTCCAATAAATTTTCAGTTGATGTGTATGGCTCTGCCGGTTTTATCGGGGTTTATTCGCCCGCCTACACGTTACGCCGGCAAAGCATTATTCCACCCGGCCCCAACCCTGCTTATAGTTATTTTCGTGCCAGGAGTAAGGCCTTTTCTTTTGCTTACGGAATGGGGAGTCGATTCAATTTCAACATTGCCAAACATGGCCTTTTCTTTTCAGCAGAGTATCTCATCAGCAAAATTCATTACAAAGATATAACAGGCACAGGATGGGATGAAAAGCCTTATCAAATGACGATTACCCAAAATCTGGGATATATAAGCATAAATATAGGCTATAGCTATACCCTGTAAATTTTTGATCATACTTTTGGTTCTACCTCTTAATTTAATGTAATTTGTTTGATTGTTACCTCATGGTATAGGTTGTCGCAAAGTTTAGTTTAAAACTTTTAAATTAGTGGTAAAAACAATTTTTTATCGCTAAAACAACTCTTTTTTTACCTTTGCAACCTATGCAAGAAACCCTGACATATGTAATTATATTTGGTTTCGGAATTGTACTGATCAGTCTTTATTTTTACCGAACAGACAAAAAGCGATTACTTCCTTTATCTGAACAATGGTTTTCTAATTTGAGCCTAATTGTAAGTGTTGAAAAAGAAAAAGGTAAACTAACCCATGTAATTATCAGTCTGAATTCAGGTGACAAGAATAATTTGTGTACGAGCATTGGAATCGAGTTAATTGATTCCCATCGCGAAATAAAATACTTGAAATTGGATCCACTCATTCAAACCCAAACCGACCATCATTATATACAAAGCAATCGGCAAGCAATGGTTATCAAATTTACAGCACTCCAAAAGTTTATTACAGATACTGGTTTCCCTTTGCAAAGCATACGATTTGTAGCCGAAACTAAAACCGGCAAAAAATATAAATCGCACGAACTGGCATTCAACGATCGCTGGCATTTATTCAAAATCGACTCCGGAAAATATAATTAGCCTTCCTTTTGTATGTCGCTAATGGAATACTTTCCCATAGCGGGAAAATACAGTACAGATAACCGGTCAACCATTTATGCTTAACAGCCTGTTTCTCTCACATATTACTACTTATGGCTTAATTTTTGAAAAGTCATTTGCTTTACAATTCAAAGTGTAGCTTTTTGAACCATGACACAATCAAACAATAAAAATTTACTGCCGGACAAATTAAAACAAGCAAGGAAAAAATCCCTTAATCAGATTAATAATGGCTCCGGCATTTTAAAAACTGACACAACTATGGAAAACCAGATAAATTCACAATTTTTGGCCACGCTAAGCCACGATTTAAAAACGCCACTCAATAGTATTTTGAGTTCCATCACCTTATTAAAAAATAAGCATTTAGATAGCGAGAGCCATGAACTGGTGGAAATAATCGACCGAAAAGGTCATTATTTGTTCAGCATGATGAATAATATACTCGATTATTATGGCATACTGTTTAATCAAATCACTATCAATCATCAGAAATTCAATCTTCAACAAGAGCTGGAAGAAGTAGAAGCAATTTTCTCTGAAAAGGCACAGGTTCATGGGCTTCGTCTTTCTTTCGACATTGCGCCAACCCTACCCCAATATCTCATCGGCGATGCCACCCGAATGAAACAAATTTTAATTCATTTACTTGACAATGCCATTAAGTTCACGCCGTCAGGACAAATTAACGTTTCCACGGCATGTATTGAAGATGAAGCTGAGTTTTTGACTATACGGTTTATTGTAAAAGATACGGGCATCGGGATTGAGGAACCCGATAAAATAAAAATACGCAAGATGATGCGTTCAGAAAGCCATCTGTCCACTTTAACACAGTCTCAATTTGGTTTGGTTTTATCCAACAAGCTATGTAATTTACTGGGAGGTAAAATGAGTGTGGAAAGCAAAAAAGGAGCCGGCTCAAGCTTCAGCTTTACCGTTCGCATGGGCAATACTCCTGATTTTAAAAATGAATCGCCAGGTATCAGCCGAATTTTGCTTGCCGAGGATAACCTGGTTAACCAACGGTTGACACGTGTGATACTGGAAAACCTGGGATATGAAGTTGAAGTAGCCAATAATGGCAAATTGGCCGTGGAAAAATTTCAAACTTCATTTTTCGATTTGATCTTAATGGACATTCAAATGCCGGTAATGGACGGGCTGGAAGCCACTCGAAAAATTCGTGAGATTGAAGCTTTGCAACAAAATAAATCAAAAGTGTTAATTGTTGCACTGACAGCAAATTCACGATTACAGGACAAAGAGAATTGCAAGGCCGCAGGGATGGATGATTTTATCAACAAGCCTTTTAATATGACTAAATTTCCACTGATGTTACAAAACCTGCACGCCATGAATTTGCCAAGCCAATAAATACGATTAATAAAAAATAAATGATTAAACCACCTCTTGAATTTATTAACTTCCTGATGTAAATAACTTCAAAAGAAAGGTCTGCTAAATCAGTTTTATTCTTTATATTTGCTTATAATTGCAGATTATACTTGAACTTTAAAAGAAAATCAGGATGAAGAAAAAAATACTTGTAATTGATGATGAACTCTCCATACGCATGTTGTTAGAAAATTACCTGAGCAAAAAATATGAGGTGGTAACTAAAGTGGACGGACAGGAAGGAATAAAGTATCTGGAAGAGGGAAATATGCCCCATCTAATTGTAGCTGATATTCAGATGCCTAACCTGGATGGATATGAATTCTTAAAGCAATTAAAAGCCAGCGGATTTTTCAAAGATATCCCCATAATCATGCTCTCCGGAATTGAAAGCAGCCAGGAAAGGGTGAAATTTTTAAAAATGGGTGCCGATGATTATATTGTAAAACCATTTAATCCGGAAGAACTATCCCTCCGGATTGACAATTTAATAAGCCGTACCAGCAAGTAAATTCATGCAAGAAACAACTTCAAAAAAACTATCATTACTATATGTTGGGAGTAATCCTGAGGTATTAGATATACTCAACAAACATCCTAATCAAATAAACCTTGTCCATCAGGATAACGGATTAAAAGCTATCGATTATTTACGCCGTTTTGATAAGATAGATGCCATCCTCAGCGAGGCACACCTGCCGGGTATTCCGGGAGATGAAATGGCCGTTCATATAAAAGAGAGGTTGGGAATGTGGAAGATTCCGGTCGTCATCATACAATATGAAAAAGATAAAGAATACAGAGCCAGGCTTTTTAAAAAGAAATTATTTGTAAACGACCTGTATTCTTATCCATTCGACTTTAATGTTTTATTAACACGCATCCAGTTTCTCATACATTACCTGAATGATTTGAGAGAAACACCTGAATCGTTGGCTGCCAAAGAAAAAATGTACAAAATCCCTCTGGTAAAGAGATTATTCGATATTGTGGTTTCGGGTACCGCTTTGCTTTTGTTATCACCCGTTTTGCTGATCGTGGCTTTGGCTATTAAATTAGAATCTAAAGGGCCGGTGATTTATAAATCAAAACGAGTGGGTACCGGTTACCGGATATTTGATTTTCTTAAATTCAGATCTATGTATACCGGCGCTGACGCAAAACTAAAAGAGTTGGAACACCTTAATCAATACAATAATACCGAAGATAAAAAAGGAAACATTACTTTAGATGAGAAGTGCCCTCGTTGTGCAAAATTACCAGAAGGCGAATATTGCTCACCTAAATTATTTATTGGTGGGCAAATCATTTGTGAATATTGGTACCATGAATTGAGTAAACGAAAAAAAACATCTACTTTTATAAAAATAGAAAACGACCCGCGAATTACTAAAGTGGGAAAATTCATACGAAACACAAGTATCGACGAATTACCACAACTTATTAATGTGCTGAAAGGAGACATGTCGATAGTTGGAAATCGTCCGCTCCCACTTTATGAAGCGGAGCAACTTACTTCCGATGATTGGAGTGCCCGCTTTATGGCCCCGGCGGGTATTACCGGGCTTTGGCAGGTAGAATTGAGAGGAAAAGGAGGCGATATGTCAGAAGAAGAACGTAAGGCATTGGACAACCAATATGCCATGAACCATTCTGTTTTAGGTGATATTAAGCTGATATTAAGAACAATACCAGCTTTATTTCAAAAAGAAAATGTTTAATAAATTGTTAAAAACTCATTTAATAACTATTTCTTTATTAAAATAATGAACGGCAGTAAAATAGTAATTTTCAAATCAAAAGTCGAACATGTGAAAACACGGGATCAAAACAATAGATTGCATCATTCATACTTAACCAAAGGGATTATAATTATACTGTTGGTAATGATGTATTTTCAGGGACTGGGGCAAAATCAGGTTGTGGATAGTTCCAAATTTTTCAATCCGCTTACTGATAACATTACCAAACGGCTACCTCCGTTAAATGTTTTGATTGACTCAGCTGCTTTCAACTCGCCCGATATGCGTTATCAAGATCTTAAAGCCGATTACTATTATTATGAGCAACTTTCGGCACAAAGAGCATGGCTCGAGCATTTCAGTTTAAATTTGGATATGAATATTGGAAAATGGAACTTTTGGGACAGGTACGAAAAAGATCAAAGCAACCAATACTTCCGTACAGAGTCCATTCGTGATAACTACGCAGTAGGTTTTTACATCCGGTTTCCACTGGCTACCTTGTTTGACAGAAGAAACAGAATTAAAAAACAAAAAAAATGGATTGAGATTTCACTGACTCAAAAAGAAATAAATAAACGATTCTTAGTTAAAGAGGTTATTGAGCATTATAACAATCTGGTTCAATACCAAAATTATATACGAATTTACAATGACTATCAGAATTTCACTATGATGCAGATGCAGATGGCACAGAATGAATATTTAAATTCTGAAATCAGCACGGCTGAATACACCCGGCTGAAAGAAATTCAGACCCGTGGAGCCATTAATTTCCAACAAGCTATTGCTGAATTTAACAAAGAATACCAACTGTTGGAAGTTACGACAGGAATGAAATTTAATCTGATAAATATTTTGCGTTAATTAATTCGACTTGAATGGATTTATTTTACTTCATACGGTTATTTAAAAGAAATATACTTCTGCTTTTAGGGATACCTTTCTTATTGGCTGTGGTTGTCTATTATTTTACACGTAACCAGGAAAAAGTTTACCAGTCGGAAGCTGTTATCTATACCGGTATTACTACCGGCTACTCAATTGAATCGACAAACCAGCGTGCCACCGACTTTTTTAGTACAAGTGCACAGTTTGACAACATGATAAACCTGTTGAAATCACGTCAAACGATCGTTGAAACTGCCATCCGCCTGCTTGCTCAGGATCTTTCACTTGAAGCACCTAATCCACAGTATATTTCACGTGCAAATTATGAATTGTTGATGGCAAACACACCCAAGCGAATCAAGGACCTTGTGGTTAAAAATAATAAATCGGGAATCCAACGTGAGAAAGAAGAACAAATTCATTCACTGGAAAAAGAAATCCATTCGCTGGAAAAAGAAATCAGCAAAAAAAAGAACATTGCAGCAAGAGAATTATCTAACATAAATAAAACAGTTTCTAATAACTACGGAGCTTCCAAACAAACAACTTCAATCACTCAAAAGACAGTTCCTGCCGGCCTGACCCATACCGTATTACCCGGTGAAACATTATCATCCATTGCCAGTCGCTATGGCGTTTCAAGGGGCGAGTTGATAAAGTTGAACCAGCTGGGCAACGGAAATGTGAGCCCGGGTCAAAATATTACTATCAGACAAGGTAATCAAAGCGTAACTACTGCTCAGTATCACACGGTACAACCCGGTGAAACACTTTTTTCCATTGCTAAACGCTATGGCGTGAATATCAATAAATTAAGAGAACTCAATAATTTGAATAACAGAGAATTGAGACCTGGACAACGCATTAAAATTGAGGACAATACAACCGGTGGAAATGATTTGTACAATTACGCATTAAAACAGGTATCCCCTGATTATTCCACGCAAACATCAAATAAGGGTACAGGTGTTTCAAATAACAAAATCTCAACTGAATCGTCAATTGTTAGTCCGCAAAATATATTTGTTAAAGACCCGATTGTCCCTCCGGGAATAAAAAAATCGGACTATGAAAAAACAGTAAGAAACCTGAGACGCTACTACGCCTCCAGCGACACAAACTGGATATATGGTTTGGTACATTACGTGGCGAGTAGGCATTACAGTATCAGTGCCATTAGTAAAATTCAAATTTACCGTATTAGCAATAGCGATTTGGTAAAGCTGACTTATACTTCAGATGATCCCGGAATTTGTCAACAAACGCTGAAAATTATTTCAAAAGTATTTATGAGCGATTATAAAGCTCTACGTATAAATGAAACCGACAGGGTTGTCAGATATTTTCAGCGCCAGGTTGATTCGTCCGATAAAAAGCTTTCAGAAGCTGAGGACCGCCTGTTACGTTTTAATAAACGAAACAATATTATTAATTACTACGAACAAAGTAAATACATTGCTGCTCAAAAAGAAGATCTTGATAAATACTATCAGGATCAGCAAATTAAACTTTCAGGAGCTTCAGCCTCGTTGCAGGAGCTGGAAACAAAAATGACTGCCCGCGATTCAATCTACTTAAAAAGTGATGAAATCAACCAGCGGAAGAAACAGTTAGCTGATGTTTCGGAAAAAATAATTGTTAATCAGTTGGCCGAAACATACAACAGCCAGGTAGCTACTAAATTAACCCAACTTCGTGCCAAGCAAAAGAAATTGCGAAACGAGATAAAGTTTTATGTGGATCAACTCTATCTTTATGGCCATTCGACACAAGGCGTGCCCATAAAGAACATCCTGGATTCATGGCTTAAGAACACTATCAACTATACCGAAGCTAAAGCTGCATTAATTGTCCTGGCAAGACGTAAGCTCGATTTTATACGTACTTATCAAAAAATGGCGCCTTTAGGTGCCATGCTTACCCGGATAGAACGTGAGATTAAAGTAGCTGAGCAAACTTACCTTGAGATGCTGCATAGTTTGAATGTGGCTAAAATGAAACAACAAAATTTGGAAATGTCAACTAACATAAAAATTGTTGATCCTCCTTTTTTCCCTATTGCACCCAACCCTTCTAAAACAAGATATATTGTAATTGCCTCGGCAATTGCAGGCTTCCTCCTGATTGCATTGGTTATTGTGATGTTGGAGTATTTTGATACTTCGGTGAAAAACCCTGCCCGTGTAATTGAAAAAACCAAAATGCAATTGGCAGGTGCATATCCCTATTTGTCATCCAAACATCAGGCCAACGAGCTATCGCAAATCGGTATCAGGCTTACTGATATGATGATTCAGAATATTAAACTGAACCTTGCCAAATCAGATAAAAATCCTGAAAAACCCTATCTGATACTGGTTTTGAGTACTCAAAATGGTGTAGGGAAAACGCTCATTGCCCAAAAAATCATAAACCGCATGCGTGCAATGGGCGATAAGGTGCTGTTTTTAAATTATTTGTCAGACCCATCCGAACAGGAAGATGAAGACTTCAACCAGTCTTACTCCTATACGATTAAAAATAATTTTATCGATATTGAAAACCTTCAGCAATTAATTGATAACCGGGCTTTACGAAAATCCAACATTGCGTATGATTTTATATTTTTAGAGATACCTTCTATTATTTACCATACTTATCCAATCAAGTTATTGTCGGATGTTGATTTAAATTTGTTTATCATCAAAGGGAACAGTCGTTTTGGCAAGGCCGACGAACATGCTATTGAATCTTTTAAGAAAGCATCACAAGGTACACCAATGGTTGTGCTTAATGAAGTTGAACTATATAATCTGGAAGATTTGTTAACGGAAATACCAAAAACAAAGCCTGGTATTATTGAAAAGCTGAAAGCAATGCTTACTTATCCTGGTAAATTCAAAGTAACCATAAAGAAAGAAGCTTAAAAAGGTGGCAAATGTACTGGCAAAAATATTCAAAAATAAAAACTTCCTCTCTCTGGCAAACAATGGCCTGATAGCTGTTTTCGGTTTTTTTGGATTTCTCCTTTTAGTCAGGAGCCTTGGCACAAACCAGTTTGGTGAGTGGGTGCTTTTTATTACAACGGCAAATTTCATCGACATGTTACGTTTTGGTATCACACGGACGGCAATTGTCCGCTTTTTAGCCGGAGCCAAACAGAATGAAGCCAAAAAACTCATCGGATCAAATTATCTGATTAATCTCGTTTCAACCCTATTAATTATTGCTGTGGTATTGGTGATTAACTTCTTTTTTACCAATACCGTAAAAAACTCCGGGTTTTCTCTGTTTTTTCAATGGTTTCCGGTATTAGCCCTGATAAACTTACCTTTTAATAATGCACAATCCGTTTTACAAGCCAGGATGCAATTCGACCGTATCCTCCTCCTCCGCAGTGTAAATGTAGGTCTATTCATGCTTTTTTTATTGGTAAACTACTTCGCTTTTCGCTTCCAGCTTTCAATTATTGTGTATGCTTATTTGGCCATCAACCTGCTTACATCTTTCATTGCAAGTGTCACCAATTGGGATGGCATACGTTACCTGTTTAAGGCCAGTCGTTCTACAAATAAAATGATTTTAAATTTCGGAAAATATTCAACAGGCACACTCATAGGCAGCAACTTACTAAAGAGCGCTGACACTTTTATCATTGGTTTAAGTCCATTCCTGGGTACTGCCGGAGTTGCACTTTATAGCATTCCGATGAAACTCACTGAAATTATTGAAATCCCACTTCGCAGTTTTGCCATGACCGCTTTTCCGGGCATGTCAAAAGCCAGCATTGAAGGTAACAACGATTTGGTAAGGCATATTTTTTACCGAAATGCCGGCGGGATGACATTATTGATGATCCCCATCATGTTATTTTCATTTATTTTCGCGAAAGAACTGGTCTATATTCTCGGTGGACCCGGCTACGAATCAACGGCTAATATTTTTCGTATATTTTGTATATATGGCATTTTCCTTCCCCTCGACCGCTTTATTGGCGTAGCGTTAGACAGCGTAAACCAGCCAAAATTAAATTTCTTAAAAGTTGTCTATATGACCCTGGCCAACATCATTGGAGACTCGATAATGGTTTTTTCCTTCTATTATCTCGTCGCCGTGGTCAGCCTTTCTACTTTACTATGGCATGGATTTGGCAATTTGGAATTTATTGGATTGGTTACCCGTGACTTTTCTGTAAACATTGTTCTTCAGGGAGTAGCATGGGTAACCATTTCATTTACGCTAATAGGGATTTTTGTTGGTTATCATTATTTAAATCAGAATCTCGAAATTCATTTACGGAAATTGTGGAGCGGAGGCATTCAGTTCTTTAGCGAGAGTATTTTTCGTAAGAAAAAAATAAACCGCTAAGCATTTTTTTTTAATTTTAAGCATTAATTCCGAAATATGCTGGAATCGTTAAAAGATAAAACCGGGGCAACCAAACTTCAACATCCGCTGATTATCGGATTAGTGATCATAGCAACAATAGTTGTAGGCTTTATCATTGCCAGGGGCGGGTTTAAAATTGCCATTGCCATGATGTTGCTTGCGCCGATATTGATTTATTTAAACAGGCTGTTTGTCCACCCGGTCCTTGGAATCTACAGCGTTCTTTTTATGGCTTTTACTGCCATTGGATTAACACGTTACATTCAAGGGGTTCCCTTGGGTTTAAGTATTGACGGTTTACTTGTTTTAACCATTATTTCAATTTTTTTCAGAAACTTTTACGACAAAATTGATTTTAAGTTGCTTAATCGCGATATTGTCTACCTTCTGATTATTTGGTTCGCCTATTCTATTCTCGAATTTTTTAACCCCCAGGCATTGAGCCGCACGGCATGGTTTTATGCCATGCGTGGGATGTCTCTTTACCCACTGCTTGCCGTAATGTTAGGTCTGTTGATATTCAATCGTTTAAGACATCTTTATGGTTTTCTGATTTTTTGGGCTGCATTTTCTCTTTTGGCCACACTTAAAGGCTTGCAACAGAAGTATATCGGGCTCGATTTTGGCGAACAACATTGGTTGGATACTATAGGTGCAGTTACCCACATTATCAATGGAAAACTCCGGATTTTCTCTTTTTTCAGCGATGCAGGCCAGTTTGGTGCTGCACAGGGAGCAGCGGGTATTGTGTTTGCGGGAATAGCCTCAGCCTTTAAAGGATGGAAAAATAAAATTTTCTTCTGGACTGTTTCCATACTTTCCTTTTGGGGAATGATGCTATCCGGGACAAGGGGTGCCATGATTGTACCGGCGCTTGGTGGAATTACCTATGTAATCTTATCAAAACGCGTGAGGGTAATGATTGTCGGCGGTATTACCCTGGCTTTTTTATATTTCTTTTTTGCCTACACCTACATTGGCGACAGTAATGCAACCATTGCACGGATGCGGACAGCCTTTCACCCTGAAAAAGATGCATCTTATCAGGTAAGGCTTCAAAACCGTGAAATATTGAAAACATATCTTGCCGACAAACCTTTTGGGGGTGGTATCGGTTCTGCCGGTAACTGGGGACAACGATTCTCACCACAAGGTTTTTTGGCTAATGTTGCAACCGACAGCTGGTATGTACAAATTTGGGCAGAACAAGGCCGTGTAGGCCTTATTCTACACCTTTTTATATTAATGTACATAATGATTAAGGGTTTTTATATAATCCTCGCCCGAATACATATTAAAGAATTGAGTAATGTGCTGGGGGCTTTGCTTGGAGGCTTTGCCGGTATTATAGGTGCTGCTTACGGAAATGGTGTGCTCGGGCAGATGCCTACCGGTATCTTGTTATACCTGAGCTGGGTCTTTATTTTCTCAGGTCAACAACTTGAACGTGAATACAATGCACGCCTGTCACAGGGCATCTCACCCTGGTCGTTTAAACCGCGTGATTAATACAGCTATATGAATATAAAAGAAAAAAACCAACCACTTGTTTCCGTGGTAACTGTAAATTATAATCAGTCGGAAGTCACATGTGAATTTCTATCTTCTTTTGAAAAAATCAGTTATCCAAATACCGAAATATTTGTTGTTGACAATGCCTCTCCCAACGACAACCCTGAAATTATCAAAGAAAAATATCCATACATTCATTTTATACAAACCGAAAAAAATTTGGGCTTTGCCGGGGGCAATAATGTAGCCCTGCCCCATTGTAAAGGAAGATATGTGTTATTTATCAATAATGATACGGAAGTTGAACCGGGTTTTTTAGAACCCCTCGTTGAAGTTCTCGAAACTCACCAGGATGTGGCAATGGTCAGCCCAAAAATCCATTATTTTCATACCCCCAACACACTCCAGTTTGCCGGATTTACCCCCATTCATCCCATTACCATCCGTAATTTCGCCATTGGCTTTGGAGAAATAGACCACGGACAATACGACATCACGTGTGAAACCGGTTCCATATTCGGAGCTGCCATGCTGGTTTCGATGGATGTTATTAAAAAAGTTGGTATTATGACCGAGAAATTTTTCTTGTACTACGAAGAACACGATTGGGCCCACCATATAAAAAATGCCGGATATAAAATTTTTTATCAGGGACTTTCGTTGGTTTACCACAAAGAATCCATTTCGACAGTCAAGGAAAGTCCTTTCCAGATTTTCTACCTCACCCGTGGCCGGATACTTTATGGAAGACGAAACAATAGGGGGATTGTCCGTTGCCTTAGTGTATTATACCTTTATTTTGTTGCTGCCCCAAAACAGGGCCTACACTACCTTTTGAAAGGCCGGCCCGACCTCTTTTGGGCAACATGGCGAGCTGTATGGTGGCATTGGACACATTATAAAAACATTCAGGGTTTACCTAAATTAATTATAGAAAATAATTGATTATGAGTATATTGAAAATTATTATTTGGATTGTAGAGTACATACTCTTCGCCTATTTATTTTTGGCCACATTATACATACTGATTTTCGCCATCGCCGGTATATTTTACCGTCAAAAACAAAAATTGAAGGTGAGTAAATTCAGAAAGTTTGCTGTTCTGATTCCCGGATACAAGGAAGATGCAGTTATTATCAATGTGGCTCGTCAAGCCACGTTGCAAGATTATCCCGACGATAAATATGAAGTAATTGTCATTGCCGACTCGTTTAAGCAAGAAACATTAGATGGTCTTCGAAAACTCCCCATTCGTGTGGTTGAAGTTGTTTTTGAGGTCAGTAAAAAATCAAAAGCCCTTAACAAATGTATGGAAATCATTGGTGATGATTATGATGTTGCCTTTGTACTTGATGCAGATAACATCATGGAACCGGACGTCCTGAAAAAGATAAATGCAACCTTCGATCGTGGATTTTATGCCGTTCAGGGACACCGGACAGCTAAAAACCTGAATGCCAACTTTGCAATTTTGGACGCCATGAGCGAAGAAATTAACAATCATATCTTTCGGAAAGGCCACCGTGTTTTAGGCATTTCGTCCGCCCTGATTGGTTCAGGCATGGGGCTTGATTATAAACTGTTTAAAGAGACAATGGCCACTGTCGATTCGGTAGGGGAAGATAAAGAAGTTGAGCTAAAAATTATAAAACAAGGTTACCGAATTGACTATGTACATGACGCCGTGATTTATGACGAGAAAACCCAGAAATCTGGTGCTTTTGTAAACCAACGGCGCCGTTGGATTGCCGCCCAGATCGACTACTTCAAAAGTCATATTTTAGATGGTGTAAAGGAGCTTGTGGCCAAAGGAAATTTCGATTATTTTGATAAAGTTTTTCAAATGATTCAACCACCCCGGATTTTGCTTTCAGGCATCTTATTTATCATAACCCTTATAATGGGCATCATAAACTATTTGCCTTTTAGCAGATTAAAAACTTTCTTTGTCCCCGATTGGAAGCTCTGGCTGGCTTTATTAACAGGAACAGCATTTGCCCTCCTGATCTCCATTCCGCGGAAATTTTACAACAGAAAAACATTCAAAGCTTTATTGTCGCTACCCCACGGTTTCCTGCTTATGCTTATCAGCTTATTTAAAATAAAAGGTGCTACAAAAAAGTTTTTACATACTGAACATGCACATTTGGATGATCTTAAGCACAATTAAAAAAGTAACCGGACATGAGTGCAAAGCGCAAATATTATCCTTTGGTATCCATCATCACTGTAAATTATAATCAGGCTGAAGTTACCTGTGCGCTGTTAACCTCACTCAACAAAATAAGTTATCCAAATTTTGAAGTTATCGTAGTGGACAATCATTCCACCGAAGACGACCCTTCCATTATTAAAAAACGTTTCCCGAATATTGTTTTCATTCAAAACCCTATAAATTATGGATTTGCAGCCGGAAATAACTATGGGCTTATGCGAGCGCGTGGTGATTATGTGTTGCTGTTAAACAATGATATCGAAGTTCCTGCAGGTTTTTTGGAACCTCTGGTTGATAAACTCGAAAAAAACCCGGAAATAGGATCTGTAAGTCCCAAAATAAAATTTTACTATCAGCCTGACACCATTCAATACGCAGGTTATACACCCATTGACAATGTTACTATGCGCAACCGCTCCATCGGCTATTGGGAAAAAGACCGGGGCCAATACAACGAAGACCGAGAAACGGCCTATACCCACGGCGCAGCAATGCTCGTGCCTATGAAGGTAGTGAAAGAGATAGGGTTAATGTCGTATATTTTCTTTTTGTATTACGAAGAAGCCGACTGGTGCGCCCGTATTAAAACTGCCGGTTACAAAATGTTTTATGTAGGAAATTCTTATGTACTTCATAAAGAATCGGTTTCAACGGGCAAAATGAGTGCTCTGAAAATTTATTATCTCAACCGGAACCGTATTGTTTTTATGCGCCGTAACCTTCACGGAAAAGAGTTTT
Source organism: uncultured Bacteroidota bacterium (assembly GCA_913055825.1). GTDB lineage: Bacteria > Bacteroidota > Bacteroidia > Bacteroidales > F082 > Sulfidibacterium. The sequence goes on from CAJXKB010000006.1 coordinate 30,787, forward strand.
ACATAGCCTTGCTTTATCAATTGTTTGTGGCTATCCCGAAAAATGCCTTTAAATTTTTGGTTAAAGGCAAAATTAAACTCTTTTTGGCTTACTACCGTGCCATTGGCTGGCACCTCACCCATCTTATATCACACGAAATTCACGAAAATCCCATGCTGTAATGTTAACAACTACTATTCATATTGCCGAATATATTATTTATACCTATCTGGTATTCAATACTTTTTACCTGTTTGTTTTTGCTTTTGCAGGCGTATTTCCGCTTAAACGCGATAAAAAAATACCCCTGAAAAATCGAAAATTCATAGTACTTATTCCCGGTTACCGTGAAGATTCTGTGATTATTGACGTGGCCAACGAGGCCTTAAAACAAGATTATGGCCGTGAAAATTACGAAGTAGCCATTATTGCCGACGGTTTTAAAAAAGAGACCCTTTCCGCCTTAAAAAAAATTGATGTAAAAGTTTTTGAAGTCCAACTGAAATTCAGTACAAAATCAAGGGCACTCAATGCCGCTTTAGACCAATTGGATGATTCGTATGATGTTGCTGTGGTGCTGGATGCAGATAATATCATGGCCCCCGATTTTCTAAGTAAAATTAATGCAGCATTCGACAACGGATACATAGCTGTTCAGGGACACCGTATTGCAAAAAACATGGATACTGACTTTGCTATACTTGACGCTGTTAGTGAAGAAATGAATAATCATATCTTCCGTAAAGGGCATCGCGTTTTGCGATTTTCATCCGCTTTGATCGGCTCAGCCATGGCCTTCGACTACACCTATTTTAAAAAAATGATGAAAGAAGTTGAGGTTGTTGGCGGATTTGATAAAGAGATAGAAGTCAGACTTTTAAGTGAGAAACAAAAAATAGAATACCTTCCGGATGCCTTTGTTTATGACGAAAAAGTACCCAATGCAAAGGTTTTTACCAAACAACGACGCAGATGGCTATCGGCACAAGTCCATTATTTCGGAAAGAGCTTTTTCCCGGCATTGACAGCTTTTCTGCTACACGGAAATCTTGATTACTTCAACAAAGCGTTACAATTTATTTTGTTGCCCCGCATTATGCTTATCACTCTTTTATTTTTAATTCTGGTTATACATGCCATCCTGGCCCCTATCTTTTATTTTTATGCATGGCTTTTCGTATTTGTATTGTGTTTAATGGTTTTTTCACTTGCCATTCCCGGATATTTTTATCGCATAAACACATTGCGCGCCATTAGCCGTCTGCCTTACGGAATTATTCTGATGTTTTTATCTTTGTTAAAACTTAAAAATAGTAACAAAGAATTTTTACATACCAAACATACGTACAATGCATTTCAAATAAAGCATCCCATAACGATGCATAAAAACACAAAGAAATGAAGATAGCAATTGAAGGTCAACGACTTTACCGTAAACGGAAACATGGCATGGACATGGTGGCCCTGGAACTTATTAACGAGTTACAAAAACTTGATAAAGAAAATGAATATGTGGTTTTTATCAAACCGGATGAGGACAATAAAATATTTAAAGAAACAGCCAACTTTAAATTTGTAGAGCTAAAAGGAGGACCCTATCCAACCTGGGAACAAAATGCTTTACCTAAAGCAGCCAAAGCCGAAGGGTGTGATATTCTGCATTGTACCAGTAATACAGCTCCGTTAAACCCGGGAATGCCCCTTGTAGTAACACTGCATGACATTATTTATCTTGAAAGTATCAGCATCTTTAAAAAAGGGGGAACCTGGTATCAAAAGCTGGGCAATATGTACCGGCGTTATGTGGTACCACGCGTAGTGAAAAAAAGCGATAAAATCATTACAGTTTCAGAGTTTGAGAAAAACCGTATCCGTAATTTCTTCGGCTTTCCCGAATCCGATAAACGATTAGTTGCCATTTACAACGGTGTAAGTGAACACTTTCGCAAAATTGATAACCAAAACGAGTTGCAACGGGTAAAAGAATTATACCATTTACCTGACCGTTTCTTGTTTTTCCTTGGTAATACCGATCCGAAAAAGAATACGCCGGGTACTTTGAAAGCTTTTTCAGATTATTTGAAAAAAACCGGAGACGATATGTACCTCGTTATGCTCGATTACGAACAAAAAGAACTTGAAAAACTGTTGACAGAAATTGGAGACAAAGAGCTGATTAAAAGGATTATACTTACAGGATATGTCATCAACACCGACCTGCCGGCTATTTATAATCTTTGTAAAGTCTTTTTATATCCCTCATTACGTGAAAGTTTCGGTATTCCTATGCTGGAGGCCATGCGTTGCGGAGCACCGGTGATCACCTCAAACACCTCATCCATGCCCGAGGTATCAGGCGGTGCAGCTTACATTATCGATCCGTTTAAACCGGAAGAAATTACACAAGGTATTGAAGAAATTCTTAGTAATGAAAAGTTACGAAACAAGCTGATAAAGAAAGGTTTTGAACAATCAGCCAAATTTTCATGGAGCAATATGGCCGAAAAAGTATTGAACTTATACGAAACAGTTTATCAAAAATACCATACCTAAAATCCTATAAATATGATAAAAAACAGAGATATTATTATGGTAGGCCTGGCCGCACTCGATAGTCGCATAGGCAGCAATGTTATAAACCTGGCCAAGGTATTTTCAAAAAACAACAGGGTGTTGTATGTTAATTACCCATTGGACAGACTTACGATTATACGTGAGCGAAAAGATCCTTTAATTATAAAACGCCGAAAAATCATCAAAGGGAAGCTCCCGCAAATAGAAAGGATAAATCAGAACATGTGGAGTTTCTTCCCCCGGACTGTTCTCGAATCCATAAATCAGTTGCCTGTGGACTGGCTTTTCGATATTCTGAATAAAATTAACAATAAGCGATTTGCAAGGGAGATCAGGATAGCTATTAGAAAGCTGGATTTCAAGGATATCATCATTTTTAATGATACCGATATGTTTCGTAGTTTTTACCTGAAAGAATTAATTGGCGCTAAAACACATGTTTATTATACACGCGATAACATGGTAGCTGTAGATTATTGGAAAACACAGGGCATTCGAATAGAAGCCGCCATAATGAAAAAAGCCGATTTGGTTGTAGCCAATTCTACCTATTTGGCCGAACTGGCAAGCCGCTTCAATCCACATTCATATTACGTGGGACAAGGTTGCGATGTAAGCCTGTTTGATAAAAAACTCATTTCTTCGGTTCCGGATGATATAAAAGACATAAAAAAACCTGTGATCGGCTACATTGGCGTTTTATATACCCTACGGCTTGATATTGAGGTGCTTGCACATATAGCAAAAAGCAGGCCTGAATGGTCAGTAGTTTTAGTTGGCCCTGAAGATGAGGCATTTAAAGAAAGTGAGTTACATCAAATTGAGAATATACATTTTTTGGGCAGTAAAAAAATGGACGAACTCCCCTCCTATCTCAATGCTTTTGACGTGGCTCTGAACCCACAAAAACTGAATGAGGTAACCATTGGCAATTATCCGCGTAAAATTGATGAATATCTCGCCATGGGCAAACCCACGGTGGCCACAAAAACAAAAGCTATGGAAGTGTTTTCCGATTTTGTCTATCTTGCAAAAGACAAAGAAGAATATGTAAAACTAATCGAAAAAGCACTACAAGAAAATACGCCGGAAAAAGAAATTGAAAGAGAGAAACTGGCGCGTAGCCATACTTGGGATGCCAATGCTGAAGCCATCTACAAAAGAATTGAAGAAATAGAAAAATTGAAAGAAAATGGGACTCAAAGAAAAGATTAAATCCAACGAAAAATTAAAAAAGCTTGCTTTGTGGATGCTAATGCCACGCAACCAGGCCCGACCTCGCTTGTGGGTAAAACTTTTTGTAAATCCGTTAAAACATAAAAAGGGTAAACATTCACTCATAAGGCGCCGAACACGAATGGATGTGTTGCCTTTCAATAATTTTATATTAGGCAGGGATTCAACCATTGAGGACTTCTCAACCGTCAACAACGGTGTTGGCGATGTGCTCATTGGCGAACGGACGCGCATCGGTCTGGGTAATGTACTTATAGGCCCTGTTAAAATTGGCAACGATGTAATGTTTGCCCAAAATGTCGTCCTTTCGGGATTAAATCACGGTTACGAAAACATTAATGTGCCCCCCAGTTTGCAAAAAGTTAGTACAAAGCCCATCGTGGTTGAGGACCAGGTATGGATTGGTGCCAATGCCGTGGTTACAGCCGGTGTTACCATTGGAAAACATTCCATCGTAGCGGCAGGGTGTGTGGTTGTAAAAAATGTACCTCCGTTTTCTATTGTGGGAGGAAATCCGGGTAAAATTCTGAAACAATACAATCACAAATCCCAACAATGGGAAAGAGCAAAATAAATCTGTTTATTGATTGTAGTCCATCTTTTTTTATATTCGCCTCAACATACCTTAGTTCTAATTATAATAATAAATTAAATTTACTCACATACCGACTTATATGCATAAACTTAAAACCTTCATAAATTACTTTAAAGACTTCATCAAATTTGGGGAATATCGCTATATCTTCTCTTCCATAAAATACATCCTGACAGGCCGCACGACATCCCGAACGCAAATCTATAAGTCCAGTCTCGGAACTTTTATTTCGCGCCGGGGAAGCCTCGATTTTCAATTTGCCAATTATGCATACGAATGGCCCGTAAAAACATTCTTTCTCAACCATTATCGCAACTATGATATCTTTTTGGATATTGGAAGTAACATCGGTACTTACGCTATTTTAGCAGCACAAAAAGGATTACGAGCCATCGCCTTTGAACCCATTAAAAGTAATTTCGACACCTTACGTATAAATCTGATTTTGAATAAACTGGAAGATAAAGTTACTGCTTTTAATGTAGCACTGGGAGTATATGCGCACAAAGCACAGTTTGCATTCGACTTGATTAATACCGGCGCCTCCCATCTGCTCAGTGTTGAAATGGATGATGAACATCCCTCCCACATGGAAATTGATGAATCTCAAATCGTCCCGCTCGATGATTTTATTCCCCGGATGAATCTCACAAAGAAAGACCGTATTTTTTTAAAAATAGACGTTGAAGGTATGGAGGCTGAGGTGTTAAAGGGGGCAAAAAGATTTTTACAAACTTATCCTAATATCCTGATTGTGATGGAGTCGGTTCATTCGGGAAAAGAAAGACTAACTAATATACTTAACGAAATTGATAATTTTGAAGTTTTAGAAGTTGATGACCTTAACATGGGTGCAAGAAAAATTATTCAAAAAAAAACATAGCCATGCTGACCATAAAAATACTTTTTTGGATACTGCTGTTTATCGTATTTTATACTTATTTGGGATACGGTATCGTACTTTTGATCCTGGTTAAAATAAAACGGCTCGTTTGTAAACAAAAATCCCAGGCTATAGCAGATTATGAGCCGGAAGTAACCCTGTTTGTAGCAGCGTATAACGAAAAAGATTATGTAGATGCCAAAGTCAGTAATTCACTTGAATTGGAATACCCACCCGAAAAAGTACATCAGGTTTGGGTTACCGATGGTTCGGATGACGGCACTCCTGATCTTTTAAAAAAATATAAAAATCAAGGGATTGAAGTTTATCACGAAGATGCCCGCGGAGGTAAAATCGGAGCCATGAACAGAGGCATTCAATTTGTGAAGACCCCCATTGTTATTTTTTCAGATGGAAATACCATGCTCGGTAAAGAATCAATTCGGCGGATTGTAAACTTATTTGCCGACCCAAAAGTAGGATGTGTTTCCGGCGAAAAACGCATTTTCAACAAAGACAAAGACAGTGCCGCAGCTACTGAGGGTATTTACTGGAAATATGAATCCAAATTAAAAAAATGGGATGCCGAACTATATTCGGTTGTCGGAGCAGCCGGTGAACTGTTTGCTATTCGTACCGAGCTGTTTGAAAAAGTAGAAAAAGACACCTTGCTTGATGATTTTATAATTTCACTAAGAATTGCCATGAAAGGCAAAACCATCCAGTACGATCCCGAAGCATACGCCATTGAAAGCCCTTCGGCCAACGTAAAAGAAGAACTAAAACGTAAAATCCGTATTGCTGCCGGAGGTATTCAGTCAATCGTAAGGCTAAAACCTTTACTTAATATTTTCAAATATGGTATCCTGAGCTTTCAGTTTATTTCTCACCGTGTTCTGCGTTGGACGCTGGCACCGCTCTCATTGCCCTTTATCTTTCTTTTTAACTTTTACCTTGCCTGGCAAGCCGGCTTTGCTAATTATTCAAATATCTATACTTTACTTTTTTACGCTCAACTTCTTTTTTATGTAATGGCCCTTTCGGGATGGTATCTCGAAAATCGGAAAATCAGCTTGAAAATCCTGTTTGTACCTTACTATTTTTTTGTGATGAACTATGCTGTTTTTGCAGGCATAAAACGTTATTTTAAAGGGCAACAAACGGTCAACTGGGAACGCGCTAAACGGGGATAAATCGATGAAAAAGGGAATTTATACCATATTATTGCTGATAACAGGCTTTCTGAGTGCTCAAATCACGGCACAAACCTGTAACAAAACCATTGACTCGTCCACGCCTTACATCGACTGGCAAAATCAGGCTTTCAACGATATCAGGCCCGGTGATACCGTTTGCCTGCAGGCTGGAAACTGGAACTACATTCAGCTGAAAAATTTCCATGGAACCACTGACAAACCAATTGTTTTTATCAACTCAGGCGGCACAGTTATCATCAACACCGACCATTTTGTCGGGATTAAAATCGGAAATTGTTCTCATGTTGTTTTTAGTGGAAACGGTGATTCTCAGGCTCCATATGGATTCCGAATATTGAAGGTTTCCAAAGGGGCAGGTATGGGCATCGACGATTATAGTACTGATATTGAAATATCACATGTGGAGATATCAAACACGTTGCTGGGCGGTGTTTATGCCAAAACCGATCCTACCTGCAATAACTTTGGGGCCACCCGCGACAAATTTGTAATGAACAATTTCTCATTCCATGATAATTATGTGCATGATGTTCCAGATGAAGGCCTTTATATCGGAAATTCACACTACGCCGGATTATACCTCGCCGGTTGCGACACCACTGTTTTGCCACATGCTATGAAAGGTGTGTTTATTTTCAACAATCTTGTGGAAAACACCGGTTTTGATGGTATCCAGGTAAGTTCTGCCGATTCCAATTGTCAGATTCATGATAATCATATTAATTATGATTCACAGGCGGAGCGTGCCGACCAAATGTCCGGTATTATGATTGGCGGAGGAAGCGTTTGTAAAACATATAACAACACCATCACCAATGGTAAAGGAGATGGTATTGATGTATTCGGACTGGGCAATATGTCAATTTTTAACAATTTAATTGTTAACGCGGGTTTGTATTATCAACCCAACGACTCTTCAAAACTTAAACATGGTATTTATATAGGAACTGTAACTACCGCACAATCCGCTGTTTTGGGAATTTACAACAACACTATTGTCAGTCCTAAATCGTTTGGGATAACCCTTAATAATACCGAATTACAAAAAACACGCATCATCAACAACCTCATCACCGGCCCCGGAAAGTTTGCAGAAGACGGAGAACGGGCTTTCATTAATTCAAATATTTCAGATACCCGTATCGAAAAAAGTAATAACTACTTAAATAATGATATCAACCAGGTTCAGTTTATTTCGTACAACAGTGGTAATTATGATTTGAAACCAGGTTCCCCCGCAGTAAATTATGGTACCGATTTAACTGCCGAAGGCGTAACCTTTGATATTCTTGGCCGTTCACGGCCCTTTCATGACTATTTTGACGCAGGAGCATTCGAAAGCCATGACTCAACTGCCGATATTTCTCTTTTAAAAACCGGAGATATAGAACAGTTCAATGTTTATCCCAATCCTGCCCGTAACCTGCTAAATGTTAGTTTCCAGCTAAAAAGTGCCCGGAAAATTCAAGTGAGTCTTGTTGATGCGGCCGGGAAGGAGCTCCTTCAGCATTCGATTGATGTTAAAAATAACCAACTTGTCAATGTTCAGTTTCAGTTATTAAATATATCAAATGGTTTTTATTTTATAAAATTGCAAACCAATAAAGGGACTTCTGCAATTCCGGTTATCATCAAAAAATAAACTGTCTTGAAAAGTCAACTAAAAAAAATCATTCCACCCCGGGTGGGAAAACTAATCAAAAGCAGCTGGCTGGAAGTGCGACGATTTTACTATACCGGCAATCGTTATGAATGTCCGGTTTGCGGGCATCATTTTCGAAAAATGCTATCGGGCGGTTTTGATCTACCCGTGTTAAAAGAGAAACAAATCGTAGGTGGTGGCTATCGCGAAAATGATGTCTGTCCTTATTGTTTAAGTACCGACCGTGACCGCTTAATTTACCTTTATTTAAAATACGAAAGTGATTTTTTTAACCAACCCCAAACGGTTTTACACATTGCACCCGAACCGGCTTTATTCCGTATTTTTAACAAGTTGGATAATCTCCATTATTTTCCGGCTACAAAATACACCGAAGGTCTGTATTACGGCAGTGGGATACAAACTGCCGATTTACTTGATTTACAATTTGAAACCGGCACATTCGATTGGGTAATTTGTAATCATGTGTTAGAGCATATTCCCAATGACCAATTGGCTATGCAGGAGATTTTTCGGGTATTAAAACCATGGGGGCAAGCTATTCTTCAAGTCCCTTATTCGCCTATTCTTAAAAAAACCTTCGAAGACCCTACTATCACTTCAAGGTCCGACCGCGAAAAATACTTCGGGCAATTCGACCATGTCCGAATTTACGGAACAGACTATACGTCGCGCTTAGAATCAGCAGGTTTTCATGTTGAAACCATTGAACAAACCAAAAAATTTAAAACATTGGGGAATTTGGAAAAATATGCCCTTAATCCAAAAGAAAAGCTATTTGTCTGCAAAAAGATTGAAAACTTCAAATCGTTATGAGTCCTGATATCAAACAGAGGAGAATAATTTTAACAGGTCTGATGCTCACGGAAATACCTTTTCCGCTGTGGGCTTCACCTGCCCAGGCAACTGTCTTAAATAACAACGGTTTGATTTATATGATCTTCTCGGCTTTATGGGTTCTTATTATCGCTTTGCTCATCGTTTTTTATCGCAGTTCAGGCAAAAAATTCAGTAAACAGGCTACACAATTACAAACAAACATTGAGAAACTCAGAACCCGGATTAATTATTTTCGACAGCATACCAATCAGTTTAAGAAAGAACAAATTGAGAAACTTCGTGAAGAAGAGGGACAACTTGATATCAGTTTAAAGGCTATGCAGGAAACACTTACCAGATCAAAACAAACCAGTAGACGCAACAGTATTTTGCTTTCCAACATAAGTCATACACTTCGGACTAACCTGAACGACATTCTCGGATTTTCTTCACTTTTAGGCACTGAATTTGCCATGAATGAGGAAGAAGATCTATTTGAATACAGCGAAAATATAAGGAAAAGTGGCGAATCGCTATTGCATTTGCTCAACAACATCATCGACATCAGTCGTATTGAAGCTAAGACCTTGACTCTCAAACCCGAAAACTGCGACTTAAAAACCATTACCCGGGAAATTATTGCCAGTTACGAAGGCCTGGCCAAGCAAAAAGGAATCAAAATTGTTTTTCAGGATGATGGAGTTCCCCAATTTTCCGGAGACGGACAATCATTGCGCCATATCCTCTCAAACCTCATAGACAATGCCGTCAAGTACACAGAAAAAGGTTTTGTAAAAATTCGTCAGGCCAGACAGGGTGACCGAATAAGTTGGACTATAAAAGATACCGGAGAAGGAATTGATAAGGCCTATCTCCCTGATATTTTCGAACCTTTCCGCCGCCATAGCCTGGGTTATTCTCAAACGACATACCAAGGTGCCGGGTTGGGATTGCCATTGGTAAAACAATTGCTTTCACTTATGCATGGAGAGATAAAGCTGGAATCGCAAAAAGCGGTTGGGACCACTGTTCAGGTATCACTGCCATTTAATCCTCCTCTCGCCGAAGATGTTAAAAAAGATATTAAAAAAGAGCAACATGATCCCTCTGTTTCTTTACCAATATCCAAAATTAAACTGATAAAACCCTTAAACCGCTTGTTGATAGCCGACAACGATCGTATGAATAATATGCTTATCAAAAAGATGTTGCCCAACACGGGTGAAATTAGTTTTGCCGGCTCCGACCGGGAACTTCTTCAGAAATTGGAACAAAGCGTCCAGCAAAAACAGCTCTTTGAACTCATTATCCTGGAAATTAATTTTCAAGTCCCGTCAGGAGGAATTAAATGGTTGGGTAAAATCCCTGAAGTATTTCCTGAATACGCACACACACCGTTGATTGCACTATCTTCTTTTCCGGAATTGGATGAAGAAAGCAAAATTTTAAAGAAGGGATTCAACGCTTATATTTCGAAACCGTTAAACAAAGAAAAATTTTATAATAGCATCAATAAAGCCTTGTATTCTTAATTTTTTTATTTTCGTTGAACCATTTGGATAAAGAAAGATATTTTTATGAGAAAAAAATTCCAGGATCAGCTTAATGTACTTGTGGTAGAAGACAATTACCTGAATGCCAAATTTGCAGAAGCCGTATTGAAAAAGCTAAAATACAAAATTGATTTTGCTACCAACGGAAAAATTGGCGTTGAAAAATTCCTCGAAAACAACTACGACCTGATATTAATGGATATTCAAATGCCTTTGATGAACGGACTTGAAGCGACAAGAAATATACGTAAAATTGAAAGCCAGATCGCAGCTGAAGAACCGGTGATAATTATTGCGGTAACTGCATTTGCCATGGAACACGATCGTACCGCCTGCATCACGGCCGGCATGGATGATTATCTTACAAAACCTTATAAACCAAGAGATTTAGTTGATACGATTCATAAGTATTTTCCGGAGTAGCAGACGGTTGTACGCCTGTAACACAATTATTATTCGCACTTAAAGAGTTAAGAAAAAGTCTGGTTCGAAAAAAAGAGGAAAACGTTACCATTCTCCTCTTTTTTTATATGAATCGGATTTCTATTTTATCTTTTTTGCCTTTGTCACTTTGTTGATATCCATCAACTCCACATCAAAAACGAGTGTTGAAAACGGTGGGATGGGCCCCATGTTGCGTGCGCCGTATCCCAATGAAGAAGGAATAATCAAGGTGGCCTTACCACCTTTGCGCAATTTGGCAATACCTTCGTCCCAGCCTGCAATCACCTGATGTTTGCCCAAGACAAATTCAAAAGGTTTACCACGATCGCGTGAACTATCAAACTTTTTACCATTGAGTAAATAACCGGTATAATGAACCGATACCTTCTCCCCCACTTTGGGATGCGGGCCTTTTCCTAATTTCTTAGAAATGAAAATTAAGCCACTGGCAGTAGGTTTTGTATCTATTTTGTGTGCCTTCAAATAAGCTTCACGCTCTTTATTTTCCTGATTCTGAAGCTTAATCATTTTAGCACTTTCTTCAGCCTGCATCTGTTTGAGTGTTTTGACAGCCACTAATTTTATTGAAAAATATACATCCTGTGTTGAATCAACAAAAGCAGGCAGTTTACGCATTCTGAAAAGTTTCTTAAATACTGAATCGGCATTGGTTTCAAAAACGGCACTATCGCCTACGTGCATCATGGCCAAACCCTCATAAATATCACCTTTATAAATTGATTTAATCATGGGAATCTTCATGGGACGTTGTGCCTTAGGTATTTTACGGCTATCAAATAAAACAGAATCAGCTGTGCCATATACCATCTCCACCTCGGCATACTCGGCAGTTTTTGGCTGAACCGTATCACCACTTTGGTGATAGAACTTGTAATACAAACCGCTATCGGTTTTTTTGAAACCAGGATGTTTGCTTTGTTGGTTACATGATACCAAAAACAAACCGGCTAACATACCCGAAAGGGCAATAAAAAATAATTTTCTCATTTTATGAACTTTAATTTATTTTAACTAACTCTACGTCATATATTAACGGACTTTGGGGAGGGATTTTAAGGCCATCACCGGTAAGGCCGTAAGCAAGATGCGAAGGTAATATGAATTTTGCTTTATCACCAACTTTTAATAAAATAATTCCTTCTTCAAGCCCCTTCTCAACGCCCCCATGCCCTATTTTAAACGATTTTAAGCCACTTTTATCAGAAGAATCAAGCAAAGTGCCATCCAATAGATACAGCTTGTACCTGATGGTTGCTATTTGCCCGATGCGAGCTTTGGCACCTGTACCATGAGAAACAATCAGATACCGGAGACCGGTTTGCGTTTCCTTCATCTGCCAGCCTTTGGCTTTGATAAAGTTGTCAATCTCTCCCTTCTCCCTTTGTACCAAGTCTTTATTAATCTGTATTAGTGAATCTTCTGAAATAAGCTGAGCCTGGTTCGATGGCGAATTCCGCTGTGTATGGCAGGCAACAACTCCAAACAAACACAATAAAACAAGGATTAGTTTAACCGATTTCATTCCAGCGTAATTTGATAATCCAATGCCTGGCGATATTGACCAAGTATGTTTTTCATCTGCTCAAGCGTAGCAGTCAATGACAATTTGGAATTCCCGCCGGAAGCATTGCGGTGGCCGCCACCATTGAAATGTTTTCGTGCGAAATCATTCACATCAAAATCGCCTTTCGAGCGAAATGAAATACGTATGATGTCATCCTTTTCTGTCAATAACACAGCAAGGTTAATATGTGCCATCGACAAAGGATAGTTCACAACGCCTTCAGTATCACCTATCTGAAAATCGAATCGCTTCAGATCATCTTTACTCAAACGAATAACCGCCGTATGCAGCCCGTTCCACACCAACATACGGCTGCTAATGGCAAAACCCAATAAGCGAAGCCGGTTTTCAGAATAGGTATCATACACCAGTTTGTGTACCTTGGCGGCATCTACACCTCTTTTTACCAAATCGGCAATAATTTCGTAAGTACGTGCATGATTACACGAAAAACTAAAAGAGCCCGTATCAGTCATTATGCACGTATAAAGTGCAAGGGCAACATTCAGGTCAATCCGTTCTTTATCGCCCAGGGCATCAATAAATTCATAGACCAGCTCGCCGGTTGAAGAGGTATCAATCACCGAAAAACAATATTCAAATTCATCACTTGGCGCCTGATGATGATCAATCATTATCTTCACTGCCTTTGCTTTCTTTAGGGCATCGGCCATATTTCCGGTACGGTCAAGGCTGTTAAAATCGAGACAAAAAATAACATCTGCTTCCGCAATGCACTGCCTGACATATTTGGCCTCCCGATCATAAATATGCATCTTTTCACTCCCGGGCATCCATTGGTAAAAGCCCGGAAAATCATTGGGAACAAGCGCGTTAACAACATAATCTTTTTTACTTAAATAATGATACATAGCCAGGGCCGCACCAATTGTATCGCCATCGGGATTTTTATGACAAATGAGTGCTATTTTTTTTGATTGGGCCAATATACGGCCTGCTTTTTTTATTTCGACTGGATCAAACATACTTTCGGAATCATTTTGGGAAGCAAAGATAGAGAATCTCACGGGTTTATGACGAAAACATGGCAAAGTGCAATTATTTTTTATTCATTTTTACATCTGCGTAAGCAGCAACCAATAATCTTTTATTTTTGCCCAAATTTTAAAACTATTCAAAATGGCATCGAACATCACGTTTACAATGATTAAGCCCAAAGCCATGGAAAAAGGCTTTATGGGAGATATTCTGGCAAAAATAATTGCCGGGGGATTTAAAATAAAAGCACTTAAACTTACCCGACTCAGCAAGCAGGAAGCTCAGGTTTTTTATGCGGTACACAAAGAACGGCCGTTTTACGATGGCCTTACCGATTTTATGTCATCCGGTCCCATTATTGCTGCTGTATTGGAAAAAGACGATGCTGTAAAAGCTTATCGCGATTTTATTGGCGCCACCAATCCATCCGATGCTGCTAAAGGAAGTATCCGCGCTTTATACGGCAGCAGCATTGAAGCCAATGCTGTTCATGGTTCAGATAGTGATGATAACGCATTGATTGAGAGTGGGTTCTTTTTCTCAAAAAGAGACTGGGTGTAACAATTAATCATTTGCCCCCTAAAGGCCTACTCTACGGGATAGGCCTTTTTTTATTCATAACCTTTTATTTGCTGCAAACCTAATAAAATCAATAGTTGTAGAACTTTTCACCAACTATTTTATCTATTAACCCTTAATGATTTAGTTTTAAATAAAGCTAAAAAAGCTACAATCCTTAAAGCTCCCATTTGAACGTTAAACACCGGTTTCATACGACTCGAAACTCCCGTCCGAATACAATAAAACTACCCTAATTATCGCTTTAACACCCGGCTTTAATACATCCTTTGCCGTACCTGAGTTCTTCTTTGAAGAATTTTCTGATTTCTCATTCGCCGACTCAGGCTCAGGAGGCACAAAATTCAATTCAGGTTGCTGCTTAATCTCATTATGACCGGCGAAAGAACCGGAGCTATCTTCGGCAGAAATAATATCATCACCCGTAACAGGTTTTCCGCTCCCCAAAGCGAGCCATTCAAAATTAATGGCAGGAAATTTCTTTTTAATTTTTATCAAAAAATCCAAACTGGGCTTATTGCGCCCCGACAACACATGGGAAACAGCCGAACGCTGTACCCCAATTTTATCAGCAAATTGTGCAGCCGTTAAATTGTAATGCAACATTGTCCATTTTACCCGCTCAATCATAATATTTTTTGTTTACAAATGTAATATTAAAGTGATTACATTACAATTTTATTTTATTAAAAATTGGATTCACATTTGTAACATTAGTAATTTTACAAGTTAATTATAGTTTTTATATTTTAAAATACTTTAACTTAATTATTTATAATAGATATATGTTTAATGTTTTTTGATAACAGTTAAGTGAATAAATTTAGAGTTAATCTATGTTTATATGTAATTATAGACTGATTTTCAGTATCTAATAGTGACAAAATAACTACATAAAACATTTTGTTTACATAAGTATCCTATACAAATGTAATCAAATTCTAATTTAATCATATATTGTTGTAAATCAGCCTTATTACTACTGTAGATAACATTTGTAATTTATTACTATTGTTAATTACATTTGTAACATAATAAGGTTTACAATCATAATTCACAAATGTAACGAAGTGCTTTTATCTTTTTTTTGATTTACAATTGGCATGCTATCTTTAATTTCACAGCCGAAATGCTTTTTGTAAGTTATCCCCTATATCGAACTCGGGTTAATGGGCTATTCTTATTTTGATGCGTTGGTGGTCATTCTTAACTTTGTCAAAAATCCCGAAGAGATTGAACAATAATATCCGTATGCTAAGCGTACGGATATTATGTGAATAGAATTCAGAAGCCGGATCGGGTTCAACTAAAAATCAGGATTACGGGATATTATTCAATACTACATGTTGCTGCCTGAGCATTGCTAAATGCACCAAAACAATCATATATTAATTTTCGGTAAAAGCAGGGATTAGCTCTACGGATGTTTTTACCAAAACAAAACAGGCTAAAATTCCAAAAATTCAAATGGTTAATGATAGGTTTGGAAAACCGGGATTGGCTGTGCTATTTTCGGAGTCGCCCGGCATCAAACTTTTTCATCGCCGCAAAATAACTGTTTGTCTCACGAATTACCACACCTGACAACAACAGCAGGGCAATGAGATTTGGAATAGTCATAAAAGTGATCACCATGTCCACAAAATGCCAAACCAGGTCGATGCCCCAAACAGAACCAAAAAATACGAAAAGGCCGTACAAGTATTGATAAGGAACAATTGCTTTTTCGCCCAGGAGGTAATTGGCTGCACGTGAGCCGTAATAGGACCAGCTGATAACAGTTGAAAAGGCAAAAAGAAGTAGTCCGCCGGTAATTATATGTTTTCCAATACCATACAAGCCAACACGAGCCAGTCCTTCATCCATGGCATAAATAGTCATTCCGACACCTTTTATCCCCGAGTGCCAGGCATCGGTTGAAATAAGCATCAAACCCGTCATGGTACAAATAATCAGTGTATCCACCAAGGGTTCCAATGATGCTACCAGGCCTTCGCGAGCCGAATATTCAGTTTTCGCTGCAGCATGGGCAATTGGTGCAGAACCCTGGCCGGCTTCATTGGAAAACAATCCCCGTCTGACACCCCAAATCATGGTCATCATAATGGTAGAACCCACAAAACCGCCAGTAGCGGCAGTTCCAGTGAAAGCTCCTGAGAAAATCATTCCAAAAGCATGCGGCAAGTAGGCAGCGCGATCGAAAAGGACTATTAAAGTCGCCACAACGTAAGTTACGGCCATAAAAGGCACCAGCTTTGCTGTAACTTCGGCAATACGTTTTAAGCCTCCCACAATAATCAGCAGGGTAAGTCCGGTAATCACCAACCCCGAAGCCCAAGTTGCAAAACCATAGGTCGTTTTCAATGCATCAGTCATACCATTGGCTTGTGCCATATTTCCGGTACCAAGAGAGGCCAGAATAGTTGCCACAGCAAAAATTCCGGCAAGAATCTTTGCGGCTATAGGCATATTGTAGAGCTTTCCTATACCGTCGCGAATGTAATACATCGGGCCTCCCGAAACCGTTCCGTCCGAATTGAACACCCTGAACTTATGTGAAAGTGTACATTCCGAATATTTCAAAATCATGCCAAGGAACCCGGTAACCCACATCCAAAAAAGGGCTCCGGGCCCTCCCAGGTAAATTGCAAGTGCCACACCCACAATATTTCCGGTACCAACCGTTGCCGACAAAGCCGTTGTAAGTGCCTTAAAATGATTTACATCACCCGAGTCGTCTTTGTTGTCATATTTTCCTGCCACCACACGTATGGAATGCCATAATTTGGTAACATTGATAAATTTAAGCCGGATTATAAAGTATATACCTGTGGGGATTAACATAAACAAAATGGCATAACCTCCAATGTAGTCGTTATACCATACAATCATGTGATCAAAAGCAGCTAAAAATTTATCCATACCGGTTTTCTTGTATTAAAAGCAACAAATATGGGGAATTTTTTTTAAGTGGGTGCTGATTAAGGTGTTTTTAAATTGGAGGGTTGATTCCCTGACTCAAAATTTAGCAATCTGAGATCCACAGCGAATTATACTTTTTCCACCTTTCTACCCTTCAATCAATCATCCTAACCTCTTTCCCCAAAGATTTTTGAGCCAATCCGCACCAGTGTTGCCCCTTCGCGAATGGCAATGGGATAATCGCCCGACATGCCCATGCTGATTTCTTTGAAATAACCGGCAGAGGAAAAATACTTTTGTTTTAGCTCCTTAAAATAGAGTGTAAGTTGATGAAATTCATCGGCAACCTGCTGTTTATCATCTGTATAAGTAGCCATCCCCATCAAACCACAAATACGGATATTTTGCATTTGTTTGAATGCATCCGATTGTAAAATAGCTTCCGCTTCATCCATCTTCAGTCCGAACTTACTTTCCTCGCGGGCAATATGGAATTCAAGCAGACAATCGATTACCCGATCGTTTTTAGCCGCCTGTTTGTTGATTTCTTTCAACACTTTCAAACTATCTACGGCATGGATCAAATAAACAAAAGGAGCGATATATTTTACCTTATTAGTTTGCAAATGTCCGATAAAATGCCACCGGATATCGTTCGGAAGTTGGGGATATTTGGCTGCCATATCCTGAGCTTTATTTTCGCCAAAATCACGTTGACCCGCATCATAAACTTTACGGATCATATCGACAGGTTTGGTTTTGGAAACCGCTACCAGGCTCACCTGTTGCGGAATATCATTCAAAACTTTTTTCAAATTGGCTTGGACATCCATGGTTTCTTCGTTTTTTTGCAAAATTAAGGAATGCACCGACAAAATAGCCGGTTTCCCCTGCAAATTTATTTCTTTTAATAAACCTACTTTTAGGCTTCAATAAAAAAAGTACTTTTCAGGTTTGAATGTCGTTAATTAGTTTCAGCAATGCGTTTTCCTGTTTTAAAATATCTTCCAACAATCTGATTTGTGTACGTGTACGAAAAAGATTGTGTTCGGGATAAGACGTTTTGTAGTAAACATTTCCCAATAAATAATCGTTTAAAAAGCGCAGAGCTTGTTCATAAATTATGGCTTTGGCACCCAACAACAAGGAAAATTTTTCCTCTTGTGAAAGTACACGCTTCAGGGAGCCGAGATAACCTTTTGTAAGAGCGGCAAAATGCTCAGTCCGAAGCCTGGGCTTGGAGTTATCTTGTTCATCCTCTTTGGCAGGACTGGTGAAAGTACGCACCATATCACCATAGTCATACATTAAATATCCGGGCATAATGGTGTCTAAATCAATAATAAGCACCTGATCATCGGCAGTAAACAAGATATTATCCAGCTTGGTATCGTTGTGGGTAACGTGTAAGGGTAATTTCCCGGAGCTCAACACCTGCTTTAATTCGTCAGCAATGTTTTGATGTGCCAGGACAAAATCTGTTTCTTCCGCTGCCTCATTCTTCAGGGAAACAGGTGCCTTCTCTACTGTTTTCAGAAAAGTTTTCAGTCGGCCTGGTGTATTGTGAAATCCTTTGATGGTTTCACCGAATTTTTCTACCGGAAGGGTATTCAGAAACAACTGAAATTCTCCCATAGCTTTGGCAGCATAGTAAGAGATGTTTTCGTCCGGGGAAATAGCGTACGACCGGCAACCCGAAAAAAATTCCATCAGCCGCCAGGCAGCACCTTCTTCATCTAAAGTATGAAAGTCGCCGGAATTATTCGTATAAACCGCAGGTGTCAGCTTTTTGCCGGTTTTTTTTTCATAGTCATATAACGCATCATAAAGAAAAGAGAGATTTTTGATAAGTATAGTCGTATCAAAAACATTTTTGTTGACCCGCTGCAGAATAAATTCTCCTTTCGGTGAGGTTACGAGATAGGTGTTGTTGATGTGGCCATTACCAAAAGGCTGAGGTGGTTGACAGTCTTTTAAAACACCATAGCGGGATAAAATTTCATTCACTTTAGTTCTATTTTATTGCCATAGATTTTCCGGATATATATTAGCTTCCGTCAGTTCTTTAATTTTGGCAATAGTGATGGCTTTGTCCTGCTGATAGGTTATGCCAAACCATTGGTCATTACTTTCGAGTACACGTACATAGGCTTTCTTCTCCTGAATCAGTTTATTTACAACAAAAGGAATGTAAAATTCAGATTTCATATCTTCGGCATGATCCTGAATAAAAGCCCGGAAATAATCCTCTGATTGCTCGAAATATTTGGGGGTAAAACCCCAAAAGTTCATGGAAACCAAGGTGTTTTCATCGATATTAACCTGCTTGCCATCCATTTCGTAAGCAATTCCGTTTTCGGTGCGTACAATAGCAGTACGTTCAACTACATCGGTCAATTTACCATTCTTTACACTACAGACACCCCTGGAGACACTTCCATTGTCAGATAAGGTATTTTTCAACAAATAGCCCACCATAGCGTAAGCCATGTCCGAATTACAAAGTCCTGAAAGATGTTTTCCGATTACCATGAAAGCATCTTTTCCATAAAAATCATCGGCGTTTATTACGGCGAAAGGCTCGTTAACAACCTCTCTTGCAACCAAAACAGCATGGCCGGTCCCCCAAGGCTTTACTCTTTTCTGATTTACTACAAGTCCCGCGGGGATATTGTCGTTTTCCTGTAAAACATATATGGTTTCAATCTTTCCTTTTAAACGGTCTTCATAAATGGCTTTAAACTCTTTTTCTATTTTCGGGTTAATCACAAAAACCACTTTTCCAAAACCGGCACGAATGGCATCAAAAACCGAATAATCAATGATGCTTTCACCGGCAGGACCAACTTCATCCATCTGTTTCACACCTCCGTAACGACTGCCTATGCCGGCAGCTAAAATTAACAATGTAGGCTTCATATAAAATCTGTTTTTTTGCGTGCAAGATAGAAAAAAGCTGTGGATAATAGTACTTTGCCGCACACTATTTTAGGTATTACTACGAAATAATTTAACCATTCCGGCTTGATAAAAATAAAGGTTTGAGGTTTTAGTATTTATGTTTGGAAATTTGGACTGTAGATAGGGTAAGTGTTTCCATCGAAAATCATATCTTTGACCTTAGGAAAATTAAAAATGAAAAAACTTTTCTTTTTTTTGATTGTTTTGGGTTTGATGGGTCTAAGCTCATGCGAAAAAACCATTTCAGGTAACGGTTATGTGTACGACAAAGTTAGCCAACAACCTATTGCCGGTGCAACAATTAGCGTTTATCTGGAACATCCGTCTCCGGATACATTTCAAATGGAAACAGAAACAGACAACAACGGGGCTTACTCTGCATTTAGCAACCCCTATTCCTGTACCGGCAGTTGTCCCGATTTGGTGGTACGTATCGTCGCTGACGGTTATCAGTTGGAATACGTGAGGAACCCAAACGGGGATACAACTTTTTTAGCGAGGAAACAATAATTCGTTGTTTGCAATTGAATAAATTTCAGGAAAACTTTTGCTCCGTGATGCATCTCGTGCCAATTGAAGATTAGAGGTCGTAAACCAAAAAAGACCGCTTCAAAAGAAGCGGTCTTTTTCAAGATTAAAAATCTCAGCTATTTAATATCACTGAAATATTTCATAAACTGAACACGTTCATAAGCATCGGGATTTTCAGAGGTTGCCTGGCTCAGCTTACCACGGAATTGATCCACATAATTGAAGCCTTTGGATTCCATCCAGTCGTTGACAAATTTGGTCATATCGAGCAAATATTCCGGACCATGTTTGTAAAGCGCAGAAGCTACTTGCACGACCGTTGCACCGGCAAGAAGCTGTTTTACCACCGCTTCGCCATCGTGAACACCGGTAGAAGCGGCAAGGCTCAATTTCACCCGTTTGGCCATAATGGCAACCCAGCGAAGGGTGTTGGCCATATCGGAGCCATGACTTAAAATATCGGCATGGGTGACTTTCATTTGGTCGATGTCGATATCAGGGCTTGAGAAACGGTTGAAAAGCACCACACCATCAGCGCCTTTGGCTTCCAGATTTTTAATAACAGAGGCCAGGTTGGAGAAATATGGACTGATTTTTACCGAAACGGGAATTGACACTTTGGCTTTCACTTTTTCGAGGATATTGTAAATCATCGTTTCATTATCCTCACAACCTTTTGTGTCGAAAGGCATTAAAAAGATATTCAGTTCCAATGCATCGGCACCGGCTTCCTCAATACGTTTGGCAAAAGAGGTCCATTCGTGATTGGATACGGCATTGATGCTGGCAATCACCGGCATGGTGATTTTGCGTTTCAATTCCTGAATCAGGTTTAGGTAATTGCTCAGCTCTTTTTCACGGATATGTACGTCGATGTAGTCCATGGTTTCGGACAATTCGGTGTACATCATACCGTTGGCTTCAGCTTTATTGAGTTTATGTTCGGCTTCGAGCAAAATTTGTTCTTCAAAGATTGATTTCAGAACCACTGCACCGGCACCATTTTTATCGAACTCGACAATTTCATTTACTGAATTTGTCAATCCGGAACTACCCACCACGATGGGATTGCGAAGGGTGAGCCCAAGATATTTTGTAGTTAGGTCTGCCATGATATAATATTTTTTTTGTTTTCGAATTTAAGAATAAATTTTCAATCGGAAGCGGAATTCGTCATAAAATCCCGCCTCCGTTGACAAAACTATTTGGCTACTTTTTCCTGAATATAATTATGAATACCCACAGCAGCTTTCCGTCCATCGCCCATAGCCAGAATGACAGTTGCACCGCCACGAACAATATCACCACCGGCAAAAATATCGGGAATAGAGCTTTGCATGGTTTCTTTATCAACAATAATGGTTCCCCAATCACTCATCTTCAAATCTTTCAAACTACTGGGAACAATCGGGTTAGGAGAGACCCCTACCGCCACCACAACGGTATCGACATCGATATCAAATTCGGAGCCTTCAATGGGAATAGGTCTTCTACGTCCGGAAGCATCCGGCTCGCCCAATTCCATTTTTTGCACCCGCATTTTGTTCACACGTCCGTTTTCGTCGGCAAAATACTCCACGGGATTGTGCAGGTTCATAAATTCAATACCTTCAGCTTGAGCATGATGCACCTCCTCTTTACGGGCAGGCATCTCTTCCAAAGAACGACGATAAATAATCATGGCACGATCGGCACCAAGTCGTTTAGCGGTACGCACAGAGTCCATGGCGGTATTACCACCACCGACAACAGCAACATTTTTACCACTTAAAACAGGCGTATCGTAATCTTCGTGAGCAGCCTTCATCAGGTTAACCCGCGTCAGGTACTCGTTGGATGAGAAAATACCATTGTAATTTTCACCGGGAATGTTCATAAAACGGGGAAGACCGGCACCACTTCCTACGAAGAAAGCCTTGAAGCCTTGTTCGCGCAAATCTTCAAAAGAAGCGGTTTTTCCAACGATAAAATCGGTAAGGAATTTCACACCCATTTTGCGCATGTTTTCAATCTCGACATCCACAATATCATTGGGCAAACGAAATTCGGGAATACCATATTTTAACACCCCACCAATTTCGTGCAATGCTTCGAAAACCGTTACATCATAACCAAATTTGGCCAGATCGCCTGCGGCGGCCAATCCGGAAGGACCGGAACCCACAACAGCCACTTTAATTCCGTTAGATTCTGAAATTTCAGGAATGGCCATCTTACCGCTGTTACGCTCATAGTCAGCGGCAAAACGCTCAAGGTGACCTATGGCGATGGGGGGTAAATTTAATTTCTGTGTATAGAAACAGTTGAGCTCACACTGTTTTTCCTGTGGGCAAACCCGACCACAAACAGCGGGTAAGGCATTGGTTTCTTTAATGGCAGCGGCAGCCCCAAGGAAATCCTGCGCTTCAATTTTTTTAATAAATTTAGGGATATTAATGCCTACCGGGCAACCAATGGTACAGGTTGGTTGGGGGCAGTCGAGGCAACGATGCGATTCGGCCACCGCCATTTGTTCGGTCAAACCCAGGTTGACTTCCATACTATTGTGGCTTCTTTCTTCGCCATCTTGTTCACGCATTTGAACCCGTTCGAGACTTGTACGTTCTTTGGGCTTCATCGACTTACGCAACTCAGCCCTCCAGGCTTCTTTGCGGCCTTCTTTAATATATTCTGCTATATTTTCCATTATGCCTTCTTTTCAACAGTTTGTAAATATTTTTCGTAAGCAGCATGTTCTTCAGTTTTATAAGCGCCCATTCGCGTCATCATTTCATCCCAGTTTACTTCAAAAGCGTCAAACTCAGGACCGTCAACACACACAAATTTGGTTTTACCTCCGATAGAAACACGGCAAGCGCCACACATTCCGGTACCATCCACCATAATGGTGTTCAAACTTACGTCGGTAGGAATGTTATATTTTTTAGTGGTAAGACTTCCGAATTTCATCATAATGGCAGGACCAATTACGAAGGCTTTGTTGACCTTCTCACGCTGAATAACATCTTCCATACCGGCGGTTACCAACCCTTTTTTTCCGTACGAACCATCATCGGTCATGATCATTACTTCATCCGAATAGGCGCGCATTTCATCCTCCAGAATAATCAATTCTTTGGTACGACCGGCTAAAACCGTAATCACCTTGTTTCCGGCTTCTTTTAAAGCCTTCACAATAGGCATCATGGGAGCCACTCCCACGCCACCGCCTGCACAAAGAACAGTACCGTAATTTTCGATGTGGGTGGCATGTCCCAAGGGGCCGACCACGTCTAAAATTTCATCCCCTACTTTTTTGGCCAGCAGTTTGGCTGAACTGACGCCCACTTTTTGTACCACCAGGGTAATGGTTCCTTTTTCAGGATCTCCATCGGCAATGGTCAATGGAATACGTTCTCCCTTTTCGTCCATCCTGATAATTACAAAATGGCCGGCTTTACGGGATTTAGCAATATCGGGAGCCTCCAAAATTATCTTGGCGACATTTTCGGAAAAAAACTCCATCTCAATTATTTTATTCATAACACCGTTTTTGGTTCATTAATATTCTGTCATTTAGTGCGCAAATTTAGAAAATATGCATGCGTACTATTCAATAAATTTGTTTATTTTTAACAAGTAACAGAAAACAAGTAAATTACAGCCTTAATTTATATTCAATCCAAGTCAATACGAGCTGATTAGCATGGGATTGTGTTATTTTTTTAATGTGGTAATGTGCTAATGTGGTAATGGGGTAATGTGCTAATGTGGTAATGGGGTAATTTGATAATGTGACAATGTGTTAATGTGTTAATGTGCTAATTGGCGAATGGGGGAATGGGGGAACTGGTGAACCCAGGTTTTTACAAATGAATCACATATTTCCGTTTTTTGCCATCCATTTCAACCACCAGGGGTTTATCAAATTGAACGTGCCTAAAATATTTTCCGGTAAACCTGGCTTTTTGCTTGCTCAGGATATCGTACCTTAAAATATTTTCCTTTAAATGCGATTGAATGGTAAAATAGCCCACATTCATGCTGGTTACATTGTGAAAAAAGTGGGAGCCCGAAGAGGCATCCAGCGGGAAATCTTCGAGACTGGTTTCTACCATTACCTTGGCCATCGATATTTGCGGCCATCGTACAGGTATTCCGATCCATTTGTCGCGGGTACCCCACCGTCCCGGGCCAATGAGTATGTACTGACGCTGTTCTTTTTCCATCTTTTCATTCAGCATTTCAATTTCAGCTGCCATTTCTTCTGTTTTCGATTTGTCAAAATTATCTTTATCCACATAAATAACATCTTTAATATAATCGATTAAACCATTCCCCATTCCTTTTTCAGTATATAACAATAGTTTATCCGTTGAGATTTTTGACATATCCACATCACATTCAAAACTTTGTGAGATAAGAGGTTTAATTTGAAGAATATAGAAAGCTGCCCGCCCCTTTTCATCGCGGTTTAGGTCGACGGCATACTCCATTTCGACAGCCGTACCCATAGCTTCCTTACCCAACTCAAGCAATAGCTTAATGGTCCTGGCCAAAGGGATATAGTTATATTTAAGGATGTTGGCAAAATTAACAATACGTGGGCCCGTCTTGGTTAGTCCGGGATAAATTATATCATTATCAGGATCGTACACCGAGACACAATGTTTCAACGTGCCGTGGGCCTCAGCCATGTCTATATCGGCCAGCACTAATCCGGCATCTTCGCCTTCCATCAAATCCAGATTCTTTTTGGTAAGGTCAACCGCATAAAATTTCACCTGCGAGTTTTTAAACTGATCTTTTGGCGAATTAATTTCAACGCCCGGATAAGTAGGTGAAAAACGGTAAGCCCTGTTTCCCTCTACCACATATTTTCCCAAGCCAATGGCCGCAAGGGCAAAACCCTCTTCGGGTTTCATATGGGCAAACGGGTAATAATTATACGACTGGGCAACGCCGCTAAAGTGGGGATAATATAAATCGCCATAACGGGAGCCTACTAATTCTTCGATGACCACTGCCATTTTTTCATCTTCTAACTTATAGTCGATGGCCTTCACATATCCCTTTGACACAGATGAATACAGAGAAGCATAAACCAACTTAATTGCCTGGCAAAGCTGGTTGAGCCTGACCTCAAAATCTTCATGGCTGTTGGGAAGGATATAAGTTTCAAAAATTCCGGCAAAGGGCAAAGACAATGAATCTTCAAACAAACTGGAAGAACGCACAGCAATGGGTTTGGAAATTTTAGTAAGCAGACTGGCCAGTTTTTCATGCAGATCTTTTGAAAGTGGTTCTTTTATAAATGCTTGTTTCACCTTCTGGTGGTCTGTTTCAAACAAGGCCAGTTTATTAAGGGCATGCCCGCCCACAAAATCTTCAAACTCATGGGTACCTATAATAAAAGTCACCGGGGTCTTAATCTGAATATCAGGAACTTGCTCCGAAAAATTATAATTGTGCATTAATGCATTGATAAAAGCAAGCCCCCTGCCCTTTCCGCCCAGCGAGCCATCACTAAGCGTATAGAAATTTCCAGGTATAAGTTGAAAATAATTCTGATACGGAATTAAATTACCTGTTTCCTGTTCATCGCGATGCTCCTTAATCATATGTACGAGGGAGTTTCGCAACTCATTGGCATCTTTAAAATCGCTGACCTTTTTAGGGTTTATAAAATTAGCAGCCTTTATTTCCTGCCGTGCCATCAGCCACATGGAAAAATGATTTCGTTGGGCATGGAACAAAAGTGAATCGTCAGGAATTTCAATCAAACATTTTTCAAATTCCCTTAAATTGGCAGCACGTGCTATTGATTCCCCCTTACTGTTTTTAAATACAAAATCACCAAATCCGAGGTAATTGGTGATAAAATCCTGCAAATCTTCATAAAGGGTTTCCGAGTTTTTATCGATAAAAAGCGAATGATACTGTCTGGCCACCTCGGCATAAGCCGGATCGGAAGATTGCATCACTACCGGAAGGTTTTTTAATTCTTTACGTGCATAATCGAGCAATTCAACACCGGCCTGATCATTTACTTTCCCAAAGCGCTCGTATTTCACATCGGTAATCAGGCAAAGTAAATAATCACCATATTTGTCAATTATTTCCACGGCCTGCTCAAAAGTTGAGGCAAACAAAATTTTCGGCCTTGCACGCATACGCAAAATCTTGTACAAGGCATCCGTACTCACATCCTCAATAATACGTTTGGTTTGCTCCATAATTACCCGGTACAAAAACGACAAATATCGCGATGAATACATGGGTGAATCTTCAGCAAGTAAAATTACCCTTACTTTTCCCAACCGGGTATCGTTTTCCACATTAATTTTATCTTCAAGCAATTTAATCATGGAAAAGAAGATGTTGGTGTCTCCATTCCAGGTAAATACACGATCAATAAATGGCAATTTTGTTTGCTCCGTCCTGAAATAGCCCACATCGCTATTGCTGTTTAGTAAAAGAAAAATGGGGATATAAGGGTATTTATCCTTGATTTGCCGGCTTACCACGAGAGGTGTTTTTTTATCCACACCTACCATGTAAATAATTTGGTCGAAATGCCGTTTTTTTAGCAACCCAAAGGCCTGCTGCACCGAAGATGCCCCTGTAATCCGGGGCACCGACGTAAGGTTTAGCTGTCCGTATTGACCCAGCATATGCTCCGAAAACCGCCCCTCCCGTTCGATGGCATAGGCATCGTAAAGACTGGAAATCAACAATATCTCTTTCACCTTAAAAGGCATCAAATCGTGATAGACATCACGGGTATAAGTGTTTTTATTAAGAAACCGATGTAAAAACTTTCCGCTAATAATTCCTTTTTTCCGCGTGTCTGTTTTGCTTTTTTCCTGAATCCCCGGTATTGATGCTTTTTTCTCAATACCATCAAGGTAGCGTTTGAGGACATTGGCCAAGCTGGTGAGAAAATATTTCTTATCCGCAGGTATCAAACCATTCGTATGTTCATCTTTGTTTTCGTAATACTCCAAATACACCAATTCGCCCGAACGTGTTTTTACACTGATTTCGTGACATTCGTGTTCTTCCCGGTCGTCTTCCCGCCGGTATTCTTTTCCCCCGTAAATAATTTTGCAAAAGTGGAAATACGATAATCCGGAATCCATCGTTAGGGTCTCAATAATAAGCATGAGGGTTTCATCAACACTTCTGTTTTGCCTGATCAGCTGGTTAATTTTACTGAGTAACCCCAGCAATTGCAAATATGGAAATGATTCTTTAGCGGACATATTTTATATTTTCAACAAAAATAACTTAATTAAACAAATTTTATACTTCAATTCGGCACGGCTAATTATCTTTGACAAAAAAAATGAAAAAAGTTGTTTTTTTGCTTTCGCTGTTTTTCTTCCTTTCGGTAAGTTATTCACAAACTTTTGCCCAAAGTAAGCTATTAGTTGGGAAAAAAAATCCCATTGTTCTGATGAAAACAGCCCTTGGGACGATTACGCTGGAATTATATCCTCAGCAGGCACCTGTAACAGTTAGTAATTTCGAACGTTATATCCATGAAAAACGGTTAAAGGATGCAACTTTTTACCGGACAGTTACCATGCAAAATCAACCTGATAATAAGGTAAAAATCGAAGTGATCCAGGGCGGATTATTTGATGATAACCACCCCGGCACGTTACCACCTATTATGTTGGAAACCACTAAGATGACTGGATTACATCATTTGAACGGCAGCATCTCAATGGCTCGCGATAAGCCCAATAGTGCTACGAGCGAGTTTTTTATTTGTATTGGTGACCAGCCCGAATTGGATTTTGGCGGCAGGCGTAATCCTGACGGACAAGGTTTTGCGGTATTCGGGCGAGTAATAAAAGGGATGGATGTGGTGAGAAAGATACAAAAACAGCCGGCTGACGGCCAGTTGCTGAAGCCCCGGATTCCTATTCGGGAGATTGTACTTAAGGGGTTTGAACACCAGTAGGAATTTTAAACAATGAACATTCATACCATTTTTATCATCCGCTCTATTTTTGTAATATAGTTATTGTCAAGACCATCCCCACACAAATCTTTTAAACTGATTTTTAGTGTTTTATGACGAATAGACAATGAATCGCCCTACTCTGAAAATAAATGACTAACTTTGCCAAAAATTCCATAATGGAATCTTTTGCGCATTAATCTGCTAAATCTCTTTTCATTTTTAGTTCATTAACGCCTTATTTAATCTTTAATTAACAAAAGTACAAAGTAACACATGGGTAGATCACAAGAAACATTCAACAAAAAAGAAGTCAGGAATAAAAAAGAAAAAAAAAGAAAAGAGAAAGAAAAAAAGCGGTTAGCGAGAAAAGAGAATCAAAAAACCAACAGCCTCGATGACATGATTGCCTATGTGGATGAGAATGGAAATATCACCTCTACCCCACCCGATCCTACCAAAAAGGAAGAAGTAAAACTTGAAGACATTGAAATAGGTATTCCAAAAGGTGGTCCTGCCGAAGAAATCGATCCCGTCAGAAATGGCGTTGTTTCCTTTTTCAACGACTCAAAAGGCTATGGATTTATCAGGGATATCGAAACTAAAGAAAGTGTGTTTGTCCATATTAACAACACACTTGATGAAATTAAAGAAGGTAACCGCGTAACTTACGAAGTGGAAATGGGACCTAAAGGCCCGGCCGCCATTCGCGTAAAGTTATCTAAATAAAACTCTTTTTTTAAACAAGTTAGGGAGTATGATGGAATAATTTCGTCGACAAACTCTTATTTGCTGTTGCAATAATGCTGATTTATAGATTTTTACAGTATTCAGGTTGCATTACTAAATTTTGTACCTTTGCCGCCCTAATTAATAAACAGTTCATATTTTGACATTTAACGAGATGGGCTTATCGCCCGAATTATTATCCGGAATTGAGAAACTCGGATTTGAGAAACCAACCCCCATTCAAGAAGAAGTAATCCCCATTGTATTAGAAACAGAAAACGATCTTGTAGGGCTTGCCCAAACAGGAACCGGTAAAACGGCAGCTTTCGGATTACCCATTATCGAGCAAATCGATCCGGGAAACAAGGCTGTTCAGGCACTTATTATAACACCAACGCGAGAGCTCTGCATACAGATTGCCAACGACTTAAACAATTATTCAAAGCAACTTAAACAAGTGCGAATAGTACCTGTTTACGGTGGTGCAAGCATTGACACACAGCTCAGGGCACTAAAAAAAGGCGCCCACATTATTGCAGCTACTCCCGGCAGGATGTTGGATTTAATGAACCGGCGGGCAGCCGACATTTCACACATCAAAACCGTCGTGCTGGATGAAGCCGACGAAATGTTGAACATGGGATTTCGCGAAGAGTTGGATAACATTTTAAAGGATACTCCAAAAGATAAACGGACTTTACTTTTTTCGGCAACCATGCCGAGAGAGGTGGCACGTATTGCCAAAACATATATGCACAAACCTGTGGAAATCACAGTAGGAAAGCAAAATTCAGGAGCTGAAAATGTGCGTCACATTTATTACCTGGTGCATGCCCGCAACCGTTACCTGGCCTTAAAACGTATTGCCGACATCAATCCAAATATCTACGGCATTGTATTTTGCCGTACCCGGATGGAAACCAAAGACGTGGCTGAAAAACTAATCAAAGACGGATACAGTGCCGATGCACTTCACGGCGATCTATCGCAGGCACAACGAGACAACGTAATGAAACGGTTCAGGAACCGTTCGCTGCAGATGCTGGTTGCTACCGATGTTGCTGCACGTGGCATTGACGTAAACGATATTACGCACGTGATCAATTACAACCTGCCTGAACAAATCGAGGGTTATACGCACCGCAGTGGCCGTACGGGACGCGCAGGTAAATCGGGAATTTCCATAGTCATTGCAAACTATCGTGAAAAGAGCCAGATTCCGAGAATCGAAAAAATTATTGGGAAGAAATTTGAGAAGTTACCTATTCCAAACGGAGCTGAAATCTGCCAAAAGCAGCTATTTAAATTGATTGACCGGATGGAAAAGGTTGAAATAGATGAAGATCAGATTGCTCCCTTTATGAATACGGTAAATAAACAGTTGGAATGGTTAACAAAAGAACAAGTTGTCAAACATTTTGTTTCGCTCGAATTTAACCGCTTTCTGGAATATTATAAAAACGCACCCGATTTAAATGAACCTACCGATGATCAGGGCGGACGACGAGACAGGAAAAACGGCAAAAGCCGTGAAAGAAGCCGTCAAACGGAAACCGGAAAATTTGCACGCTTTTTTATCAACGTCGGCAAAAAGGACGGTGTAATCCCCAAAAATATTATCGGGATGATAAACGACAATACACATGACCGCGATATCCGTATTGGCGACATTGACATCAAAGATAGTTTTTCCTTTTTTGAAGTGAACGAAAAAGCTGCTAACAAAGTGCTAAAATCGTTTGGGAACACAAAATTTAAAGGGCGCAGGGTAAACGTTGAAATTGCCGAAGAAGATGTGGGCGGCCGAAGTAATGACAGAGGAAAACGAAAAAACAAACGAAAAAATAAGCGATAAAAAATTTTCAATAATTTTTGCACTTAACAAACAAAATTCTATTTTTGCAGTCCCTTTTCAGAGAGGGGATAAGTTCTTAATAAATTTATTCAGGACACGGGGTATGGCGCAGTCCGGTTAGCGCACCTGCTTTGGGAGCAGGGGGTCGTAGGTTCGAATCCTACTACCCCGACGTTAAAAAATTCAGCACAGGAGAGATGGGTGAGTGGCTGAAACCACCGGTTTGCTAAACCGGCGTACCTGTCAAAGGGTACCGGGGGTTCGAATCCCCCTCTCTCCGCTTTTTAAGGTAGCAAAGAAAAGAAAACCCCTGCAAACACAGTGTTTACAGGGGTTTTTATTTTTCCCTTACAGCACAACGGCGCAAAAAAAGGCAATAATTAGCTGGACTATTCGCTGGACTAAAATTTTCCTGTTTTTAGTCCAGCTCCATTGTAGTTTTTGCACTGAATTTCACTACTTTGCATTTGTATGATTTGCTCAGTTCATTTAGTTTTGTTAACATAAAATTTAAGCTATGGAAAGAGCAACTTACAGTGTTTCGTTTTACATTAAACGGACTAAAAAACTTAAAGATGGAACCTGTCCCATCTACGCAAAAATTACAGTCAGTGGCCAAAAGGTCGAATTTGGCCTTCAAAGAAGCGCTTCAACTCAGGAATGGAAAAAGTACAAAAGGAATGAGGGTGTGAACTCAAAATTTTTCCGGCAACTCGATTCTTATCTCGATTTCGTAAAAATGAAACTGCGGGATATTCGAATTGACCTGGAAGAAAAGGGAATCGAAGTGACTGCAAAAGCATTGAAAAATGCTTATATGGGAGTTAACAAAAATTCTAAAACCATCCTTCAGGTTTTCCAGGAGCATAACGACCGTTGCAAAAGTTTAATCGGGATTGATTTTGCCCCTGGCACCTATGAACGGTATGCCACCTGTTATTTACATGTGGAGCGTTTTATGAATTTTATGTACCATAAAAAGGACATGAAGCTTTCCGAACTCTCACCAAAGTTTGTCAAAGATTTTGAATTCTACCTGAAAACCGAGCGCAAATGTGCCCACAATTCCGCCACAAAGTACTTGAAGAATTTCAAAAAGATCACCCGTCTGGCCATGACCAACGGATGGCTCAAAGAGGATCCTTTCAGGGGTATCAGGTTCCACCTGGAAAAAGTGGACATGGCTTTCCTCACGCAAGAGGAACTGGACCGGCTTATCCAAAAGAAAATGCCGGTTGGGAGACTTGAACTGGTAAAAGATGTGTATGTGTTTTGCTGCTTTACCGGCCTGGCATTTATCGACGTAAAAAATCTCTCGTATTCAGACATACAGGAAAAAAATCAACAGTTGTGGATCCACAAAAAACGGCAGAAAACCAAAAACTGGTTTGATGTTCCCATACTTCCACCAGCCCGGCAGCTGATGGAGAAATACAAAGACCATCCGAAGTGCCAGGCAAAAAACCTTGTATTTCCGGTATTAACCAATCAAAAGATGAATGCTTATCTCAAAGAAATAGCTGCCATCTGCCAAATCGATAAGAACCTCAGCACTCATACTGCCCGTCATACATTTGCTACTACGGTAACTTTGACCAATCAAATATCTATTGAAGTTGTAGCCAAGATGTTAGGCCATTCCAGTATTAACATGACAAAAAAGTACGCCCGTGTGGTGGATGAATTAATAAGCAAGGATATGCAAAAGGCGTATGAAAAGTACAAGATGCTGTATGTCGCCTGATTTTCCTTGTTTACTTTTGACGTTGAAGCCCTTCCGGTTTGCCGGTTGGGCTTTTTCGTTGCTTTGTCCCCCATATATGTTTTTAACTATTTGCAAACGGCTCCCTACATGGCCGGAAAAACGCTTGAACCGCTTAGCAACTTTTTCATAAGGGATGGCCGATTCAGGCAAGGGCAGCGGTGTATGGTTGATTTATTTTACCGTGGATTTTGTACCGCTGTTTATATACCCTTGCCTGACTCGGGCAGCCCTAATATTTTTGCTAAGCGGGGCAATGCGTTACACAGATTACCCTTTCAATATTGTCTAATTTCGATTGCGTCTCTTTGGACAATTTTCATGTAGTATCGGCATAAACCATTGTAAAATTATCACATGGTATTAACTGGAACACGAAAGCTTTTTATTTAAACTTAAGCTTCCAGTACATGGAAAGATAAATGTCATGGTTTAGAACATCGTATGAAAAGGCATAGGCATTATCCCTTCGGGATGTGTAAAGGAGGGAGGGACTTAATGCAAACTGTTTCGGGTTCCTTCCGATTGATAGCCCGACATAGAGTTTCCTTCTGTTTGGTATTTTCCTTATTGTTGTTTCTTTGATTGTCCTGGGATAGAACGTCAGCCGCTTTTGTCTGGAAATTATCCTGTTTCGTGAAATTGTATCCCTGATGATGATTAAGGCCATGGAATCGTTGGCCAGGGTATCGATGTAATAATGCTTAGAGAAATAGTCCTGCAAGATTGCAGAGGTATCTACTTTGTGCCATTTCCATTTTGTACTGCCGGTGTCTTTGTAAACCGGTTTGGGAACGTACCGGATAACAGGATAAGGAACCGTATCGTGAATGGTGTCATAGATGGTTTCCTTCTGTGTCACCTTTGGCACTTTTTGAGAAGGCAACCATATCCTTTGCAGGAAAATCACAATCAACAGCGTGCCTATAATTAACCAGGGGGTTTTTTTCATTTGACGTTCCTTTCAAAATGACCACCATCATAGAAATAATGGAAGTGACCTCCCCAGTTGTTTAAAGGGTCGAGACTTTCCCAGTAGTTCCCTAATTGAGAAATTAAAGGGTGCCTGTAAAACAGTTCCCCATTAATGAAGAAATTAAAGTCTATGGCCAGCCTTCTGAGGTGGTTGCTGTCCATGGTTTTCGATTTGCCCTCTTTGACATAAATGGCCTCCTGCTCTTTGGTGCGGTAGGCTTCGCCAAAGGTGAGGTTGACTCCAAGGGAGTTTGCCCGTAGAATGAGCAGGGCTATCTGCTGGACAAAGATTTGTTGTTCTTGTGAGAGATTCATTTAACTTGTTTTAGGATTTGTTTAACGTCAGTCATAATTACATTTTGGCCGGATTTAATCTCTTTGATGTTATCGCGGATTAAACCCACGTCCCGGTCGTGGTAAGTCTTCAAATTTTTAATCTGATCATGGTTTGTTTTTACCTTTTGAGATACAATTGCTGAAGCCCGGTACATACCTACCAGGCCAATGATAGAAGCAATGATTAAGGCAGAAGCAATACCTCCAAACCATTTGATAAATAAAGATTCATGGCGACTCATGGGATTAAAAGTTGAGGTTAAGGTTGAGGTTGAGGTTAAGGTTGGGAATGGTTGTTTGATTTGGATTCCAGGAAATTCTGGTAGGACTTCTCCCCTGCTGAATAAGTCAGCAGCGCAATGATTATCGGAAGGC
>CAJXKB010000007.1 GCA_913055825.1 uncultured Bacteroidota bacterium
CTGTTCCATTGGTTGGCTATTTCATGCCTTTCGTCCCAAATCTTTAAAGATTTTAAGATAAAATTTACGGCTCCTTCATAATCGCCCAGATATAATTTGATTAGTCCAATGTGGTATAAAGAAATGCCGGTTTCATGCTTTAGTTTTAGTTTTTGGTTAATAGTCAGGGCATTATAAAAATGTTTTAGTGCAATGATGAATTGATTCTTTATCATGTTGATGACGCCCAATCTTTCATTGGCAACCGCAATGCCATAATCGTAATCAATCTTATGAAACTGCTTTAACGCTATTGTTTGATATTTTTTAGCTTCTGTGTAATTGTTCATCATCAGATACTGACGACCAATAGCACTGTACGCAAATCCTACAGCCTTGGGTAATTTGCTTTTTTCCGCAATTTGTAAAGCTTTTTTCAAAACAACTATAGACTGTTTATACCGGGCTTTACTATTATAGATACCTATAAGATAATTGAATACATTGAACTCCTCAAAATTATAGCCTCTTTGGTCAGTGGTTTGAATGATTTTTTTAAAATATTCAAAGGACTTGGTTGTATCGCTTATTTGATATAACCCCATGATCTGGCTTAGTAGCGTTATTTTTTCTCTGCCTTTGGCATCAACCAACTGCTTTTGTAATTTTTCTATTTCTATTGAGTTGGAGTGCCCCAGAGCAGTTCCTTCAACATAAAATAAGAGGAAACAAAAAAGGATTACTGAGAGAATAGTTCGCAAACTCTTCAAATAAATTTCAGGAACAGAATGTGTCATTTTATGAAAGGGTAAGTTTTTTTATGTTGATTAATATAAAGTTAATATTTTTTTCTTCTTCAATATTCACCGTCCTGCCAAATATAGGAATAATAAATAAAAGTTTCACTGGTTTACGCATATAAAAAGATTACAAAAAACAAGACCTGTAAATGCTGTGAACAAAGCTTATGTCGAATTCAGGTTATAAGACTTTACCGTCATCGTTAAACACTATTCTTTTTACTACCCGTTCGTCTTTGCAATCTCGTTAGAGACGAGAGAAGCAATCTCCTGAAATAACCCGGCGCCGTGGGAAGACACAAGCGGACGTTTGCACCAGGGAGCGTGGCAAAATGCCATCCACATTATTTTGCATGAGGGATAGGAACGGCAGCCCGGAGGCTAAAGGGCTTGTGGAAGCAATGGCGGAAGGCGCGACAGGGGAGCGTTCTCCCGCCATATAGCTGAACAGCCCTTGAGCCGAGGACTACAGTGGATAGCCCGGCCTGAAAGGCATGCCCAACCCAAAACACACAAAGTAAGGTTATATAAAAATTTTGGTGAATAAAATATTTACCTTTGCACCCTAATTTAAAACAAAATCAATGTCGGAAACAAACACAAAAACACAATTGCAATTTAAAATTGCTGATGTCAACCTGGCTGATTGGGGCCGGAAAGAAATGGATATTGCCGAAAAAGAAATGCCCGGTCTGATGGCCGTCAGAAAAAAATATGCTGCAAACAAACCATTGAAAGGAGCTCGAATTACGGGGTCGCTGCACATGACCATTCAAACTGCCGTACTTATTGAAACGCTTGTGGAACTGGGTGCCGATGTGCGATGGGCCAGTTGTAATATTTTCTCCACACAAGACCATGCTGCCGCCGCTATTGTGGTAGGTAAAAACGGAACTCCTGGCAACCCGCAGGGTGTGCCGGTATTTGCCTGGAAAGGGGAAACGCTGAAAGAATACTGGTGGTGTACGCGCCAGGCATTAACATTTCCTAACGGGAAAGGCCCCAATTTGGTGGTTGATGACGGTGGCGATGCCACGCTTTTGATACACAAAGGCTATGCAGCCGAAGAGAATCCTGCTACACTGGATGTAAAAGCCGAAAGTGAAGAGGAAGAAGAAATCCTGAATTTATTACGTCAAACATTGGCCGAAGAACCCAACAAGTGGCACAATACAGTGAAAGAGTGGAAAGGTGTTTCGGAAGAAACTACCACGGGTGTACACCGTTTGTATCAAATGAAAGAAGCAGGTACTTTGTTGGTTCCGGCTATTAATGTAAACGACTCGGTAACCAAATCGAAATTTGACAACCTGTACGGTTGCCGCGAATCGTTGGCCGACGGTATCAAACGGGCTACCGACGTAATGATTGCCGGAAAAGTAGTTGTTGTTGCCGGTTATGGCGATGTGGGCAAAGGTTCGGCCAAATCTATGCGCTCCTACGGTGCACGGGTGATTACCACGGAAATTGACCCTATCAACGCTTTACAGGCTTCCATGGAAGGTTTTGAAGTAACCACTATGGAAGAAGCCGTGAAGGAGGGCAACATTTTTGTAACCACCACCGGAAATCGGGATATCATTACGATTGAACACATGGCAGCCATGAAAGATGAGTCCATCGTATGTAATATAGGCCATTTTGATAACGAAATTCAGGTACATCAATTGGAGACTTATCCGGGAATCAAAAAAATAAAGATAAAACCCCAGGTAGATAAATATGTATTTCCTGATGGTCATTGTATTTATTTGCTAGCTGAAGGCCGTTTGGTAAACCTGGGCTGTGCTACCGGTCATCCTTCGTTTGTGATGAGTAATTCTTTTACTAACCAGACCCTGGCGCAAATGGATTTATGGGAAAAACGCGATCATTACAAAGTTGATGTTTATCGTTTACCGAAATATCTCGATGAAGAGGTAGCACGCTTACATCTGGCAAAATTGGGAGTAAAACTTACCACGTTAACGCCCGAACAGGCTGCTTACATAGGCGTACAGGTGGAAGGGCCTTACAAACCTGAACATTACAGATATTAAAAAATTATTTTAAGTATTGGAAAAACGCCTCTTTTCGGGGCGTTTTTTGTTTAACGCAATGAAGTTATACAAAAAGGGATTGTTATTGGCTAATTGTCATAAGACAGCTAATAAATATATTTTAAAAGTTAAATTACTTGTGTTTTAATGTAGGAATTAATAGAAGTCCCCTTAATTCTTAATTATTTATAGTTGTTTCCCCATATAAAGAAATCATTGATTATCTTTGTTTAATTAAAACTGCCACAATCAATGAGAAAACATCTAATCCTTAGTGACCGTTTGTTTCGGATGGTGCTGTTTACGGCAGCCGTATTTATTATTATAGCCGGCATGATGGCTGCCGAATCATTTATTACCCTTTTGCTTTTGGCCGTTTTTATCAGCATCATAGGGGTGCACCCGGTACATTGGCTCGATCAAAAGAAAGTACCTCATGCCCTGTCGGTAACGTTAGTGTTGCTGGGTATGTTGCTGGTGGTTTTTGGTTTAAGTGGCATCATCGGCGGATCGGTCAGCAGCTTTACTTCCCATCTCGACAAATATGAAAGCCGGTTGGTCGATATTCAGCATTCGCTTAATTTGACATTGCACCAGTACGGACTGGATTTATCCACAGAAAGTTTAAATAAAGTATTTGACCCCGGAAAAATACTTGACTTCACAGCGTCAACGCTTGGGCAACTCGGAAATGTGATGAGCAATGCCACCCTGATTATTTTTATTGTGTTGTTTATTTTACTTGAGATGAACAGCATTGCCCTCAAGGCAAAAATATTTGGTACCGCCGAAAGCAAAACCATGGCCAATCTTTCGCGGATCGAAAACAGCATACGCCATTATCTCGTAATTAAAACAGTGGTGAGTATGTTAACCGGTATTTTAATTGGCGTTTTTCTCTGGATTTTTGGGGTTGAATATGCTATTTTGTGGGGACTGATTGCCTTTTTGATGAATTATATTCCCAATATCGGTTCCATTATTGCGGCGATACCGGCTTTTTTGTTTGCCTGGATTCAGTTGGGCTTTGTGGATGCCATGTGGGTATTGGCCATATACGCAGTTGTCAACTTGTTTGTGGGTTATTTGGTTGAGCCACGGGCAATGGGCCGGGGAATGGGTTTATCAACCCTTGTGGTTTTCCTTTCATTAATTATTTGGGGCTATATTTTGGGCATTGTCGGCATGTTTTTGTCAGTACCACTTACCATGACCCTCAAAATTATCCTGGAACAAAATGAAAACACCCGGCCACTTGCTGTTGCCCTGGGAACCGACGAGGATGCATTAAAATTAATGGAAGAGCAAAAACAGCAAGTTTGATGATTCAAAATAATATTTAGCCATTTTGTTCCTTTTTATGCTTTTAATTGAAAAAGTTTACTTTTGCAGCGCTTTTCTCATCGTAAGCATAAAAAAATCTTGAATATGGCTAAAAATCTTGTAATTGTTGAGTCACCTGCCAAAGCCAAAACCATTGAAGGTTTTCTAGGAAAAAATTATACCGTTCGTTCCAGTTTCGGACATGTGGCAGACTTAAATTCGAAAAAGTTAAGTGTTGATGTGGAACATGATTTTGAACCACAGTATGAAGTAAGTCCCGATAAAAAGAAATTGGTAACTGAACTCAAAAAGATGGCCAAAGCTGCCGAAATGGTTTGGTTGGCATCTGATGAAGACCGTGAGGGAGAAGCTATTTCATGGCATTTGTTCAGGACACTTAAACTGACAGAGGACAAGAGTAAGCGGATTGTATTTCACGAAATAACCAAAAGTGCCATTCTACAGGCAATCGAAAAGCCTCGTAAAATTGATGAAAACCTGGTGGCGGCTCAGCAGGCACGCCGGGTACTCGACCGCTTGGTTGGCTATCAACTTTCTCCGTTACTTTGGCGAAAAGTAAAACCGTCGCTTTCTGCGGGCCGCGTTCAATCGGTGGCTGTACGGCTGATTGTGGAAAGGGAAGAAGAAATTAAAAAATTCACAACATCATCTGCTTTCAGAACTATAGCGGAGTTCCGGCTTGCCGATGGAAAAAATACACAAACTTTCAAAGCTGAATATGCCGAGCGTTTCGATACGTTAGAAAAGGCTAAAGCTTTTATCGAAAATCAAATTGATGCCGTTTTTACCATAGCATCAGTGGAAAAAAAACCGGCAAAAAAATCACCGGCCCCGCCATTCACCACGTCAACTTTGCAACAGGAGGCATCGCGAAAGCTGGGTTACTCGGTAGCCAATACTATGCGTATTGCTCAAAAATTGTATGAATCGGGGCGCATTACTTATATGAGGACCGATTCGGTAAACTTGTCCAAAATGGCACTTAACACTGCCAAACAAGAAATTGAAAGCCGTTTTGGAAGCAATTATGTTAAAATCCGCCATTACAAAACGAAAAGCAAAGGTGCCCAGGAAGCTCACGAAGCCATCAGGCCTACCTATATTAATAATATTTCCATCGACGGAAGTGCAGAGGAAAAACGTCTTTACGATTTAATTTGGAAACGCACCATATCGTCACAAATGAGTGATGCACAACTCGAAAGGACCAATGTTTGCATTTCCTCTTCCAAGGCACCGAAGGATTTTATAGCAAGTGGCGAAGTGATAAAATTTGATGGTTTCCTGAAAGTTTACCTGGAAGGAACCGATGATGAGAATGGTGAACTAAAACGCGGAATGCTTCCTGCCTTTGCCAAGGGCGATTTACTTAATCTAATTGAAATGCAATCAACCGAGCGTTTCACCAAGCATCCGCCCCGCTATACCGAAGCCAGCTTAGTTAGGAAAATGGAAGAACTTGGAATTGGACGTCCTTCTACCTATGCACCTACTATTTCTACTATACAGAAACGCGAATATGTGGTTAAAGAAACCCGTGAGGGGGTAAAACGTAAGGTGCAGAATGTTATTTTGAAAAACGGTAAAATTGAAGAAAAAATAACCCATGAAAATACCGGCAGCCAAAAGGCCAGGCTTTTTCCTACAGATATTGGCGTTTTGGTGAACCGGTTCCTGATGCAGTATTTTGACGATATCCTCGATTATAATTTCACTGCAAGTGTTGAAAAAGAGTTCGATGAAATTGCTGCCGGAAAAAAAGCCTGGAATAAGTTTATTAAGGAATTTTACGGCCCTTTCCATCAAAAAGTGGAAGAAACCCAGGAAAATTCAGGTAAATTCAGTGGAGAGCGGCTTTTGGGCAAAGACCCGAAAAGTGGTAAAAATGTGTATGTAAAAATAGGCCGTTACGGTGCTATTGCCCAGATTGGCGATACCGATTCGGAAGATAAACCACGCTTTGCCGGATTACGAAAAGAACAAAGCCTGGAAACCATTACCCTGCAAGAAGCTTTGAAATTATTTGATTTTCCTCGTATGTTAGGTGAAGTTGACGGCGAAGAAGTAAGCGTTGCTATTGGCCGTTTTGGCCCTTACGTAAAACACAATAAATTGTTTTATTCTATCAAAAAAGAGTACAACCCGGCTTCGCTTACTCTCGAAGAAGCTATCCGTATTATGGAAGCCAAAAAAGAAGCAGACCGGAAAAAAGTAATCAAAACTTTTGAGAAAGATAAAGATGTAAAGGTGCTGAATGGCCGTTATGGAGCCTACCTTGTAATTAAAAAACAAAATTATAAAATCCCTAAGGATATGGACCCTGCAGCTCTCACTCTTGAAGATTGTTATGCTATTTCGAAGGATCCCAAAAACATGCCTAAAAAGAGGTACGCCCGAAAGAAAAAGTAAAGGCTGACCGATTTCGGGATACTTTTCCTTTTATTTTCTAATTTAGTGCCCCGAAAGCAAAAAGTATTCCATGGAACCAGAAATTTATTTTGAACCCATTTCCTCTTTATTGTCAGGGTTTTTTAAACAAAATGATGATAATTCCACCTTAGGTGATGTGTTGGAGGCCTATATCGAAAAGGGCAAGTTCCCCTCACTCGAAGGGGCACAAATCGCTATAATCGGTATTAATGAAGACCGTAAATCGGTTGGCAATGTGGGCTGTGACACTGCTCCCGACCGTGTTAGGGAATATTTGTATCCCCTGCAAATCCACTGGAACCGTTTGCATATTGTTGATCTCGGTAATATCAGTCAGGGGCACACCGTGGATGATACTTACTTTGCTGTGAAAGACGTGGTGTCGATGTTGATAAAAATGGATATTGTGCCGATTTTGATCGGCGGAAGCCACGATTTGACCTACGCTAACTATCTAGCTTACGAAAACATTGGACGTGTGATTAATATTGCCGCGGTTGATCCTGTTTTTGATTTGGGGCATGATGATGATGAGCTCACGTCCCGTTCGTATCTCAGCCGTATTATTTTACACCAGCCTAACTTTTTATTTAATTTCACAAACATCGGGTACCAAAGCTATTTTGTGAACCAGGATGCGTTGGTGTTGATGAAAAATTTGTTTTTTGATGTGAACCGCTTGGGTAACGTACGGGCCAATATGGAAGAAACCGAGCCCATGGTCCGCAATGCGGATATCCTTACTTTTGACCTGTCGGCCGTTCGTGCAGCTGACTCTCCCGGAAATTATTATGCCGGTCCCAACGGTTTCAGTGGTGAAGAAGCTTGTCGCATTTGCCGGTATGCCGGCATGAGCGATAAATTAAGCAGTTTCGGGATTTATGAACTGAATCCTGAATTTGATCCCCGCGGTCAGAGTGCCCATCTCGTTGCTCAGATGATTTGGTATTTTCTGGATGGGTTTGCCAACCGCCAGCACGATTTGCCATACGAGGACACAAAAGATTTTGTCCGCTTTCAGGTTTATCTCGAAGGGCAGGGAGAAGAGCTGATTTTTCTGAAAAGTAAAAAAACCGACCGCTGGTGGATTGAAATCCCACTTAAAAATCCTGTAAATAAAAAATATATCCGGCATCATTTTGTGCCCTGCTCTTACAGTGATTACCAAACTGCACTTCAGCAGGAAATCCCCGATCGTTGGTGGATGTTGCAGCAAAAACTTATGGGGTAAATTTATTTTTTAAGCCTGCCGGGATTATCTTTTAAAAAACCGGCCCAGTTGTTATAGCTTTTTTTAGTGGAGGAGGTGTTGCCTTGGAAAAAATGACAAACGGCAGCAGCCAGCCCGTCAGTAGCATCCAGATGATGCGGAATCTCACTGAAATTTAAAATGGTTTTCAACATTCCGGCCACCTGTTCTTTGGAAGCATTCCCGTTTCCGGTAATAGCCTGCTTTATTTTTTTTGGCGAATATTCAAAAATCGGGAGGTCTTTATACAAGGCGGCAGCCATGGCTACGCCTTGTGCACGCCCAAGTTTGAGCATCGATTGAACATTTTTTCCGTAAAAAGGCGCCTCTATGGCCAACTCGTCCGGTTTGTATTGTTCAACCAAACCAAGCGTCCGTTCAAAAATCTTTTTTAATTTTAAGGCGTGATTTGAATATTGGCCCAGTTTCAATATGCCCATGGTTACCAGTAGGATGGAATTTCCTTTTTGTTGTATCACTCCGTAACCCATGATGTTTGTTCCCGGGTCAATACCTAATATAATTCTTTCGTTAGCCAATGCTGCGCTTTTATGGCAAAATTAAACAAAACATACAATTTTCTGATCCGTACCGGCATTTTGCTGATTACCTTGTATTATCTCTACGAACAGCTTTTCAAAAAGCATAATTTACATGATTTTTTAGGAAATATTCAGGGTGTTGTCAATTTTAAAGGTTTTTGGTTTTTTCTCCTGCTTACACTGTTGCTAATACCGGTTAACTTATTGTTGGAGAGTTATAAATGGCAACTTTTAATGGCTAAAATGGAAAAGATAAATTTGTGGCAGGCATTTAAGGCTGTATTGACCGGTATTTCGGTGAGTATGTTTTTGCCCAATAGAATGGGTGATTACCTTGGACGTGTGTTTGTTTTAAAAAAAGCCGACCGTTTGCAGGCTACACTTTCCACGGTTTTGGGCAGTGTTGCCCAGCTACTTACTACACTTTTGTTTGGGGCAGGTTCTCTTATTATTTTGTTGCCCCGCTGGCTCAACACGTCTAACAGCCTTAATCAATGGGCCTATGCCGGACTAATATTTGGTATTGTGCTGCTGGCCCTGCTCATGGTATTTTCGTTTTTGAATTTTTCGGTTTTTACCTATGTTTTGCAAAAGCTTAGTGGGAGGGCTTATAACAAAATTGCCCACTATGCTGTTGTATTTTCTTGGTATGACATGAAGGAACTCTTACAAGTATTGCTAATCAGTATATTGCGTTATCTGGTATTTTCTTTTCAGTTTTATTTGCTGCTTCATCTGTTGAAGGTGCCGGTTAATTATTTTCATGCTATGGTACTCATTGGGCTCATTTATTTACTGATGACGATTATCCCTACGGTCGCCTTGTCTGAAATTGGAGTTAGGGGCTCGGTGAGCCTCTACGTCTTCGGTTTGTTTTTTGGCTCGTCGGTATTATCCGAAAGCTTGAGCCAACAAATTGTTACTGCTTCTTCGGCACTTTGGCTGTTCAACCTGGCCCTGCCGGCACTATTGGGTGTTTTTTTTATTTACCGTCTTAACTTTTTCAGAAATATGCAGAACCATGTACATTGAACTGTTTATATTGTTGCTATCGCTTACTGCATTCTGTTATATAATGGTGATTTTGATTATTACTATAGGTTGGTACAGGATGAAAAACTTCACTTCTTCAGTACGTGGATTTTCCACCCGTGTCAGTGTTGTGGTTGCTTATCGCAATGAATCCAATCATATCGAAAAATTTCTCGAAAGTATAACGAAGCAAACTTATCCCGACCGGTTGTGGGAACTGGTACTTGTGAATGATCATTCGGAAGATAATGGTTTGCAAAAGATTAATAAATTTATCCCGAATCATAAAAACATAACCATCCGTCTAATTGATGCTGAAGGTGAAGGAAAAAAAACAGCCCTACTGGAAGGTGTCCGCCAGGCCAATGGCAGGCTGATTGTTACCACTGACGCCGATTGCAGAGTGTCGCCCAACTGGTTGGCCAACATGGTTGCTTTTTACGAGCAGGAACATCCATTGTTGATTTTAGGGCCGGTGGTTTATGAAAACGAAAAAGGATTTTTGCAAAAACTTTTTTCCCTTGATTTTATGAGTCTTGTGGCTTCGGGAGCAGGTTCGGCTTCCAAGAAATTACCCCTGATGGGAAACGGGGCCAACATGGCATTTGAAAAAGATGTTTTTCTCGAAGCCGGTGCCGAAGCACAAAAGCACAATTTTGCTTCGGGTGATGATGTGTTTTTGGTTCATTATTTGGCTAAAGAATTTGGCAAACAGGCAGTTCGTTTTATCAAAAATAGGGAAAGCATGGTTTTTACAGCTCCTCCGGCTAATTTAAAAACGTTTCTTCACCAACGTGTCCGCTGGGGATCTAAGGCGAAGGCTTACGA
Organism: uncultured Bacteroidota bacterium; assembly: GCA_913055825.1. GTDB lineage: Bacteria > Bacteroidota > Bacteroidia > Bacteroidales > F082 > Sulfidibacterium. Next base: position 10,244 of record CAJXKB010000007.1, read on the forward strand.
ACTGGTCTGGCCTTTATTGGTGGCCTTTTCGGTGTTTCTTTTTAATGGTTTGCTGGTCGCTTCTTTTTTTGTGAGTTTCTTTATTCCCTGGTTTTCCTCCATTTTTTTGCTGTTCATTTTGTTAAAATTTGTAGTTGATTTGCCATTGATGCAGGCGTTTAGTGATTTTTCAAATAAAAGAAATTTACTGGTTTATTTGCTGCCGTTTGAATTTATCTATCCATTTTACATTTTGTATGCAGCCTTCAAAGGTATATTTTTCCGTTACGAATGGAAAGGAAGAAAAACATTACGATGAAAGAAAACACGCTAGTGTTCCCGGCTTTTATTTATGATCGCTTCGGCGTAAGCCACATCGGCCGGATGGGTAATTTTGATATTTTCCACATTGCCCGATACGGTGAACACAGGCTGTCCGTCACTTTCCAGCACAACGGCATCATCGGTAAAATCTTCACGATAAGTTTGCAGGTAAGCTTTTTTAATTAATTGTGATTGAAACACCTGTGGTGTTTGCACGATTCGATAATGTTTACGATTCACGGCCCGGCTAAGGCCGTTTTCAACTTGTCGTACCGACTCGTTGAGCGGAACTACAGGAATAGCATTACCGTGGATGCGCGCCGTGCGAAAACAGTTTGAAATGGTTTCGTTACTCACCAATGGGCGTACGGCATCGTGGATACAAACCATACTTTTATCAGGAATGGCAGCCAGTGCGTTTTTTACCGAATGAAATCGCGTAGGGCCGCCTTCCACAATGCGATGTGACAATGTGAAATTATATTGGGCACATAATTGTTTCCACCGGCCAATCTCAATACCGGGCAAAACCAGCATAAAATCGGCTTTGCCAAAAAAAGCCGAAAAAGCTTCAAAAGTATGCATCACCAACGGTTTACCTTTTAATAAAAGAAATTGTTTCGGGGTGGCCGATTTCATACGTAAGCCTTTGCCCCCCGCTACCAATACGATGTATGTGTTCATATGTATTTAAAAATTGCGCCATAAAAGTATGGAAAAATCATGTTGGCCGCAGATAATTCAATTGTATTTCAAAATGCCGGTAAATCATTTTGAAATATACGAAATATACAATTGTAACCCGGTACAACCCTGAAAAGGCACCGACATTAAATTGATTTTAAAATATTGGATGAAACCTCCTATTTTTGCAGAAAGCAAATCTTTTGAAACGACACGTAATATATATCTGTACATTTCTTTTGTTGCTGACGGGCTTGTGGGCCTCAGTTGGTGCTTACGGCCAGGGCAAAACACGCATTCATGTATTGCACGCCGATGCGTACAATTTTAATGCACGCCTCGGTAAAGATGTGCAACGGCTCATTGGCCATGTAAAGCTGAAACAGGATTCCACACTTTTTTTTAGCGACAGTGCTTTTTTAAATGATAAAAAAAGAAATTTCGATGCTTTTGGGCGCGTGCATATTAATGTAAACGACACGCTAAATTTGTATGGCGATCGGCTTCATTACAATGGAAAAACACGAATTGCCGAACTCTTCGGGCATGTGGTTTTGCAGGACGAAAAGGCCAGGCTTACCACCAATCACTTAGTGTACAATCGTTTAACACGAATTGCTTTTTATGATGCGGGCGGTACTATCTATTCCGATTCAAATATCCTGAAAAGTAAACAGGCCATTTATAATACACAATCAAATATATTTCATTTCCGGAAAGAGGTTGTACTTTCCAATCCCGATCAGGTAACACGGGCAGACACTTTAATTTATAATACCAACAATAAAACGGCTTACTTTCGCGGCCCCACGCTCATAAAAGATTCGCAAAGCACCATCCGGTGCGTAAAAGGCTGGTATGATACCCGGCGTGATGTTTCCAAGTTGATGAACATGCCGGTGATTGAAAGTAACGGGCAGCAATTAACAGCCGATAGTCTGGAATATAATAACCACACCACTTTTGGTCGTGCTTTTGGCCGTCTCCGAATCACTGATACGTTGCATAGTGTGATTGTGGAAGGACGTGTGGGTGAAATGTGGGATAATAAAGGAATAACATACGTAACTGACTCGGCCATGGCAATTACTTACTATAAAGGTGATTCGTTGTTTATCCATGCAGATACGCTGTGGGTCTATTTCGACCGGAACAGGAAAACAAAAAAAATGCTGGCCTATAATGGTGTTCGTTTTTATCGTGATGACTTGCAGGGGAAATGCGATTCTTTATCATATGTAATGAGCGATTCGAGCCTAAATCTTTACAAGCTTCCTGTGCTTTGGTCCGGAAAAAACCAGCTTACTGCCGACTCGATGCAAATCAGCATCGGTGGTAACCACATCGATTCATTGAATATGTATAATAATGCTTTTATCATTTCGCGCGACAGCCTGACTTCATTTAATCAAATTTCCGGCCGTATGATGACCGGTTATTTCAAACAAAATAAAATCTATAAAATGAATGTGGAGGGGAATGCCCAATCTATTTATTGGGTACGCGATGATGATAAACGTTTAATTGGCGTCAACAAAGCGGAAGCCAGTAGTATGGTTATCAGGATTTCGAACAATCAAATAAGGGCCATAAATTACCTGGAACAACCATCCCAAAAGATGTTCCCTGAGACAGAACTTACCAAAGAAAACCGTTATTTAAAAGGCTTTCAATGGCTCGAAAAACTACGGCCATTTTCAAAATTGGATATTTTCAGCAAATAACTAAAAAACAGAGAATTTGAGATAACGGTGCGGATTTTCGCGAATATCTTTTATTAGTTTATTCAACTGAAGCATGGTTTTATTCAACTTGATGTGCAAACTATCGCTGGTAATTAAAGACCCAACGGTCCCCTGGCCGGCATTTATTTTAGCCAAGAGAGCATTCAAATGAGTAAGTGATTGTTTTGTTTCGCGTAAGGTTTGTCCTATTTGTGCCTGGTTGAGTGTATCGCTGATCCTTTTGAAGTTGCTGATTATTTTATTTATGTCGCCTTTTTTATTATTCAAAGCCAAGCTCAACGAATCGATATTAGTCAGGGTTTGCGATATCCTTATCCGGTTGTCGCTGACCAAAGCATTCAGATTGGCGGTGGTTTTATTCAGGTTGTCAAAAGTACCCTGAATATTTCTTACGGTAGTATCTATACTGTGTGTATTAGTCTTACTTAGCATTTTTGAGACGGAGGCCACCAAACTGTCCACATTGGATAAAATGGCTTCTGCACGGGCTTTCATGGGGGCGAGAGCCGAGGTAACCTGTTGCTTTAAAGTTACTTCTACGCAACCAATTAAGGTGTCGCCGCTTTTTGCCATTTCCCTGGAAGTGCCTAATTTTAAATCCACCGATTTGTCACCTAACAAAGTGGCATTGATAATTCGTGAATGGGTATCTTTGGGCAAGGGGATTTTTTTATTCAGGACTAGTTCAATTATTATATCACCCGACCCGTCTGGTGCCAAATGAATATTTCGAACTGCGCCCACCTGCATACCGTGAAACAAAACAGGATTGGCATTTACCAGTCCGCTTATGTCGTGGTAACGAACATAGTAAATCGTTTCATTACGAAACAAGTCTTTGCCTTTCAGATAATTGTATCCCCATATAAAAATAATAATCCCAAATATAAAAGAAAGGCCTATGTATATGTAAGTTGATTTTTTCACGATGACAAATTTTTTAGGTTTTTAAAATAGTTTAGTTCTTTATTCTTATTTGTAACAAAAGTACGAAATTCATTCATAATTTTAATTTTTTTTAATGTAATAACCTCAACTTGCCCTAATCTATGCTCATAGCTTAAGATAATTATGGCAGCACTTTATTTCCCCGCCAATTTTAGCTTCCTCGCTTTATTGAGGCTGATGCGTTTTTGTTGATAAAAAGCCACAATAAAAGCGTCACGGTAACCCAATTGCTGTATTGCTTTTTGGTGTTGGGCAGCTTTATTTATGGAGGTAAAATGCCCCGAAGTGTATTTGTACATGCCGTTACTTCTATATACTTTAATGTTAGTTACTTGTGGGAATTTTTTAAACGGGCTTTTGTAAAGATGAGCCCCCGTATAAAATTGAACCCTGTATTCAACCCCGGGTGTGTGGGATGTTACGGTTTGGTTTACTACTGTTTTTACCGAACTGACACTGGCTTTTTTTGTTTTAGCAGGCAAGGGTTGCCGTGGAAGGGCATTTTCTTTTTCAAATGATTGTTTATAAGCTTTAAAAGCGCGGTAAATGGCCGACGCGAGATATATCTGGCCTTTTTGCGATAACAAAAAGGCTTCCTCGTTGGGATTGCTCAGAAAACCCAACTCTACCAAAACACTGGGCATGGTGGTACGCCATAACACCAAAAAGCCGGCCTGAAATACGCCCCGGGCTTTACGTTTTAAATGATATTTAACCTGATTTTCGATTAAATGTGCCAGGTTCAGGCTTTGGGCGAGATAAGTGTTTTGAAACAGCGATAAATTTATATACGACTGGGGCGAGTTTATGTCGAAACCATCGTAGGAAGTGCGTGGATTATCCTCATACAAAATGGCAGCGTTCTCAGCTTTGGCAACTCCCAAATTGGCTTTGCTTTTTGATAAGCCCATTACGTAAGTTTCGGTCCCATAAGGCTTTGAGCTGGGGTTTGAATTACAATGAATAGAAATAAATACGTCTGCATGGTTTTTATTTGCAATTTCAGCCCGCCGGTACAACGGGATAAAACGGTCGGTGGTCCGGGTGTAGATAACCTTTACATCTTTCAGGTTTTGTTGGATGTAACGGCCCACCTTAAGTGCCACTGCCAGTGTAATGTCTTTTTCGCGTGAATGTTTTCCCAAAGCACCCGGGTCTTTGCCACCGTGTCCCGCATCAATCACCACCGTGCGGATGCGTGAACCCTGTTGGCCCAGCATGTTTTGTGGCAGGCCAAACACAATTGATATGAAAAGCAGGGGGATAAATGCCCTTACTTGGAATTTTGAAACTATATTTGCAAAAAGATTCATCAGTATCCAGATTATATAAACAAAAGTAAAAGTTCCATTTTGGTGAGCCCGGGTTTTACAATTAAATTATTAACATCCTTTTGGTTATTTTATTTTGTCAGTTTGGGATTAGCTCGTGCTGATACAAAGCCTGTGCCGAAAAATTTCTTTGGAAGTAATGACACTATTGCTTTTCAGCAGGATTCACTGATCGGGGCCGATAGCCTTAAAACATTGCAGCCGGCGAAAGATACGACCGGTAATTTTATGAATTTGGAGTTCGATTTGGTGCGTCATGCACAGGATTCCATTGTTCAGGACTTGTTAAACAAGAAAGTTTACCTTTATGGCAATGCCGAAATTACCTACGGCGACATTGATTTAAAGGCCAATTACATTACTGTGAATTTTAACGATAATACGGTGTTTGCTACCGGAATGAAAGATTCGACTGGAAAAATAGTAGGCAAACCGGTTTTTAAACAAGGTGATGAAACTTTTAACTCGGATACGCTTATCTACGATTTTGTGACAAGGAAAGGGATTATCAGAGGTGTACGTACTAAAAACGATCAGGGTTTTCTGCATGGCGATATAGTGAAAAAAATGCCTGACAACTCGGTAAATGTAAAAGGTGGTTATTTTACCACTTGTGATTTACCACATCCACATTTTGAATTTCGTTTTAACAAAGCCAGGATTATTCCTAATAAAATGATTATTACCGGTCCTGTGTATATGCAAATAGAAGGCGTGCCCGTGCCGTTGGCCTTGCCATTTGCTGTTTTTCCAAACAATCCAAAACGAAAATCGGGCATTGTGATGCCTACCTATGGAGAATCGCCCAACCGGGGGTTTTATCTCCAGGGAGGGGGGTATTTCTGGGATATTAACGACAAAATGACCCTTAAGGTTACCGGCGACATTTATACCGGCGGCAGCTGGAAAATTTCGCCGGTATTTACCTATAAAAAAAGGTATAAATATGGCGGTAATTTTTCGTTGGGGCTGTCGCGAAATATTATAAGCACAAAAGGAGCTCCTGATTACAGTAATACCCGCGATTTTTCCATCCGGTGGACACATACACAGGATTCTAAAGCCAGGCCCAACAGTACATTTTCGGCTAATGTCAACATTATCAGCAGTAATTTTGTGAAATACAACGTGGTTTCCGTTAACGATTATCTGTCAAACGAATTTCAATCGAGCGTGGCTTATCAAAAAAACTGGGCCGGAAAATATTTTCTCACGGTAAATGCCAGTCACCGGCAAAACACCAAAACCCATCAGGTACAACTTACTTTACCTGAGATTTCATTCACGGTAAACCGTTTTTATCCGTTTCGCAGCAAAAAAGGCGGTAAAAAAGGACTACTCGACGACTTGAGCATGTCATATTCTATGAATAGCCGCAATACCATCACAGCAACCGATTCCACTTTGTTTAAACCCACCACCCTGCGTAATGGTATGCAGAACGGGATGGTTCATAAAATTCCCATCAGTTTGCCCATGAAACTATTTAAGTATTTTACATTAAGTACTTCGATAAACATCACCGACAGGATGTATGCCAATAGTCTTAGAGAACGCTGGGTAAACGATATTGTGGTTAACAATGGTGATACCACCGTGGGCTATGTGAACGTGGATACAATTTCAGGATTTAATAATGTGTTCGATTTTAGCGTTAGTAGTTCTTTATCTACTAAGATTTACGGTATGCTGCGTTTTAAAAAAGGGCCCATACGTGCTATTCGCCATGTGTTTACCCCACGTATCGGCGTGTCATACGTGCCTGATTTTGGAAGTGATAAATGGCACTATCGCGATTTTTATTATGATCAATTGGGCAACAAGGTATATTATTCAAAATATCAGGGTTTTATTTACGGAACGGCGCCAAGCCGTAAATCGGGAAATATCTCGTTTAGTTTTGCAAATACGCTTGATATAAAAGTGCCATCAAAAAAAGATACTATTACAGGCCTGAAGAAAATCCCACTTATCGAAAACCTGACCATAACCGGAAATTATGATTTCGCCAAAGATTCACTGCGTATGTCGAATATCAACATAACCGGACGGACGCGCCTTTGGAAAGGGTTGTCTATTCAGTATGCCAGTTCGTTTAGCCCTTATGTGGTTGATTCGGCCGGACATGCTATTAACAAGACGGAGTGGGCCGTGAACCGGCGATTGTTGCGTATTAACAACAGCTCGTGGAATTTGAGTTTTAATTTAAGCCTGAGTGATAAGGATTTCAATAAACGGAAAAAGAAAAAAACCGAGACACAAAATATTCCACCTGGAACTCCAAAATCCGAAATAAACGACATTAACTCACATCCCGGGCAATATGTTGACTGGAAAATTCCCTGGTCGTTGAACATTAATTATCATTTTACTTATACAAACGTGAAGAATTATGTCCGTCAGATATGGACACCCAAAAAAACACTGGTGCAAACCCTTGGGTTTTCAGGTCAGTTAAGTTTAACCCCTAACTGGAAATTTTCGTTTAATTCGGGTTGGGACTTTACCAATAAACAACTGGCTTTTACGTCGGTAAACCTGTATCGCAATTTGCACTGCTGGGAGATGCGCTTTAGCTGGATTCCTATTGGCCCACGCAAAAGCTGGAATTTTACCATAAACGTAAAAGCATCTATTTTAAAAGATTTAAAACTTACTAAAAGGAAAGATTTCCGTGATTATTATTAGCCGGCATACTTGTTTTAACATCCACCGGTAATATCAGCCCGTTGTGATAGAATTTTTTTACTTTAGCTCCCAAAACAAATCATTAAATTGAATCAACTTTTTTCACGAACATATTTTTTAATTATTGTGGGTTTATTGTCAGCCGCTCAGCTTTTTGGTCAACAAGCACCTGTTTTTACCCAGTACAGCTCGGCTTTTATGTTTGTGAATTCCGGTTATGCCGGGATGGGCGAAGGAATTTGCATAAATGGAATTGCCCGCCAGCAGTGGGCCGGTTTTAAGGATGCAGAGGGAAATAAAGTGGCACCGCAGGATTTTCTTATCACGGCCGATGCTCCTTTACCGGCCGCTCACGGAGGTGTTGGCATTTCTATTATTCAGGACAAACTGGGTTTCGAAAGTAATATTGGTGTTCAACTGGCTTACTCCTTTCATTTTAAAACTACAGCCGGATTGATTGGTATGGGAGCAGGTGTTAACCTGACTAACCGAACAATTGATTTTACTAAGTTCAATCCGGTTGATCCCAACGATCCCGCGTTGCTGACATCAAAGCAGGGCGATATGCTTATCGATGGTAATTTGGGTGTTTTTTTTAAGGGAAATAATAATTTCTTTGCAGGATTATCGGTTACCAATATTTTTGAAAGCAGGGGAAAGAACCTGAGCACTTCGGATGCGGTAATTAGGTATCAAACCGACCGTACCTTTTATTTTACGGCCGGATACACCTTAACGATGCCAAATCATCCCGAATTTGAACTTATTCCTTCGGTTATGATTCTTTCGGATATTGCTTCCACACAATATAATTTTTCAACCATCGTTAATTACAAGAGTAAGTTTTGGGGTGGTGTGAATTACAGGTATCAGGAATCCATTGGTTTTATGGTAGGAGTTACAATTAACGGATTCCGGCTTGGTTATTCGTACGATTTACCTACCTTGCCGGTTGGATTGGCAGGAAGTCATGAAATTAGTCTGGGATATTGTTTTAAAATTAAAACCGAAAAGGCAAAAACCAGTTATAAAAACACTCGTTTTCTGTAATTTGCAGAAAACCACAGAAAAGAAATGCGTTTAGAAATATCAAATTAATAGAAATGAAAAGAAGATGGTTGTTATACATTTTAGCCGGAATTGTATTGGCAGGTTGTAGCAATACAGGCACAGGTGAACTTGTAGGAACGCGGAAAAATGAAAAACCGTTTTACCAGCCCGATCCGTATGGGATGGTTTTTGTACCACAGGGAAGTTATACCATGGGAGCAGGAGATCAGGATATTACAAATGGCCATCTTATTCAGCCGAAGACGGTTTCCGTATCTGCTTTTTTTATGGATCAAACCGAAATTACAAACGACGAATACCGGCAATTTGTTTACTGGGTACGCGATTCCATTGCACGACAAATTTTAGGGGATGTGCGTCCTGATGATTACCTCATTGAAGAAAATTCAAAAACAGGTGAGACTTATGATCCCCCACATCTTAACTGGAAAACAAAAATCAATTGGAACAGTGAGGATCAGGATGTACGTGATGCTCTTCAGGAATTGTACCTGCCTGAAAACGAACGCTATTTTCGTCATAAACAAATTGATGCCCGAAAACTGATGTATTCATACTACTGGGTCGATTTGCAGGGTACTGCCCGAAAGGATATGAGTAAAAAAGGAGATCCTAAGATGGCCTCTTTTGCAAACAGACCTTTGGGAACACGCAACCGTTCGGTGTTTGTGCATAACGCAACCATCAATGTATATCCGGATACGCTATGCTGGATTACCGATTATACCTATTCGTTTAACGATCCCATGACAGAAAAATATTTTTCCCACCCGGCTTACGACCATTATCCTGTGGTGGGGGTCAACTGGCAGCAGGCCAGGGCTTTTTGTGTTTGGAGGACTGAGTTTTTAAACAGTCATCTGCGTGCAAAAAAAGGAGGGGTCGAACTTTCCGAATTTCGTTTGCCCACCGAGGCCGAGTGGGAGTGGGCTGCCCGTGGAGGAAACCAGCTGAGTCCTTATCCCTGGGGCGGACCTTATACACGGAACGATAAAGGTTGTTTCCTTGCAAATTTTAAACCCTTACGGGGAAATTATATTGCCGATGGTGGCCTGCGTACCGTGGTTGTGGGCCATTATCCACCCAACGATTTTGATTTGTATGATATGGCCGGTAATGTGGCCGAGTGGACAAACAGCGCCTACGACCCCTCTTCGTATAATATCTCGTGGGACATGAACCCCAATTATACGTATAATGCCAAACCCGATGATCCACCTGTAATGAAAAGAAAGGTAATCCGTGGTGGTTCATGGAAAGATGTTGCCTATTATTTGCGCGTTACAACCCGGGCGTATGAATATCAGGACACGGCTAAATCATATATCGGTTTTCGTTGTGTTCAACCTTATCTGGGTCGGAATAAAGGAGATAACCCCAGCAAGGAATCTCACGTCTATCATTAAAAAAAATAATTAAGAACGATTAATTTATATAAGCGAATCATTATGGGATTTTTTGATTTTAATAAAACAAGAGTATACAGAAACCTGATGGCCAAGGTTTACGGTATAGGGGCATCGGTGGTTTTAATAGGGGCTCTGTTAAAAATAAACCATTATGGAGGGGCCGATTTTGCCCTCGCTTTGGGGCTTGGAACCGAAGCTTTAATCTTTTTTCTTTCGGCCTTTGAAGTGCCTCATGTTGAACCCGACTGGAGTATGGTCTATCCAGAATTAGCCGGTATGTACCATCCCGTAAAAGGAAGTGACGCCCAAACATTGAGAGGCCGGCAAACAGCAACCCAAAAGCTGGATCAAATGTTTGAGAAAGCACAAATTGACCAGTCAATGATTGACAAGCTTGGGGAAGGATTGAGTAAATTTTCTGAAAACGCAGTAAAAATGGCTGACGTTACCGATGCAGCTGTGGCATCCAAAAATTTTGCCGACGAGCTAAATTCGGCAGCGCAATCTACTCATAAGCTCGGTGAAGTTATGGAAAACGACCTTAAAGCAGCTGGTAGCTATTCGGAAAACATGAATGTCATCAACCAAAAAGTTGAGGTGCTTTCTAATGCCTATTCACAGGCAGCCGATATCCTCAAAGGAAATATGGATACTACCGAAGAATTTGCAGGGACAGTACACGAGGCTACCCAATCGGCAAAAAACCTGGCAGCGGGTTATCAAAAATCAGCCGAAATACTGTCAAAATCGGTAGAAGCACTCGATTTTACTGCTGTTGAAGGTGATGCTTACAATACACAACTTAGAAAAATTGCTGAAAATCTCGCTGCACTGAATGCAATTTATGAAATTCAATTGCAGAGTAGCAATGATGCAGTGGAAAACTCGGGAAAAATGCGGGAAACCATGTCGCAACTGTTACAAAGCCTTGAGAAATCAACCGCTAATTCCGGTCAGTTTGCATTACAACTGGAAACTTTGTCACAACGGATGGAATCGCTCAATAAAGTATATGGTAATATGTTGACTGCCATGAATATTCAGGCCTGATAAAAACATGAGCCGTGTAAACATAAAACTAATTTAAATGGCTGGATATAAAGAGACACCGAGACAGAAAATGATCGCCATGATGTACCTCGTGCTTTATGCATTGTTGGCACTTAACGTGTCGAAACAGGTGCTGGACGCTTTTTTGGTGGTGAACGAAAGTGTGGAAAGCACAAACGAAAGCCTGAGTGAGAAGATTGCTTCTACTTATAACCGCTTCGAGCAACAATATCAGTTGAATCCCGATAAGGTGGGTCCGTATTGGGAGAAATCCAAAGTGGTGAAGACTAAATCAGACGAAATGCTACAATATCTTAACCACTTGAAATTAAAGCTGATTGAGGTGTCTGAAAAGAAAGACTCTGCCTTTGTGGTGAAAAATTATTATTTTGACTCCCTCGTTACCGATGTGTATCATCCAACTAAAATGATTAAAAAGAAGTTTTTGAACCTGAATTCCGTACCTACCAAAGATCGCTATAACGATGTAACCAATTACCTGATTGGCGTCGGGAACAGCAAAAAAGGGGAAGCTTATCGCCTGAGTAAAAGAATGACAGATTTACGCACCACCATGTTGCATTTTATGAATTTACCTGATTCAAGCACTAAGGTGGGGTTGATTACCAACTTTTTAGGTGATAAAAAAATTATTTATCGCAATGCTGACCATCAAAAGCAGGATTGGGAAAATCACAACTTTTATTATACTATTTTGGCAGCTGATATCACGTTGACAAACAAAATAATATCGGAAGTTAAAATGGCTGAATTTGATGCCATGAAGTATTTGTATAGCTCGGTTACCGAAAAAGATTATAAATTCGATAATGTGGCAGCCAAAGTTATTCCAAAAAGTACTTATGTGCTTAAAGGTGGTAAATACGAAGCCGAAGTGCTGGTGGCTGCTTACGATACCAAGACGAATCCCAATGTGAGGGTGTTGGCCGGTACGGATTCCATTACGGATAAAAACCTGAAAAATGCCCGCTTAATAAAAGGTAAAGGCGGATTGGTGAAATTGGTTTTTCCGGCTAATAAAGAGGGAAATCATAAATATGCCGGAATTATTGAAATGGTCGATCCGAAAACCAATCAAATTGCCCATTATAATTTTAATGCCAACTACACGGTGGCTCCTCCATCGTTAACGGTGGCCCCTTTAAAAATGAATGTGTTTTACATCGGGGTCGAAAATCCGGTCTCAATCACATCGCCTGGCCTGGCCGAACAACAAATTAAGCCGCAGATCACGGCCGGAAAGTTATATCGTAAGGGCAAAAACTGGATGGTGAAAATTGATAACAGGGTGCCCGGAAACAAAGTGTATGTGAGTGCTGTGGCTAAAATCGATGGCAAACAGGTTTTGTTGGGAAAATCGGAATTTCGCGTGAAGCGTGTTCCCGATCCCATTGCCGAAGTGGCCGGCCAAACCAATGGTAAAATTGATAAAAATATTTTGCTGGCTGCCGGCGCTATTATTCCCGACATGAAAGACTTTGAATTTGATTTGTATTTTACGGTTACGTCGTACACCTTTGCCACCATACTAAATGGTGACTGGATACCTAAAAGTATCAGGGGTAATCGCTTTACTCCCGAAATGATTAACATTATCCGGAAAGCCAAACACAAACAAAAGTTCTTTTTTGAAAATATTGTGGCCAAAGGCCCTGATGGAACGGTGAGAAGCCTGAACCCCATTAGTTTAGAGATTAAATAATTAAAAAGATGAAAAAACTGTTTCTTATTACCTGTTCAGTTATGCTGCTCCTTGGCCCTGCCATGCTGAAAGCGCAAATTACGGATGAATCTCCCTTGGATGGTTTGTATGCTGATCAGGGAATTGTCAACAAAACGCCATTGCCTCTGCCCGGTGTGCGAAAAGCAGACGTTATGTGGTCAAAACGCATTTGGCGCGAAATCGATTTCCGTCAGAAAATGAACCAGGTCTTTTATTTTCCGATTAATCCCCACCAAAACTGGAAATCGTTTATAACGGTGATCCTCGACGCCCTGAAACAGGGAAAAATTACGGCTTACGATGTGTCAAATACCGATGAACTGCTGGTGCCGATTACTTATCAGGAAATCATCGGCCGCCAAACCGATACCATTCATAAAATTATGCGACGGTCGTATCCGCCTTATGATGAATATGATACAACAATTATCACTGAATTTGATCCTTCCAAAGTGATGCGCCTGCGCCTGAAAGAAGACTGGTATTTTGATAAACAACGCTCGCAAATGCTTGTCCGCATCGAAGCTTTCTGCCCCGTAATTATTAAAGAACACAACGGTCAGGAAGTTACCGAACCTTTGTTTTGGGTATCGTATCCACAGTCACGAAAAGTCCTTGCGCAGGCCCTGGCATTTAATCCGTCTAATTCGGCCATGCGTTTAAGTTTTGACGATATTTTTATCAAACGTTTGTTCAGTAGTTATATTTACAAAGAACAAAACATGTACGACCGGCGGATTTCGGCTTATGCCACCGGCGTGGATGCCATTATGGAATCAAACCGGATTAAACGGGAAATGTTCAACTTTGAACAATATCTCTGGCAATATTGATATAAGTTAGCAGTATTAAAACTCTCCTCACCGGGGAGTTTTTTTGTTTTTATACCTTTGCTTCATGCATGCTATTTTTGATACTTCCATTACCTATTTAAAAGGTGTCGGTCCGCATAAAGCCGACTTGCTTGCCAAAGAGTTAGGCATCAGGACTTATCGTGATTTGCTTGTGTATTTCCCTTTTCGTTATGTGGATAAAAGCAAAATTTATAAAATTAAAGAAGTAACTACCGATGCCACTTATTTTCTGTTGAAAGGACGGATTACCAACTTGCAGGCAGTGGGCGATAAAAGAACAAAATACATTAAAGCCCAACTGGTTGACGATAGCGGAAGTATAGAGTTGTTGTGGTTTAAAGGCCTTCGATGGATTAAAAACCGCTTTGAGCCCGGAAAGGAATATTTGGTGTTTGGGAAGCCTTCTGTTTATAAAAATATGTTCAATTTTGTTCATCCTGAAATTGATGATGTCCCGGATGAACAAAGCGGGGCACTGACCAACCGGCTGGAAGGAATTTATCATTCTTCCGAAAAGCTTAAAAATGCCGGGATGGGCAGCCGGGGTATTTCCAAACTAATCAAAACGTTGCTTACAGCAACGGCCGGGCAACTTTTGGAAAATCTGCCTGATAATTTTATAAAACGCTATGGCCTGCTGGATCATAAAACGGCCATGCTCAACATCCATTTTCCTGCAAATCCTGAAATTATTAATAAGGCCATCCTCAGGCTCAAATTTGAAGAATTGTTTTTCCTGCAGCTTGAATTGCTGTTGCAGAAAAAGATTTTAAAAAACAAGGCTCAAGGCCAGGTTTTTGAGAGAGTTGGAGAAAAATTTAATACTTTTTTTAAAGATTATTTGCCTTTTGAACTGACCGGGGCACAAAAACGTGTTATTCGCGAAATTCGCGGCGATTTGCGCACCGGCAAACAAATGAACCGCTTGTTGCAGGGCGATGTAGGTAGCGGCAAAACCCTGGTGGCTTTGATGAGTATGCTTATAGCCATTGATAACGGTTTTCAGGCAACTTTTATGGCGCCTACCGAAATATTGGCCACCCAGCATTACAACACATTACGGCAAATATTGGGCGACATGAATGTGTCAGTGGAATTGCTTACCGGCTCCACCAAAGCAACTAAACGCAAACAACTTCACGAAGATTTGCAGCAGGGCCGGCTGGATATTCTTGTAGGCACACATGCACTGATTGAGGATACGGTAAAATTCAGTAAGCTGGGATTTGTGGTTATTGATGAGCAGCACCGTTTTGGTGTGGCACAGCGGGCTAAACTGTGGAAAAAAAATAAAATTCCTCCCCACGTGTTGGTAATGACGGCTACGCCCATTCCACGCACGCTGGCCATGACCCTGTATGGTAATCTCGATATCTCAATTATTGATGAATTGCCCCCCGGCCGCAAGCCGGTGAAGACCCTTCATTTTTTTGAATCGAAAAGATTGCGCGTGATTGGCTTTATGCGCGACCAAATTCAAAAAGGCAGGCAAATTTATGTGGTTTATCCATTAATTTCGGAATCGGAAAAAATGGATTTGAAAAACCTGATGGATGGTTATGAAAATATGCTGCGTGATTTTCCTGAACCTGAATATCAGGTGAGTGTGGTGCACGGGAAGATGAAACCTGATGTTAAGGCCTTTGAAATGAAACGTTTTACCGACGGAATTACAAATATACTGGTGGCTACTACTGTGATTGAAGTAGGCGTTGACGTGCCCAATGCATCGGTGATGATCATTGAAAATGCCGAACGTTTTGGATTATCTCAATTGCATCAGCTCCGGGGACGTGTAGGACGTGGGGCCGACCAGTCGTGGTGTATACTTATGTCGGGAAATAAGCTTTCTAACGAAGGTAGGAAAAGACTGGAAATAATGGTTTCCACTACCGATGGATTTAAAATTGCCGAAGCTGATTTAAAACTCCGCGGGCCGGGTGATATACAGGGGACACGACAGTCGGGGATGCTCGATCTTCACCTTGCCAATCTTGCAAAAGATGGTGATTTAATAGCCAAAACCCGTAAAATTGCCGCTGAAATTCTCGAAGACGACCCCCGCCTGCAAAAAGAAGAAAACCGGCGACTGAACCTGGAAATTCGCCGCAGGTTTAAAGATAAGACCCTGTGGGCACGTATTTCGTAGCCTGCCTTAAATAATCATAAAAGCATCTGTACAGCCTCGTTTGATTATCTTAGGTTGTTTATATTTGCAGACGATCAAATTTTGTAAAAATGAATAATCCTAAACGAAAATATAGTGTCTATCTTCCCATTGCGTTTTCACTCGTTTTAATATCTGGAATTATCCTCGGCTTTTTGCTCGAACGAACTTCATCGCCTTCAAAAGGCCTCTCCTTTTTGCCGGGTACTCACCAGGCCTATGGTAAAGTAGACGATATTATTCAATATATCGATAATAATTATGTTGATTCGGTAAATCAGGATCACCTCGAAACAGATGCCATTAAAGGGATGTTGAACGATCTGGATCCACATTCGGCTTATATTACTGCCGATGAATTTAACGAAATAAATGACCCCCTTTTGGGAAGTTTTGAAGGAATAGGCATTAGTTTTCGTATTGAACGGGATACCATCATGGTAATTAATCCCATCCCGGGTGGTCCATCCGAAAAGGTAGGCCTGATGGCCGGCGACCGCATTGTAAAAGTGAATGATACACTTGTGGCAGGCGTTAAAATCACCAATAATAAAGCCATCCACAAACTGAAAGGAAAAAAAGGAACTAAGGTGAAAGTTTCCATATTCAGGCGCGGTGTTCCCAAACTCATCGACTTTACCATTACGCGCGGCATTATTCCTACCTACAGCCTTGATATTGCTTACATGGTTGATAAAAATTTGGGATACATTAAACTGAATAAATTTTCGGCTACTACTTACGACGAATTTGATGCTGCAGTAAAAAAACTGCAAAAGAAGGGGATGAAAAAACTTATCCTCGATTTACGGGGAAATCCGGGCGGTTATCTTGCTGCTGCCATTAACGTGGCCGATGAGTTTTTGCCCGCCGGCAAATTGATTGTTTATACCAAAGGACTTCACCGGCCCAAATCGTTTGCATTTGCAACCGACAAAGGACGGCTTCAGCATACCGACGTGGGTATCTTAATTGATGAAGGAACTGCCTCGGCGGCCGAAATTGTTACCGGCGCTTTGCAGGATAACGATATCGGTGTAGTAATCGGTCGTCGCTCCTTCGGAAAAGGGCTTGTGCAGGAACAAATGCGCCTGCCCGACGGTTCGGCATTGCGCCTGACCGTGGCCCGATATTATACGCCCACCGGCCGTTGTATCCAGAAACCTTACAAAAAAGATGATTTTAAGGATTATTATTCCGAGGCTTATCATCGCTATTTGGATGGAGAGTTGGAAAATCGCGACAGCATAAAATTTAACGACTCGTTGAAATACACCACACCCAAAGGTAAAATTGTGTATGGCGGTGGAGGCATTATGCCCGATGTTTTTGTTCCCATTCAGATTGATAGTTTGCATTCGTTTTACAACATCCTTGCCAACAAAGGGATGATTTATCAGTTTGCTTTTGACTTTACGGACACCCACCGGCACGAATTGCGGAAATACAAAAATTTTAAAACCTTTAACCGTGGTTTCCATATGACCGACAAGATGTACCGGAATTTGGTGGCTTATGCCAAATCAAAAGGAATTATAGGTACACCGCAAAAAGTTAAGGTTTCAAAAGATAAAATTGAAATTTTATTTAAAGCTTATGTTGGTCGTAATATATTGGACGAGAAAGGGTTCTATCCTATATACCACAAAATAGACCCTGTGTTTAAAAAGGCGGTGGAGGTAATGCGGGATAGAAAATAAGTACACCAAAATAGCAGTCTCACCTTCCGAATACTTTCTGTAAGTTATTCCGGAACAATGCCTTCGGTTATACGGTTTCTTTGGGAAACAGTTTAAATGCTTTTTCCACAATGGAATCTTCATCTTGCCGCAGCATACATTTAAAATGATTTTTGGGGCATTTTTTATGGCCGATTTTACTGCAAGGCCGACATTTAAGATTAGTTACTTCGGCAATTGCCAAACGTTCCGGGTGGTCGGGCTCATAAGGGGACATGCCAAATTCGGGAATGGTATTGCCCCATATACTGATAACAGGTTTGTTAAAGGCGGCGGCAATGTGCATCAGTCCCGTGTCGTTGGTGATGATTAAGCCGGCTTGCCGTACAATGGAAGCCGATTGGTCAAGGCTGAGTTGGCCACAGGCATTTAGTAAATCTTGCTTTTGACAAATTTCCTTGATTTTTTCACCCGGCAGCCTGTCTTCGGAACCACCGAGCAAGACCACAGGCCAAGGCAACCGCTCGATAACAGCAGCCGTTTTTTCAATAGGAAAAATTTTGGTTTGGTGCTTTCCGCCAATGATAAATCCCACAAAAGCATTTTCTTTTAAAGGAGGGAAATCCCTCAGATCCACCCAGGATTTTTCGGGGATAAAATAATCAAGCCCTTTCCCGTCGTTTTTAACGCCAAGCGATTCAACGGCCTGAAAATAACGATCGACAATATGCTGTCGTGGCAAACGGTTCAGCTTAAAATTCACCAGCAACCATTTCTCTTTGTTAAGTTTCGGAAAAGATGCTGAGGGCTTCTTCAGTGCCTGTTTTATGCGAAACGACCGTATATTTTTTTGTAAATCCACCACAAAGTCAAAATTTTCCGTACGTAGGGAAGGAACAATTTCTGAAAGTTTTTCATTAAATGAATGTACTGTATCTAGATGAGGATTAGTGTTATATAATCCTGCAAAAGCATTTTTTGTAAGCACGTGCAACTCACAATGCAGCTGTGTTTTTAGCGCCCGGATAACCGGAGTTGTTAACACAATATCCCCAATGGAGCTGAAGCGGATAAGCAGAATCTTTTTCAAGGCAATTCTTTTTTACAAATCTAAGGGTTTTTGTGCTTTGAAGCAAAACGCTTAACCTGCCTGTAACTCCTTAGCTCCCGGAAGAAATCCTTCCAGTTTTGACGGATCGTGAATTAAAACCGGAATATGCTGTGGGCAAATCCAGTAAGTTGCACCTTTAAAATCGACTTGTACCAAAGGTACTTGTTGCTCGTCCCTTTGACAAAATAAACAATGCTTGTGGTTTGAATCTTTCATAATATATATGTGTTAAAATAATACAGTTTGAGCCGGTAAAAGTCGGAAAAATTTTTGTCCTGTAAATGCGGATGCAACTCAAAATTTAGTAATTTAGCCATTGAATTATGAAAATATTATATCAAATTGGCGAGTATGTCCTACTTATCCTTCAGGCGTTTAAAAAGCCCGATAAAGGATATGTTTTTCGCAGGCAATTAATGTTTGATTTTCAACGACTGGGAACGGAATCCATAGGTATTGTTGCAATCATTTCCATTTTTACCGGAGCAATTATAGCCATCCAAATGGCTTACAACACCGATTCCCCGTTTATTCCCAAATCCACCATTGGTTTTTCTACGCGCCAAATGCTGGTACTCGAAATCTCACCTACTATTGTTAGCATGATCCTGGCCGGAAAAGTAGGATCACGTATTGCTTCCGAAATTGGTACTATGCGTATCAGCGAACAAATAGATGCACTTAGGGTTATGGGTATTAACCCTGCTAACTATTTGATACTTCCAAAGATAACGGCGGCCATGATCTATAATCCCATTCTTATTATTTTTTCTATATTTCTCGGTGTAATAGGGGGATGGATTGCAGGTATGGTTACCGGATTAGTTCCTTCAGCTGATTATCTGCTTGGAATCCGCGAATGGTTCGACCCGTTTACAATTACTTATGCCCTCATTAAAACAGTGGTTTTTGCTTTTATTATTACTTCGGTTTCTGCGTACAAAGGATATTACGTAAAAGGCGGCTCCGTCGAAGTGGGGCAAGCCAGCACCGATGCCGTGGTGGCCAGCAGTATACTGATCATCTTTTTCGATTTGATTTTAACCCAACTACTGCTCACATGATCGAAGTAAAAAATATATCAAAATCCTTTGAAGGAACTACGGTTTTACACGATATTTCTACCACTTTTGAGCGGGGGAAAACCAATTTAATTATCGGGCAGAGTGGTTCAGGGAAAACCGTTTTTATGAAATGTTGTATCGGTCTTTATGATGTGGACCAGGGCGAAGTTGATTTTGACGGGAGACGGTTTTCAAATATTTCCGATAAAAAAAGAAAGCAAATCAGACAGGAAATGGGCGTATTATTTCAGGGTGGTGCCTTGTTCGACTCATTTACCGTGGAAGAAAATGTGATGTTTCCGCTGAATATGCTTACCGAAATGAGTCTTGAAGAAAAACACGAACGGGTTAACTTTGTGCTGGAACATGTAAATTTAGTAAATACCAATAAAAAATATCCTGCCGAACTGAGTGGGGGGATGATAAAAAGAGTGGCTATTGCCAGGGCTATTTCATTAATGCCCAAATATTTGTTTGCCGATGAGCCCAATTCGGGACTGGATCCGAAAACCGCCGAAAAAATTGATGAGTTGCTTTCGGAACTGACCAAAAAATTTAATATGACTACGGTGATCAATACCCATGATATGAACTCGGTGTTAACCATTGGCGAAAAGATTTGTTTTATAAATCATGGAAAATTGTGCTGGGAGGGAAACAAAGATGAAGTACTTACCACCGACAAAAAACAGCTGAACGAATTTGTTTTTGCCAATGAATTTACACGCAGGCTGCGAAAATAAAATGATAAACCCCGGCAAAGATTCTGAATTTTAGATTTTTTTTATCTTTTGATTTCTGTTTTTCTTCATCTTTGCCTGACAATATGATTCGATTATGATGTACATCACCCGTAGAGAACGATTTAATGCGGCTCACCGCTTGTTCAGGCCCGAATATTCCGACACGAAAAATATGGAAGTATTTGGGAAATGTTCAAATCCCAACTGGCATGGTCACAATTATGAGCTTTTTGTAACGGTGAAAGGCACGGTTGACCCCGAAACCGGATTCTTAATCAATTTAAAAGCGTTAAGCAAACTGATTCGTGAAAAAATCATTCAAAAAATCGATCACAAAAACATCAACTTAGAAGTGGATTTTATGCAAGGCCAAATGGCTTCCACTGAAAACCTGAGTGTGGCCATCTGGAACGAGCTGGAAAAACCCGTTCGGCACTTGGGGGCTAAACTCCATTGTGTTAAAATTTGTGAATCTGAAAATAATTTTGTGGAATATTTTGGATAAAAAACCAAACTGGCATCCTTTTTGCGATAAGAACAACCAATAATTTATTAATCATGGATAAACCGAAAGCCATGCTCGATTACGAGCGAATTGAAACATATGCTCCCGACAAGCTGGAGCAATTAACAAAACACTATAAAGAAATTTTAAAACTTATAGGCGAAGACCCTGATCGTGAGGGCCTTGAAAAAACGCCCCTCCGGGTGGCCAAATCCATCCAGTTTCTCACTCAGGGTTACGACCACGACCCCAAAGAAATTCTACTATCTGCCAAGTTTAAAGAAGATTACAGGCAAATGGTTATTGTGAAGGACATTGATATTTTTTCAATGTGTGAGCACCACATGATCCCTTTCATCGGTAAAGCGCATGTGGCTTATATCCCTAACGGATACATCACGGGACTGAGTAAAATTGCCCGGGTTGTTGAAGCTTATGCCCGCCGGTTACAGGTGCAGGAACGCCTTACTACCCAGATAAAAAACGCCATTCAGGAAACGCTTGATCCGTTGGGGGTAGCCGTTGTGATTGAAGCCCGGCATTTGTGTATGGCCATGCGCGGGGTTCAAAAACAAAACTCGGTAACTACTACTTCCGATTTTACGGGTGCATTTGAGCGTAAAGAAACCCGTGAAGAATTCATTCATTTAATTTCATCACATCTATCTTGAAAAATAATTGAATAAATTATTCGTTAACCATTAAAATAGATAAAAATGAACAACTTTCAGGAACAAAATAATTTTGTAATTGGAAACAGGTCTTCGGCTATGCCAATGGCCCGTACTTTCTTAGCCGGTGTTTTTGGGTGGATGTTCCTTGCCTTGGGGATTACAGCCATAACGTCATGGCTTTTTGCCTCAAACCCACAATTGATGTCTGTTATGTATAACGCCCAAGGGGGAATGACAATTCTTGGATGGGTTGTGATGTTGGCCCCGATTGGTTTTGTGATTTGGCTGTCGGCAGGTTTTAACCGAATGTCGGCTTCCACTATGGTGTTAGTGTTTGTTGCGTATTCGGTACTGATGGGTATGAGCCTCAGCTTTATCTTTCTCGCTTTTACAGGAGCTTCCATTGCTACTACTTTTTTAGTTGCATCGGGCATGTTTGGTGTGATGGCTATAATGGGCTACACCACCAAAACCGATTTGACCAAATTCGGAAGTATTATGTTTATGGGGCTTATTGGTATTATCATTGCCAGTGTGGTAAATATGTTTATGCATAGTGGCAGTATGGATTATATCATCAGCTTTTTGGGGGTGTTAATTTTCACAGGGCTTTCAGCCTATGATGTTCAAAAGCTAAAACGCATTGGGTCGGGTATGGCTGAAGGTGCTGAAAATACACGTAAAATGACCATCTTTGGGGCGTTGACCCTTTACCTCGACTTTATAAATTTATTTCTATTTTTGCTGCGTTTTTTTGGCAACCGACGTTAGTTATTCATTTTAAAACAATTTTATGATTGCTTATGTTTTCCCCGGTCAGGGGGCACAATATGTAGGGATGGGAAAAGATTTGTATGACAAATCTTCCAAAGCACGCGATTTGTTTCATAAAGCCAATAGTATCCTTAAATTTAAAATTACTGATTTGATGTTTGAGGGCACGGAAGAGGATTTGCGTCAAACCAATGTTACGCAACCTGCCATCTTTCTGCATTCTGTCATTTTGGCAAAAGCGTTGGGCGAAGATTTTCATCCCGATATGGTTGCCGGCCATTCCCTCGGAGAATTTTCGGCATTGGTGGCCAACGAAACCTTGTCGTTTGAAGAAGGCTTACGCTTGGTAATTAAACGGGCCGATGCCATGCAGAAAGCCTGTGAAGCCGAAGCTTCAACCATGGCTGCTGTACTTGGGCTGGACGATGATACCGTTGAAGATATCTGCGACAGTGTCGACGATATTGTGGTTCCTGCTAACTATAATAGCCCCGGCCAACTGGTAATTTCGGGGACAATAAAAGGCGTGGAACAAGCCATGGCAAAAGCTACCGAAGCCGGTGCTAAAAGAGTTATTCCTTTAAAAGTGGGAGGTGCGTTTCATTCACCGTTAATGGAGCCGGCACGTATGGAACTGGCCGAAGCCATCCAGGATGCCAAATTTAACAGGGGAATTTGTTCTATTTATCAAAATGTTACAGGCCAGTCTGTTACCGATCCTGAGATTATTAAAACAAATTTAATTTCACAGTTGACCTCTCCGGTACACTGGACACAAATTATGCAAAACATGTTGGCTGATGGCGTCAGTGAAGTTGTCGAAGTAGGTCCCGGAAAGGTATTGCAAAGGTTGTTTAAAAAAATTGATCGCAAATTACCTGTACGTAGTGCAGAAGTATAAATTCCCCTTATAAATTCCAAATTCCTATCTTTGCCAAAATTTATCTAAAAGCTGAGAAAATTGAAGAATTTTGTTGAAGAATTGCGCTGGCGCGGAATGATACACGATGTAATGCCCGGTACCGGGGAATATTTAAATAAAAACATGACTTCGGGCTATGTGGGCATCGACCCTACTGCCGATTCATTACATATTGGCCACCTCGTGGGTGTGATGATGTTAAAGCATTTGCAACTGTGCGGCCACCGGCCCATAGCATTGGTAGGTGGTGCAACCGGAATGATTGGCGATCCGTCAGGCAAATCGCTGGAAAGAAATCTGTTGGATGAAGCTACTTTACGCAAAAATGAAGAAGGTATTAAAAAGCAACTGGCAAAATTTCTTGATTTTGAAAGCGATACAAAAAACCGTGCTTTATTGGTTAACAATTACGATTGGATGAAAAATTTCAGTTTTCTGGAATTTATCCGTGACATAGGCAAACATATTACCGTTAATTATATGATGTCGAAAGATTCGGTGAAAAAGCGTATTGGGGCCGACAGTAAAAACGGCATGTCATTTACCGAGTTTTCGTATCAGCTTGTACAAGGATACGATTTTCTTCATCTTTACCAGTATGAAAACTGCCGTTTGCAAATGGGTGGTGCCGATCAATGGGGAAATATTACGACCGGAACCGAACTTATCCGGCGGAAGCTGGGATACCAAACTGAAGCTTTTGCCCTTACTTGCCCTTTGATTACCAAAGCTGACGGAAGTAAATTCGGAAAGACAGAAGGAGGAAATGTTTGGCTCGATCCCGATAGAACAAGTCCGTATGAATTTTATCAGTTCTGGCTTAATGTGTCGGATGAAGATGCTGAGAAATACATCAAAATCTTTACGCTGCTTTCCCGTGAGGAAATCGAAGCACTTATTGCCAGTCACAAAGAGGCGCCTCATTTGCGTTTGTTGCAAAAAGCCCTGGCAAAAGACATAACTATCCGTGTACATTCAGAAGCTGACTATGAGGCTGCAGTAGAAGCTTCTCAAATTCTATTTGGGAAGGGAACTACAGAAACCTTGAAGAAACTGGATGAACGCATGCTGCTTAGCGTTTTTAAGGGTGTTCCACAGCCTGAAGTTTCACGTAGCGAATTTGAATCCGGTATTGGATTCCTGGACTTTCTATCTAAAAAAACAGGAGTGTTCAAATCGAACGGAGAAGCTCGCAGAATGTTGAAAGATAAAGCAATATCAGTGAATAAAGAGAAAGTGGATGAAAATTACGGCCTCAGCATCGATGATTTGTTGAATAACAAATATATCCTTATCCAAAAAGGAAAGAAGAACTACTTTCTGGTTAAGATTGTGTAACGTATATCGATCAAAAAATATAAAAGCTCCCTTTGAATAAATCGGTTTTTTTTCTTTAACAGTTACCTCCGTTACTAAATTCAAATTGTTTAAAACATTTTTTGTTTTGAATTTTTAAAGCAATTTCATTTTTTATTTTTGGTTGATATAGGATGAAATCCGAGATGACAGAAAAAAAAGTAAATAAAGAATTACTGGCGTTGATTCGGCTACTGGATGAACCGGATGAAAAAATATTTGACACTGTTGGAAAGAAAATTATTGAATATGGTACGGAGGCTGTTCCGGTGCTGGAAGATGCCTGGGGATACATGACCGGAAAAATCGAACTGAAACGTGCTGAAGAACTTATTGAACAAATCCGGCTTGAAAATGCTTTCCATCAATTAGAAAAATGGGCTAATGGTGCTAGTGACAATCTGTTAGAGGCTTTTGCTTTAATTTCGGTTTTTCATCAGCCGGATGCCCCGGCGGATGCATTGATTGAACCGGTTCAAAAAATTTACCGCGATTTGTGGCTGGAAATGAATGATGAACTTACAGCGTTGGAAAAAATACGTGTTGTCAATCATATTTTTTTTGATGTATACCGGTTTGAAGGCCGGCAAAATGAGGTTGCTGATATTCATACTTATATGCTTGATAACCTGCTGCGTACGCAAAGGGGAAATCCTTTTTCACTGGCGTTGCTTTACCTGATTGTTACGCAGAAGCTCGGACTTCCCGTTTTTGGTGTAAACCTTCCCCATCATTTTATTCTGGCGTATATGGATGATACACAATTGATAAAACCTGTAAATAATTATATAGAAAACGAAGTGTTGTTTTATGTAAATCCTTTTAACAGGGGGACGGTTTTCCGAAAAAGTGAAATAGAGTTATTCATTAAGCAGTTAAATATAAAAATGCAGGATAGCTTTTTTTTACCTTGCGACAACCTTACTGTAGTTCGTCGTTTTCTCAATGAGATAATGATCATTTATCAGAAAAATCATAAACCTACTAAAGCAGAAGCAGTAAAATATTTATTACGGGCAGTATCGGTTTAACAGGGCCGGAAAGGTGTAATTTTTTAATTTTGTATGGTTTATGGAAAAGATTTCAGCAGTTATAATTACTTATAACGAAGAAAAGAAAATAGGGGATTGCTTGCAATCGCTTCAGGGAATTGCGGATGAAATTGTGGTTGTGGATTCGAATTCGACCGATAAAACAGCTCAAATAGTCAAAAGTTTCGGCGGGCGTTTCCTCCGGCATTCTTTTGAAGGGTATATTGAACAAAAAAACTTTGCTTTAACACGGGCCGAATACAATTTTGTGTTGTCGCTTGACGCTGATGAAATATTGTCGGAGCCTTTGCGTGAGTCAATTTTAAAGGTGAAAGAAAAACCGGAATTTGACGGATACTATATGAACCGCATGACTTTTTTGGAAGGCAAGCCCATTAAATGTTGTGGCTGGTATCCCGACACAAAACTGCGACTTTTCAGGCGTGATAAAGGCCGTTTCACAGGTTTAAACCCACATGATGAATTTAGGTTTACAAAAAAAACTGAAATAGGAAAATTAAATGGTGATTTGTTGCATTACTCGTTTGATTCATGGGAAGCATTATTAAAACAAAACGATAAATTTGCCCGCATTTCTGCCCAAAGCTATTTTAATAACAGACGAAAATTATCGCCTTTTTATATATGGGTTAATCCTTTAGTGCGGTTTTTTCGTGATTATTTTTTGAAAGGCGGGCTGAAAGCCGGGAAAACAGGGTTGCTGATTTCAAAAGCCAATGCACAAGCTACCTTTCTGAAATATAAATACATAAAAGAGATTAAGAAAAAAAAATAAGTTTGGTATAAACTGTCGGGTTAGCCTGTCGGTTCAAACTTAAACAATGACAAAAAGGTGAAAACAGATGAATTTTTTTAAAGAATTTGAGCCCATTTGGGCGGATTTTGATCCCAACAACCACATGCGCCATACGGCTTACAACAATTATGCTGCAGAAGTCAGGGTGGCCCTCCTTACGGCAAAGGGATACAATATGGAAAGAATGCTGGAGCTGGATTTAGGTCCGGTTTTGCTTACAGAGGAAACTAAATTTATGAGGGAAATCAGGCAGGGAGAGAGACTCAGAGTTGATGTGGAACTGTTGGGTCTCTCCGAAGATGGCAAATTCTGGAATATGAGGCATCATATTTATAAAAACGGTAATAAATTATCAGCTGTTATCAATGTGGAAGGAGCCTGGATTGATTTGAAAACCAGAAAAATAAAAGTGCCGCCTCAAGACATTACCGAACACTTTCTATCGCTTCCCAAAAGCGAGGATTACCAAACTATCGAGAAGAAGAAAAAGCAATAACGAATCCTCCTCGCAATGACACCTTTTTTCGGAGTGGACGCTATAATTACTTTGATAATTTCTCCCTGATTTTCTCCAGCATAACACGGGTCATTTCGTCCAGACCATATTCGGTTTTCAGCCCCCAATCTTTTTGTGCTACACTATCGTCGATACTGGCGGGCCAACTATCGGCAATTGCTTGCCTGAAATCGGGTTTATAGCTAATGCTGAAATCGGGAAGATGTTTTTGAATAGCTTTGGCAAGCTCTTTTGGATCAAAAGAAATCCCCGCCATATTGTATGCTGAACGAAGACTGAGTTTATTACCATCCGCCTGCATCAACCGGATAGTGTTTGTTATGGCATCGTCCATAAACATCATGGGTAGAGCTGTGTCTTCTTTTAAAAAGCACTGGTAGCTGTTTTTCTCAATTGCATCAAAGAAAATTTCCACTGCATAATCAGTGGTGCCGCCTCCCGGCTCGGTTTTATAACTTATAAGACCGGGATAGCGTACACTGCGAAAGTCTACACCATAGCGATTGTGATAATATTCACCCCAGCGTTCTCCCGCCAATTTGGAGATGCCATAAACAGTATTGGGTTCCATCACAGTAAGTTGTGGCGTGTTGTGCCGGGGAGTTGTAGGGCCAAATACAGCAATCGAGCTGGGCCAGAAAATTTTCCTGGCATCCGATTGTCGTGCTGCTTCAAGTGTATTCATCAAAGCCTTCATGTTGATGTCCCAGGCTTGTAATGGAATTTTCTCGGCATTGCCCGAAAGAACCGCTGCCAGGTTATAGATCTGGGTGATTTTATAGCGAACTAAAAAATGCAAAAGATTTTTAAAATCAAGCACATCCAATATCTGAAAAGGACCACTGTTTCTAATCTCCAATGTGGGTTGTTTTATGTCAGTAGCGTATACATGGTCGTTGCCATAAATTTTACGCAACGCCATAACCAATTCAGAACCAATTTGCCCTGAACTTCCGATAACTAAAATATTGTCCATGATTTTTTTGTTGAGTGAATAAGCACTGCAAAAATAATAAATGAATACGTTGCGCCTGCTTTTCCCCCGATTTCTTTGAAATATAGAATTATTCCAACGAAGTGCCGGCCGATTGTTCCTGAATTTTTCATCACGATGAAGATGATGCCTCTCAAGTTGCGATGGTGCCTGGTGCGAACGGGCTTCAACTGGTTTTAGAACCATTGGGCAAAGTGTTGTTTTAATCCGCTCTTTTCTACCCTTCCTTAAAGATTTTTGTCAGGAATGTGCACAGGTTTACTAATTTTGCAGCCTAAAACATTGTTATGGAAAACAAATTAACCATCTACAACACCTTAACAAGAAAAAAAGAGGTCTTTGAGCCCATTAATCCACCGCATGTCGGAATGTATGTGTGTGGTCCGACGGTATATGGCGATGCTCATTTGGGACATGCCCGTTCGGGAATAAATTTTGACATTCTTTTTCGTTATCTGAAATACCTGGGGTATAAAGTGCGGTATGTTCGTAATATTACCGATGTGGGACACCTTGAAAATGATGCGGATTCGGGTGAAGATAAAATTCAAAAAAAAGCAAGACTTGACCAGCTGGAGCCCATGGAGGTGGTGAAATATTTTACCGATCGCTACCATCAAAATATGGATCATTTGAACAACCTTCATCCCAGTATTGAGCCCACTGCCTCCGGTCATATTATTGAGCAGATTGAGCTGGTGAAGAAAATTCTGGAAAATGGTTATGCCTACGAATCAGAAGGTTCTCTCTATTTTGATGTGGAAAAATATAACCATGATTTTCAATATGGGAAATTGTCGGGACGGCGTATCGAAGAGCTTTTGCAAAACACACGCGAATTGGCCGGGCAGGAAGAGAAAAAGAATGCTTTCGATTTTGCCCTGTGGAAAAAAGCCGATCCCAAACATATCATGCATTGGCCTTCACCCTGGAGCGAAGGCTATCCGGGTTGGCACCTCGAATGCTCGGCCATGGGTAAAAAATACCTGGGCGAAACGTTTGATATTCACGGAGGCGGTATGGATTTGCTGTTTCCTCATCACGAATCGGAAATTGCACAAGCCAATGCTGCCATGGGCCACGATCCGGTAAAATATTGGATGCACAATAATATGATTACGGTGAACGGCCAGAAAATGGGTAAGTCATTAAATAATTTCATTACCCTTAACGAGTTCTTTACCGGTCGGCACAGCGCCCTCGATCAGGCCTACAAACCCATGACCATCCGCTTTTTTATCCTGCAGGCGCACTACCGCAGTCCCCTCGATTTTTCGACCGATGCCCTGAAAGCCGCCGAAAAGGGGATGCATAAACTGTTCGAAGCCTATCACTTGCTTGAAAATCTTAAACCGTCAAAAACCTCTTCGATAGAGATCAAATCCTTTGAAAACAAATGTTTTGAGGCCATGAATGACGACCTGAATACTCCCATGGTGATTGCACAGTTGTTTGAGTTGGCCAAAGCTATTAATTTGGTAAACAGCGGCCGTGAATCGCTCACTCAAAATGATATTGAGCAAGCCAAAGCGTTGATGAAACTCTTTTTATTTGATTTGTTAGGTTTAAAGGACGAAAAACAAGAAGACGATTCGGAGTTAATCGATTATTTGATGGGTACCCTCTTAAAAATAAGACAGGAGGCCAAAGAAAAGAAAGATTATGCTACTGCCGATATGATTCGCAACGAGTTGGCCAAATTAAAAATCCAGATCAAAGACACCAAAGAGGGTGCCAAATGGAGCTTTTTATAACAAGAAGCCTATAAGTTTGGAGTGCCTAGAGTTTGAAGTACTTGGAGTTGGTTTCCGAAAAATACTTTCAAAATTTTGATTTATTATCCCTGTATTTTGGGTTTTACTTTAGGCACTCCAAACTCCAAACTCCAAACTCCAAACTCTAAACTCTAAACTCCAAACTCCAAACTCTAAACTCTAAACTCCAAACTCCAAACTCCAAACTCAATTAACTAAATGTTCTAACCCCAGCTCTTTGATACTTATTTCACGCATTTCAACTTTCCTAATTTTTCCGGTTACGGTTTTAGGAAAATCGTCAACGAATTTAAAATATTTCGGGATTTTATAATGCGCAATGGTACCTTTACAATATTTAATAAGCTCTTTGGATGTTACTTTTGCATTGTCTAGAACCTTAACCCAAGCCATCACAGCCTCTCCGTATTTTTCATCGGGAACGCCAATGACTTGAACAGTATTGATTTTTGGATGTGACATTAAATAGGTTTCAACTTCTTTGGGATAAACATTTTCTCCTCCACGAATAATCATATCTTTTATTCTTCCGACAATGTCGATATATCCTTCTTCATCAATGGTGGCCAGGTCGCCTGTATGCATCCATCGTGCACTGTCAATAGCCTGTCGGGTTTTCTCTTCTTCGTTCCAATAGCCCAGCATCACGCTGTAACCACGAGTACAAAGTTCTCCTTTTTCACCTCGTTTTACCACCAATCCGGTTTCGGGATCAATAATTTTAACTTCCTGATGGGGATGTACCTGGCCCACGGTGCTTACCCGTTTTTCAAAAGGAGTCTCCGAGTTGGTTTGGGTACTCACCGGACTGGTTTCGGTCATTCCATAGGCTATTTGCATATCGTCCATTTGCATGATCTCCTGCACTTTTTTCATCAGGTTAACCGGGCAAATGGCTCCGGCCATAATGCCTCCACGCAAACTGGTCACATCATATTTTTTTATTTTGGGATGTTCAAGTTCTGCGTAAAACATGGTAGGAACGCCGTACAAAATGGTGGCTTTCTCTTTGTCTGTGGTTCGAATTACCGCTTCAGGATCAAAACTACGGCTGGCATAAATAGCTGTGGCACCGTGCGAAAGACATCCCAGGTTTCCCATCACCATACCAAAACAATGATATAAAGGTACGGGAATGATCATACGGTCTTTTTCCGTCAAATGCAGCGATTCGGTTACAAAATAACCGTTGTTCAGAATGTTATGGTGGCTTAATGTGGCTCCTTTTGGAAAGCCGGTGGTGCCGCTGGTATATTGAATGTTTATGGGCTGGTCGAACGTGAGTGTTTTTGCAATTTCATCTAACACGCCCGGATCCTGATCTTTTGCTTTTTCAAGCATTTGTTTCCAGGTGAACATGCCGGGGTCAGGTTTCTTTTTGAGTGTAATAATCGTGGTAAGCGATGGCGATTTCGTACATTTCAGTTGTCCGGGTTTGCTATATTTCAGGTGGGGAACCAGTTCGTTAATCATGGCCGAATAATCTGAGTGTTCGGTTTTTTCATCGGCCACCAAAAACTTACATCCCGATTGTTTTAATACGTATTCCAATTCGCTTGTTCGATAACTTGGGTTGATGTTTACCAAGATAGCTCCCAACTTAGCGGTAGCGTATTGTAATACCATCCATTCTGCACAGTTCAGGGCCCAAATCCCAATAC
The DNA here is from genome assembly GCA_913055825.1 of uncultured Bacteroidota bacterium. Lineage (GTDB taxonomy): Bacteria > Bacteroidota > Bacteroidia > Bacteroidales > F082 > Sulfidibacterium. The sequence continues at coordinate 41,861 of CAJXKB010000007.1, forward strand.
GATCGCCTTTTTCTAATCCGAGGGCATGTAAGCCCAGGGCACAGGTGTCAACTTGCTCCTTAAGTTGTGAATAACTCCATCTGATGTTTTGATGAACGACGATTAAGGCCTCATTTTGTGGAAAGCGTGCGGCGGTTTCGTCAAACATTTCTCCAATGGTTTTGCCCAACAAAGGAACGTTTCCGGTTCCACTCACATAACTCATTTGATTTGACATAAGCAAAATGTTTCTAACTGTTTTTTATACAGTTATTGTGAATAAATATAAATTCAAAACGGGTGGATTTTTAAAATAAATCAAAAAAAGCTATGAGTGTCCAAGGTTAATTAAAAGTGTAAATGTATAAAAAAATTGAAAAAACAAGGAGGCTTATAATTTATTACACCTATTTTGAAATCAGGTTGTTCCTGTTCACCAATTAAGTTAAGGCTTATAATTCAATTTGTTGTCTGTTATTTTCAAAGAAATGACCTGGCAGTGTTTTTCTAAACCTGAAAAACTGTATTTTTACTCATTAAATCAGATAGTCATGGAGAAGCGCTGGATAATAAAAGAAAAGCCTGATAACCAGGTTGTTGATGCTTTAGCGAAAGAGCTGAACATCAGCCCTAAACTGGTTGGGCTACTTGTTCAGCGCGGGGTAAAGACTTTTGAAGAAGCCCGTTCTTTTTTCAGGCCCAAACTGGAAGAATTACACGATCCTTTTTTAATGAAGGATATGGACAAGGCCGTTGACAGAATTCTTAAAGCAGCCAGGGAAAATGAAAATATCATGGTTTATGGCGATTACGATGTGGATGGTACAACGGCTGTTTCGTTGGTTTATTCGTTTTTGAAAATATTCCATAAAAAAGTTGAATTCTATATTCCTGATCGTTATGCCGAGGGCTATGGCATTTCTTACAAAGGTATTGATACGGCTGCCGAACATCATGTTAGTTTAATTATTGCACTTGATTGTGGGATAAAAGCCATTGACAAAGTTAGGTATGCTACCGAAAAAGGAATTGATTTTATTATTGGCGATCACCACCGTCCCGGGGATAAAATTCCGGAAGCAGTGGCTGTATTGGATCCAAAGCGAAATGATTGTCCCTATCCTTACAAGGAACTTTCAGGTGCCGGAGTGGGTTTTAAGTTGACGCAGGCCTTGGCGATCAGTAAAAAAATTCCCATGAAAAAAGTGTATGCGGCCCTTGATTTGCTGGCCGTGAGTATTGCTGCTGATATTGTTCCCATAACCGGTGAAAACAGGATACTTGCATTTTACGGATTAAAGCAAATTAATGAGCAACCCAGGCCCGGTTTGGCTTCTATATTGAGGACTTCAGGTTTTGAGCCAAAAAAAGAAGTGGGCAAAGACAAACGTGTTTTTTCGAGGGAAATTACTATTAACGATTTGGTTTTCGTGGTGGGGCCGCGTATCAACGCTGCCGGAAGAATAAAGGATGCCACCGACTCGGTACGTTTGCTCATTAGCAACAATGACGATTATGCCGGGAAATTGGGTGACGCCATTAATATTTTGAACAATACACGTCGCGACCTTGATTCGGGGATTACACAGGAAGCAATCGACATGATTAGTAACAGCGATGAGCTTCAGCAGAAAAAGACTACGGTTTTGTATAAACCCGATTGGCACAAAGGTGTGATTGGAATTGTAGCCTCCCGCCTGATTGAACATTTTTACAAGCCTACCATCGTGTTGACCTTTTCGGATGGTTTGATTACCGGATCGGCACGCTCCATCAAGGGTTTTGATATTTATGATGCCATTGATGCGTGTAGCGATTTGCTGGAGCATTTTGGCGGACATATGTATGCCGCCGGATTGGCCATGAAGCCGGAAAACCTGAATGCCTTTTTAACCCGTTTTGAGGATTATGCACAGGAAAACCTGACTGACGAAATGATGTTGCCTGAGATAGAAATTGATGAAAAACTCTTTTTTAGTGATATTAATTCGAAATTTTATCGCATTTTAAAACAGTTTGCCCCATTTGGCCCGGGTAATATGGCACCTCTGTTTATGTCGGAAAATGTAATTGATACCGGATATGCCAAACTGGTGGGAAAAAATGGTGACCAGCGGCATTTGAAACTGGAAGTTGTGCACAAAAACCATTCTGGGAACCCAATAAAAGCAATCGCGTTTAATATGGGGCACTTTTGGGAACCTGTCCACGAGGGTAGAAGTTTTAGCCTCTGTTATCATATTGATGAAAATACATGGCTGGGAAATACTTCTATTCAACTAAGGGTGAAAGATATTAGGATGGAAGAATAGGGGGCCTAGGAAAAAGTCAAACAAAAGGCTAATGGAAAAAGTCAAAAGGGTTTAATCGTGAAATTAATTCCCAAAATTAACACTCTCCTTTTTGCTCTCTTGAACATTCTGATGACGCATCCAATGAGCAGTTTATTTTATCTGCCCAATCGACCGCAGTGTGATGCCTCCTCATGACTTTAGCAAGCTTCTCCTATACTTCTTCATTTTTTCTTGCATTAACCCCGTTGGTACTGTAAGAAAATGAATCGTCTGGAAAATTCCCACTTAAAGCTGTAAGCATATCTTATGCCGAACTCAATTTAATACTTTTCCGTTTCTAAAAAAACATTAAGGGCAGTGATAATTGTACGCATGCGAATAATTTATAATTATTAAAAATATTAACAATAAGCAACCGGGAAAACCAGGTTATCCCTTGTTATAAACTAACAAAACCTGCTGATAATCAGATATTAATATAACTATTTACATGTGTTGTGAAATTTGTTGTTAACTTGTTAACGCTCAGTTTTTTATTTATATCAGAAATAAATTAGCCCGGCTTATATGGAGGCTCTTATTATATCATTTTCTTTTACATATTTTTGCCACGTATTTTATGATTAATAATACAAAAACGTATGTTATGAACTTATCGGTCAATTATTTAGGTTTAAAATTAAAAAGCCCGGTGGTGGTTGGAAGTTCCAGTCTTACCACCTCGATTGCCAACCTGAAAAAGATAGAAAACAGCGGTGCCGGGGCTGTGGTTTTAAAATCCATCTTTGAAGAAGAAATTTATAATGAATATCGGAGCATTCTTGAAAAGGAAAAAGATCTGGAATTTCCGGATGTTCGTTTTTTAGATTATTACGATTATAAAATCAAGGAAGATAATATTAAGAAATACCTCGACTTAATCAAAACAGCCAAAAGCACGGTCAACATTCCTGTTATAGCCAGCATCAACTGTGTGAGCTCGTGGGAATGGAATTTCTTTGCTAAGAAGTTGGAAGAGGCCGGAGCCGATGCCATCGAATTAAACATGTTTATCCTTCCTTCCGATTTTACCAAAACGGCAGATGAAATTGAGCAGACCTATTTGAATATTATTGCTAAAATTAAGGAAGCGGTAAAAATTCCGATTGCTGTAAAATTGAGTTATTATTTTGCCGACTTAGCAGCTTTTGTTAAAAGGGTTTCCGAAAGTGGTGTGGATGGTGTTGTTTTGTTCAACCGTTTTTTCCATCCTGATTTTGACATTGAAAACTTCAAAATTATTCCTTCCAATGTATTGAGCCGTTCTTCCGATTTGGCCATTTCGTTACGTTGGATGTCGATTTTATCAGGCCGGATGGGATGCGATTTGATTGCTTCAACGGGGGTTCACGACGGGGCATCTGTTATCAAAGAAATTTTGGCCGGTGCCAATGCTGTGCAAGTGGTTTCAGCCCTATATAAAAACGGAATCGAGTCCATTTCCGACATGTTGCAAGAGATTAAAGAATGGATGGAAAAACATGGCTTTGAAAATCTTGATGATTTCAGGGGTAAAATGAGTCAGGTGAACAGTCCTAATCCTGCCGAATATGAACGTGTCCAGTTTATGAGATATTTTGAAGGCAAAAAATATAATTTAGGATAACTCCTTAAAAAATAATTTTATGCAAACTTTAACATTTAATCAAAAACTGGGGCGTTTTATCCTTAACTGGATTTTCCTGATGATAGTGTGGCTTATGTTTACCAGCACGCTGTTTTGGCAGGAAGTCGTTGTGGGTGCTCTGGTTTCCATGTTACTTTCGTTGGCCAGCATCAGGCTTTTTACCTGTTGTACACTGTCTCTCTTAAATCCGGTACGGATTTTTTGGATGATTTGGTATTTTTTTGTTTTCCTCAAAGCATTAATCATCGCCAATTTTGATGTGGCACGGAGGGTTATTTCTCCTTCGCTACCTATCAATCCCGGCATTGTTAAGTTCAAAACGAAACTAAAAACGAATTATTCAAAAATGGTTTTGGCCAACAGTATTACACTAACCCCGGGAACCCTTTCGGTGGATGTGGTAGGCGATACCTTTTACATTCACTGGATTGACGTGGAGACCACCGATCCGGAAGAAGCTTTTAAAATAATTGCCGAACCTTTTGAAAAAGTTCTGTTAAAAATCTTTTAATTATGACTTACATTATTTATATAGCGCTGACACTTATGGCTCTGGGGATGATCTTCTCGGCCATTCGGTTTGTGAAAGGGCCCACGGCCGCTGACCGTACGGTAGCCATGGACACGCTCACCACCATTGGTGTGGCCGCCCTGGTTTTGGTCGGATATATGTTTGAACGTTTTATTTATGTTGACGTAGCACTGGTTTATGCTGTTCTCGGCTTTATCGGTGTTATTGTTATAGCAAGATATTTGGAGGGCGCCTTATGAGTATATTGGAAATTATCGGCGGGATATTGCTCATCATTGGCAGTATCTTCTTGTTTCTCGGGGGGCTTGGAATTTATCGTATGCCCGATACTTATAACCGTCTTCAGGCAGGAACAAAAGCCACTACACTGGGCGGTATGAGCCTGGTGCTGGGTGTAGGGATACTGGAACCGGCTTGGATATGGAAAGCTTTGATTATCATTATCTTTATTGCTTATTCCAACCCCATTAGTTCGCATGCACTGGCACGGGCAAATTACCGCAGAGGCCATTATCCCTACATTAAAAGTAAAGATAAAAAAAATATGGACGCTTATCAGGAAGTCGTTCCCCACACAAAAGAAAAGGAGGACAAAGTATGATTTATTTCATTTTGATATCTATTTTGCTTCTGTTAATGATAGCTGCTTCTGTATATTCCATTGTACAAAAAGATTTGCTTTATGCTGTGATGGCTACCGGAATAATCAGCCTGATTCTTTCTATTTTGTACTTTTTACTTCAGGCACCGGATGTGGCATTAACCGAAGCCGCCATTGGTGTGGCATTAACGACTATTATTTTTGTCATTACCATCCGCAATACCGTGCGAATGGAAGAAGAAGGTGAGAGTAAAGAAAAATTTAAATCCGCGGTGAAATGAAAAAAGTTTTAGTCATATTATTATTGGCGGTTTTGGGCTATTATACTGCCGTTACTTTTTTTGATATTGGTTTTGGCCAGCCCCATTTCGTCGCCGGAGTAAAACCGGTAAAAGACATTTATCTTGCTAAGACTGTAAAACCACTTACGGTTTCCAATGCGGTAACCAGTATTGTTGTGAATTTCAGGGGATTTGATACTCTCGGTGAAGTAACGGTACTTTTTCTGGCCGTTACCGTTCTTGGTAGTGTTTTGTATAAGAAAAGACATGCCGTGGGTGAACGTTCTGTGTTGTTTAATGCCAGCAGTATTGTTACTGCCGGTTCTAAACTGCTGTTCCCTGCTATTATTTTGCTTGGTGCTTATGTTTTTATCCACGGTCACCTGTCGCCCGGTGGAGGGTTCCAGGGCGGTGTTATTATTGCCACAGGCTTCTTGCTTATGTTGCTGGCCTACGAAAACTATTCAGTAAGCCATACGGCTCTTTCTATTGTGGAATCTTTGGCAGGTATCACTTTTGCCGGTGTTGGCCTGTTGGGTTTTATGCATGGAGGGACTTTTCTTCAGAATTTTTTGCCTGCCGGCGTGCTGAACAATTTGTTTAGCGGAGGTATCATTCCTATCATTTATATTGCCGTTGGCTTTAAAGTGGCAGCCGAACTTACCGGTGTTATTTATACTGTTTTAAACGAAAAAGGTGAAAGCAATGGATAGTACATTATTTAGCTATTTAGACTATGCTGTTTACGGAACGGCTGTCATTGTGATGTTGATTGGCTTTTATGGTGCCATGGTGAAAAAATCATTATTGAAAATAGTGATAGGTCTTTCTGTTATTGATTCCGGACTGAACCTGTTGATTGTGGCCATAGGCTATTATAAAGGTGGTACAGCACCTATTTTTTCGCAGGGGTTTTTGGAAAATTTTAAATCAGTAAGTAAAATGACCGACCCTGTGCCCCAGGCACTCGTGCTCACCGCCATAGTCATTGGTTTTGGTGTGACGGCTGTGGCATTGGCACTGGTTATCCGCTTATACAGACATCACGGTACTTTAAATATTGACGAAATAAAGAATTTGAAATGGTAGGAACTCCGGTATTATTTATCGCAATTCCCCTTATGGCGGCTTTTTTAATTCCGCTGCTCGGGATGATATGGAAAGAACTGGTCAGGATTGTGCCGGGACTGGTACTCACCTATTTGTTAATATTGTCCATTAATTTGTTGGACCATGTTTTGGCACACGGCCCCATTGTGGAAGTTATCGCCGGCTGGGGGCCTCCTATAGGTATTAATCTGGTATTTAGTGCTCTTTCAGGCTTTTTGGTCGTTCTGATGGAGTTTTTAGGGCTGTTGGTTTGGGCTTATAGTTATCGTTTTAAAAGAAATGTGGATTATGAGCCGGCACTGAAATACTTCCTCATGCTTATGATGCTTATTACCGGTTCGGTGGGAATTGTACTTACAGGCGATATTTTCAACATGTTCGTGTTTATTGAGATCACCAGTATTTCGGCTTACGGGCTTACGGCTTTTTACAAAGGACGTAACAGTGCCGAAGCTTCCTTCAAATATGTGATGATGGGCTCCGTCGCTTCCACCTTTCTGTTGCTGGCGATAATGATTATTTATGCTCAACTCGGCACCTTAAATATGGCTGATATTGCGAACAAAATTCATCTGATGAATCCGACACTTAAAATTGTGTCGTATATCTTTTTTGTTACCGCACTGGGAATTGAAGCTGAAATTTTTCCACTTAACGGATGGGCTCCTGATGCTTATGCGGAAGCACCTGGTCCTGTAGGAGCTGCTTTTGCCGGCATCGTTGTGAAAGCTGCTGTTTATGCCATTATCCGTTATACTTATACTATTTTCGACCTTTCGGGAACTTTTAATTTCCTGATCATTATTGGAATGATAACCCTTATTATTGCCGAAACGGCAGCCATTCGTCAGGAAAAACTCAAAAGGATGCTGGCATATTCCAGTATAGGGCAAATGGGACTGGTGATGGTAGCTTTTGGCTTTGGAACCGAAGAAGGCGTTTTCGCCGCTTTGTTCCTTATGTTGAATCATGCCATTATTAAATCCTTGTTATTTTTCTCGGGAAGCTATCTTACATACAATTCAACTGATAAAAAGATAAGTGAAGTAAACGGGATGTCGAAATTCTTACCCATTACATCCTTGTTGTTTGCCCTCGGCGCATTTGCCATTGTCGGATTACCTCCTTTTGCCGGATTTTGGAGCAAACTGGCTGTGATGACGGCGGCAGCCGACAGCAATATGATTCTGATTATGGCTCTTGTTCTTATTGTCAGTGTGGTTGAACTTGTTTACTACCTACGGGTTGTCAATCGGGTTTATTTTTATAAAAAGGAAGCCGATGTCAAACCGAAACGACCTACCGTCAATGCTTTGATAGTAATGATTACGCTTGGCGCGATTATCCTGTTAGTTGGTTTTTATCCGGATGCAGTTACCGGTTTGTTGCACAAAGCTTCTGCCGGTTTGATGGATAAAACACAGTATATCCATAATGTTTTGTCAGTTCGATAATATCAAGATAAAAGATAAAAGATGAATACGATATATATAATATTTTTGATTTTCCTTGGCGGTGCGGTCTTTACTTATTTCGCCGGAAAAATTCACAAGGTACTTCAGGATATCCTGTTCCTGGTTTCCATACTTGTACCGGCCTATTTGTTTTTTGCCAATGTGGAAATCGGGCAAAATGTAAATTTGACGCTTGGTGGAATTTCTCTGAGCTGGGGCATCAATTACTTTAGCTGGTTATTTTCCCTCATTGTTTTAGGCCTTGGCTCGTTGGCAGCTATTTATGCCGTCGGGTTTATGAAAGGTGAAAAACGCCGGGGTTACTTCTATTTTAACTTTATACTCAGTATTATGGCCATGACTGGTATTTTGCTGAGTCGAGATCTGGTTTCTTTCTTCGTTTTTTGGGAAATTATGACCTGGTCATCTTACCTGATAACTATTTATAACGGAAATAAAGTCCAAAGTATTGGAATTAAATATTTCGTTTTTAGTGCCATTGGTGCTTATGCCATGCTGATGGCCATTGTCATGGTTCATCATATTACAGGTAGTTTCCTGATTGGTGATATGATTCATGCCTATCCGGCCATGGCGTTGAGTATGCAAATCTGGATTCCCATTATGTTTTTAATGGCATTTGGTGTAAAAGCAGCGATGATGCCCTTGCATGTTTGGGCTCCTGGAGCATATAGCAATGCGCCTATGGCCTATACATCAGTTTTCTCCGGTGCCTTGTCAAAAATGGGTATTTACGGAATGACCCTTGTTTTAGTAACCATGGTCAACCATATTCCGCAAGGGGTTTGGTTTCGCGAAGTATTGGCTTGGTTAGGTGGTATTACAGCTGTGATAGGTACGCTTTGGGCTATTCAGCAAGATGATGCTAAAAAGTTGCTGGCCTATTCTTCAGTAGCCCAGTTGGGATATATTATTACGGGTATTGCCATTGGAACCGAATTGGCTATGCTGGCCGGATTATTCCTTGCCGTGATGCACGCTTTATTTAAAGGTACGCTTTTTATGGTGGTTGGTGCTATTGAAAAACAAACAGGAACCTCAAACTTTACTGAAGTTACCGGATTAATCCGCAAAATGCCCTGGACTTTTCTATCGGCGTTGCTTGCTATTATTGCATTGGCCGGTATTCCTCCTTTGGGTGGCTTTGTGGGGAAATGGATGCTTTACGAATCGCTGATTACCAGCAACCATTATTTGCTGGTAATTGTGATTTTCTTTGCCAGCACGGCAGCCTTCCTGTATTGCTATAAGTTCCTTTTCGGATTTTTCATGGGACAGGAAGAAAAAGAGTGGGCACATGTGAAAGAAGCGCCCGCTGTTATGGTACTTCCTATGTTGATTATGGCATTATTTATGCTGGTACTGGGTACTTTCCCTGGAATTATTCTGAATCCTATTAACCATGGCTTACAAGCGTTAGGTTATGCCGATTCGTACAAACATTTGTGGGACACCTCCATTATTTTGAATAGTTGGGGCAATAAAGTGGTGCTACAACCCATTCTTTATTCCATAGCCGGAATCTTCTTGTTCTTTATCGCTTTTCTTACCTGGAAAGGATATAAAAACACCCGTTTTATTTCAACCAAAGACATCAGCTCATCGGGTGAAGTACCAAAAGAAGACGAAAACCTTACTTTCTCGGTGGGATTCATGCAGCCTTTCTACCGGGCAGTCGAGCCGGCCATGCGTCGCCAAATCGATAAATATTATAATGCTTTTGCCGACGGCCTCGAAGCAACATTTGAATTTTTGAGAAGAATATATACCGGAAACGGTCAAACTTACGCGATTTACGTCATCGTGTTTGTGGTAGTCATGCTTTTATTTAAAGACTTTTTGTTCTAAATAATAATAGATAGATCAATGGAAGAAGTATTGTATAATGTATTGGGAGCTATCGCTACTTTTTTGGTAGCCTTTGTAGTGGGAATGACTTATGGCGGTTTAAACCGTAAAATCACCGCAAGGGTGCAAAATCGTAAAGGCCCGCCTTTTTACCAGAATTTTATTGATACCTTAAAGTTGGCATCCAAAAAATCAGCTATCCATCATGGTGTGATGCAACATTTTGGGCCGGCCTTTCTGATGGTTACATCGGTGATGTCGTTGTTGATTGTACCGGTTTTAACCCATAATCAATGGTTTCCTAACCTGAATTTCCATGGTGATTTAATTTTCCTTTTGTATATTATGGTATTTGGTCCTTTGGGAATGGCTCTCGGTGCCGGCCAAACCGGTAATCCTAACTCAGCTATCGGTATAACGCGTGGTTTAAGCCAGATGGTGGGTTATGAAATTCCGTGGGTATTGGCTCTGGTGGCTTTGATGATTCAATATCATACCACTTCCATTGTTGGTTTGATGGCCGTTCAGGCTCAAAGTGGAACATGGTTGATGTTTTCATCTCCTTTTGCCTTTATTGCGGCTGTAATGGCCATGTTGGGAATGTTCAGTTATTCGCCTTTTGATGTTGTCATTGCTCCGGCAGAGATAGCTTCAGGTCCTGCTTCTGAAAACGGCGGGAAATATCTATTTACCATGATGTCTTCCGGGTCGGTATTCGCTTTTGTGAAATTGACACTTTATGTGGACCTTTTTATGGGCGGTGCTGATAATATTGTCATCTTATTGGTGAAAACCTTTGCCCTGTATATGATTCCCGTATTATATAGTTTAACCACTGTACGTTACAGGACAGAACAATCTATAAGGTGGTTTTGGGGCTGGCCCAGTTTTTTCGGTTTGCTCGCTATATTACAGGCAGTAATATTTTAAATAGACATTACTATGATTAACGATAAGAATTCACAGAAAATAGTAGACATCATCCAAAATTGGGCGCGCAAGCACTCCATTTGGGTATTGGGCTACGGAACCGGTTGTGGTGCTATTGAAATTCCCCCTACCATGACTTCACGTTACGACGCCGAGCGCCTTGGTGTGCGTGGTGCTGCCACGCCTCGTCAGGCCGACGTGCTACTGATTACCGGATATCTGACTACCAAAACACTCAAACGCGTAATTCGTGTTTACGAACAGATGCAAGACCCCAAGTATGTGATTGGCTTTGGCTCATGTACCATCAATGGTGGCATGTATTACGATTCGTATAATACCATTAAGGTGTTGGATAAATACCTGCCTGTTGATGTTTATATCAACGGTTGCATGCCCCGTCCCGAAGCCGTTCTTTCCGGTTTTGGGCAACTGCAAAAACGAATTGCCGAAGGGCGTGCCGATGGAGCCAAACAGTATAAGGAAAACCTGGAGTGGTATCGGGCCAACCAAAAGAAAATTATCCCCAATTGGGTCATGCCTGAATATAACTGGTAAAAACGATTGATGATGAAAGAACTAAAAGAACATATAATCAGACGTGTTAAAGCTAATTTTACCGAAGCAGAAGAAAACAACGACTTTACTTACGATCGTCTTGATTTTACAGTAAAGAAAGAGGTTGTCCCTTCTCTCTTGCTTTTTCTAAAAGAAGAAATGGGCTTTAAACACCTTTCACACGCCAGTTGTGTTGACTGGCTTGAAGAAGGCGAATTGGAACTGGTTTTTATCCTTTGGTCTCCCAAAGATAAAATCAAAGTTTTTGTACGGACCCGTCTAGACCGTGATAATCCGGTAATGGACAATATGGATAATATCTGGCCACAACTTCACACTTACGAAAGAGAATTTCGTGAAATGTTTGGCGTTCAGTTTACCGGATTGGAAGCCCCAGATGAATTTATCCTTGAAGATTGGCAGGGTCCGCCACCTTTCCGCCGTGATTTTGATACGGCTGCGTATGCAGAAAAAACCTTCTGGCATCGTCCCGGCAGAGAAGATGCACAGGATGTGCGTGAAACGATTGCTAATCGTGATGGCGAAGATATCCCTGATTTTGCAAAAAAATACTCGAGATAAAATGAGAGAAAAGGCAACAACACTATATTTAGGACCTCAGCACCCGGGGATTACCGGAAACATGATGGTCCGTCTGAAAGTTGAAGGAGATACTATTGTTAAAGCTACCACTGAAGTGGGATATCTTCATCGTGCTTTTGAGAAATTACAGGAACGTAGAAACTGGTTACAAGCTTTCACTCTTCTTTGCCGTTTTTGTGTGCCTGAACCTGATCCGGTTGAAGAATCATATGCACGCGCTGTTGAATTGCTCGAGGGTCGCGAAGTTCCCGAAAGAGCAAAATATATCCGTGTCCTGATGCTTGAGTTAGCCCGGATGGGTGCTTATATGTTGTGGTATGGCGGGCAAAACGGTTCTCTCGGCCTCTATACTATGGGTCAGTGGTCCGTTGGGGACAGAAACTATATCCTCGACCTTTTTGAAGAGCTTACCGGTGGTCGTGTTTATCATATGTACATTTGGCCGGGCGGTGTTCGTCGCGATCTTCCCGAAGGCTTTGCTGATAAGGTATTGCGTACTATGGACTATTTTGAAAAAAGGTTGAAAGATTATGACGACCTTATGTTCGACAATACGATTTTTCAGAAAAGGACACAGGGCATTGGTATAGTCCCGAAAGAAAAAGCTGTGGAATGGGGCGTTGTCGGACCTATTCTTCGTGGATGTGGTATTAAAAGCGATATCCGTATTGACGATCCTTATGAAGTGTATGATAAACTTGATTTTGTAGTCCCTACGCATGAAGGCGGCGATATTTGGTCGCGTGCTTTAGTACGTCGCGAGGAAGTACGTCAGTCTATAAGAATTATCCGTCAGGTAATAGAAAAGATGCCTTCCGGTGAAATTTATAATAAAATTCCTAACCCTCATAAATGGGCGTTACCCAAAGGCGATGCTTATGCCCGTACCGAAGCTGTCCGTGGTGAAGTGGGAATGTACATTGTAAGTGATGGTAGTACACACCCCAGACGAACTCATTTTAGAGGCGCTGCTTATGTACATGCCATCACCTTGCTCGAAAAGGTTTTGGTAGGAGCCAATGTGGCCGATGTGTCTGCAATTATGAACAGTTTGGGGACTTGTCCTCCGGAAATTGAACGTTAATCTTGAACCAGATAAAACAAAAAAAGATATGAGTTTTTTTGATCTGAAAGGTACTTTAAAACCCCTCACTGCCTTAAAACAGTTTGGGAAAAAACCACATACTATTTCCTATCCCAAAGTATCGAAAGAAGCAGCGGATCGTTACCGCGGATTTCATTATAATGATTTGGAAGAGTGTATCGGATGCGGTAACTGCTCTACCATTTGCCAGAATGCTGCTATCGATATGATCCATCTCGAGGGAATTGAAGGTAAAAAAGGCGATTCGGGGCTGCGCCCACGAATTGACCATGGCCGTTGTTGCTGGTGTGCGCTTTGTGTTGAAGTTTGTCCTACAGGAAGTTTGAGCCTGACCAAAGACTACAATTATGTGAGTGAAGATCCCGATTCGTTCCTCTGGACACCAGGGAAAGACAATCCGCAAGGAAAAGAAAAGATTTCATTCTTCAGTACAGAAGAAACCTCACTCAATGTCTTTCAGCGCGTTCCTATGCCCGAATTAGAAGGAAAAGAGCGTGTAAAGAGTTTTGCTGAGGTGGTATTGGGCTATAGCGAAACCGAAGCCCGTGCCGAGGCCAGCCGCTGTATCAGCTGCGGACTCTGTACAGAAGTTTGCCCCGATCACATGCATATTCCTGAGTATATCAATGCGATTGCTTCGGGTAATGATGCGGATGCTGTTCGTATTATTTACGATAATAACCCATTACCTGAAATGTGTGGTAAGGTTTGTACACACCGGTGCGAGGATGTTTGTGCCATTGCTTCGCGTGGTGAAGCCATCGCCATTCAGTGGCTGAAACGGTATGCTACCGAAACGGCTGCTACTGCTGATATTACCCACGAAATTGTAAATCCTGAAATCAGGGAAGCAAATGGCAAAACAGTGGGAATTGTCGGTGCTGGGCCTTCAGGCCTTACCGCAGCTTATTATCTGGCTTTGCGTGGTTACGATGTTACCATTTACGAAGCCAATGCCAAAGCAGGCGGCGCTACCATGTATGGGATTCCTAAATATCGTTTCCCAATCGACAGCCTGGATAAACAGATTGATTATATCCAAAGTATTGGTGTGAAAATTAATTTCAACACCAAAGTGGGGAAAGATATCAGTTTCAAAGAAATTTATGATAATAATGATGCTGTATTTATGGGCGTAGGTTTCCCCGATGCCTGGTCACTTGGTGTGGATGGTGAAAATGCAGAAGGCTCCATTCAGGCATTCCGTTATCTCTACATGATAAATTCTGGCGAAAAAGTAGATATCGGTGATAAAGTAATCGTTGTGGGTGGTGGTAATGTTGCTATTGATGCAGCTCGCGTAAGCCGTCGTATGGGCGCTGAGGTAACCATTCTTTATCGTCGCCGGGTGGCAGATATGCCTGCTGCTCAGGATGAAATTGATGGTGCTGAGGAGGAAGGCGTAACGATTGTTCCACAAGCCATTCCGATTAAGGTGATTGAAGACGAAAAAGGACATGTAAAAGCAGTTGAATATCTGAAAGCTGAAATGGTTCCCGATGAACGTGGTGGCCGTCCGCGTCCGGTAGCTATCGAAGGGAGTAACACCATTATTGAAGCTACTTCAGTGATGGCTGCCATTGGCCAAAAGGGCGATTACAGCTTCCTCGAAAAAGAATTTGAAGATAAAATTAAAATCGAAAGAGGACGTTTTATCGTCAATGAAAAACAACAAACCGGTGACCCGAAAGTGTTTGCCGGTGGCGATGCTGTGAACCGTACTGCCGATGCTATTTCGGCCATTGCCGACGGTTTCCGTGCCTGTAAAGCCATTGACGAAATGCTAATGACAAAATAATTAATCAGTTCTCTGATAAATCGAGTAGGTAGGGGGATTACTCCCCCGCCCTCACACACCACCGTACGTACTCTCGTATACGGCGGTTTCAAGTTAACTCTGAACTTCTCGTAATTTGCCGACATGTTGTATAATCTAAGTTTTACAAACCATTCTAAATTCATAGCTTGATGCGCTTGCGGACAACTCGACTTACGCCACCAACCTTTTCCTGACAACGCAAGAATCCAACTCTGCCAGTTCGAAACGCCTTGACTGCTCAAAAAGCGTTTCATGGCGTACGTTTTCTTAGTTTGTTTTAGTCTATAACATCCCAACTTCTGATATATATCATATTATTCTTCAAGAAAAATCTTTTTTTTTAATGAAAACATCAGTCGTCAAGGTAGTCAAGAGAATTCAATTATTCTAATTTTGTGTTAATAATTTCACAAAATAATAGCGTCGAAATAAAAACCCGGGAGACCATGAAAAATAATACCGTTATCAGTATTCTGATGTTGATGGGCTTATTCATTGCAATTCATTCGGCTGTTGGTCAGGACACCCTCAAAGATAATAAGTTTAAAAACGCTGTCGAAAATCATAAGTGTTTTAAATGTCACGGGCAGAAGTATTACTCCTATTATAATGAGTGGACCGAAAAGAAAGTTATCAAGAGAATGAATCCTTTTTATGTCATTGATTCGGTTAAGTTCTACACACAAAATCACTGCAGTTTTAAATGTATCGATTGCCATGATGCCGATTATGAAACATTTCCACATGATGGAATGCTGCAAATGGAAGGAATGTCCACTTGCCTTGATTGCCATGAAGATGATGAAAAAACGGCGAAGTATCATATGGAGGGAATCTACAAAGAATATAAAGCCAGCGTTCATTTCAAAAAATACGGTACTGTTTTCAGTTGCTGGATGTGCCATGACCCTCATAAGTATAAAGTTACTGCCAGGGAAAATGAAGATATTAGCAATGTGATTATTTATGATAATGAAATGTGTTTAAGTTGTCATTCGAATGGGACTAATAACACGATACTTTCCGATTCTGCATCTAAAAATATGGTGGCTGCCCATGATTGGCTTCCAAACCAAAAGCTTCATTTTCAAAATGTAAGATGTCTTGATTGCCATGTGAAGATTCAAAATGATTCAATGGTTAATCACGATATTTTACCTAAAAAAGATGCTGTTAAAAGATGTGTGGATTGCCATTCGAAAAACACGATTTTAAGCGCTACATTGTATAAATTTCAGTCAAAGGAGAGCAGGAGTAAACTTGGTTTCCTAAATGCTACTATTTTAAACAATTCATATGTGGTTGGCGCCAACAGGAATCACATCCTGAATAAAGCGAGCCTGATCATATTCGGATTGGTAATTATCCTGCTTATTATTCATGGAATTCTGCGTATAATAATAAAATGATATGAAAGAAAAAATCTATTTATATCCCATTTGGGTAAGAATATGGCATTGGCTGAACGCTTTGCTATTCCTATTGTTAGTCTTGACGGGACTCAGTATGCAATATGCAGCAAAGGATTCTTTATTGTTTCCATTTAATGTTTCGGTTACAGTACATAACACTTGCGGAATAATCCTCGTTTTTAATTTTTTGTTTTTTGCTTTTGCAAACCGTTTTACATGGAACGGAAAATACTATAATATCCGGTGGAAAAGATACGGAAAAGAATTGTGGCGTCAAATACGATTTTATTCCTACGGCATCTTCAAAAAGGAACCCCATCCTTTTCCGGTAACCAAAAAGAGGAAATTCAACCCGTTGCAACAACTCAGTTATGTAATTGCCATGTACATTCTCATCCCGTTAATCATTATCAGCGGCATCGGACTGTTATTTCCCGAAATAACGCTAAACGTTTTATTTGGTAAGAGCGGTATTTGGTTAACAGATTTGTTTCATCAGTTTTTAGGCTTTTCACTAACTATATTTTGGCTGATTCATTTGTATTTCTGTACGATTGGAAAAACTGCAACAAGTAATTTTAAAAGTATGATTGATGGTTGGCATTAAAAATAAAAATGGTGTGCGTTTTTACACCAGGAAATTGTTTATCCTTTTTTGCTTAAATCTAACAAAACTTCTTTTTTTAGAATTTTGAAATGGTTGCCATTACAATCAATAATACCGTCATCCTTAAAATCTTTTAATGTCCTGATAGCGCTTCCGTTGGTCATACACGACATATTTGCAATATCAGACCGACTGAGTTCCGTTGTGAATTCCCGGCTTTGATAAATATCCTCTGAAAGGTAAATAAGTGTGTCAGCCAACCTGCCATTCATATGTTTTTGTGTCAAAGATTTTAACTTGTCGTATAAATTAATAATCTCACGATTTAAATCGGTAACCAGCTTCATAACATATGATTGGTTTGATAAGGTAAGCTGCTTAAAAAGGTTAATGTCAACAAAACAGGTTTTTGTGTCACCCAGGGCTTCTACCGAAAAATAATGACGGTAATCGGTATAAAGCCCGGGGCCGCATATAATGGCAGGCTTGCTTAGAATTTTTAGCAGAACAGTCTGACCGAAGCTTTCTAATAATACTTTCGCTTTACCTTCGGATAAATAAATGACATGAGTTAGGGGGCTGCCCTGCTTAATAATTGTTTCACCTGCCTTAAAGCTTACCTGAAATCGGTTTGAATTTATCGACTTTAGCTGTTCGCTGTTTAGCAAATTAAAAAACGAAGGTATCACCTCACATCCGCTTCCCTTGTCTTGTATTTCCTTCTCATTTAATTGTATCGACTTCATATTCATATTGTATTTTTTACAAAGGTTGCTTTTTAAAGTTAGTAAGCCAAATAAAAAAGCTATTAAAATTAATTGTTAGATGATATATGTCACTTCTATTTACAAAAATAATCATTTTTTAAAGTTAAAAGATCATCTCCCTAAACATCCAACGAATTCTTTTTAAATTATTTTTGTGTTAATAAAATAACAAACAAACCTGTAATGGTAATTTAATTCATGTTATTTTCAGGTTTAGGTAAAGAAATAAATTATAACAAAATGAAGACAAAATGAAGACAAAAAGTAAAATTCTGGTATTCACATTTTTACTGGCGATGGGATTGATAAGCTCATGCCAGTATGATAATATCATTGAACCGGTTACACCTCCGCCAAATCCTACGGATACTGTTAGTTTTGTAAATCAGATTGAGCCTATTTTTAATAATAATTCAAATTGTACGGCTTGTCACTTTACTGGAGGAGGGCATTCCGATTTAACTACAGGCAATGCTTATAATAGTATAAAAAGCATGGGGTTAGTCAATCTTTCCGATCCGGAAGCAAGTATCATTTATTGGTACCCGAATTTAGATAACAGTTCGGATCATACATGGAAAAAATATACTGCTGAAGAAGCTCAACTGGTTTTACAGTGGATAAAACAGGGAGCATTAAACAATTAAAATATAATGATATGAATGCAAAAAAAATAATATTAAATTTTATTTTATCACTTTTAATTGCCGGTACCGGATTTGCCCAAGACACACTAAAAGTGAAAAAAGTTGATAAGCCTGTTCGATTTCCGTGGGACAGTGAACTACTGATTGACAACCAAACGACGTTATCTCCACCCGCAAAAACATTGGAATTTATTATCCAACACCGCTTTGGATTGGTTAATCAAAAAGGTATCCATGACCTTTTTGGCCTTTACGCACCCGGGGCTAACATTCGCCTGGGATTGAATTATACTGTAGCTAAACACCTGACATTGGGTTATGGCATTACAAAAAAGAATATGTATAGCGATTTTCAAGTAAAATGGACTATTATTGAGCAAACCCGATCAAACCGGATTCCTGTGGCCGTTGCTGTTTTTGGTGATTTTGCTGTTGATGGAAGGAGTAACGAGGCTTTGGGAACCCAGTATAAATTTTCAAATCGATATTCCTATTTTAGTCAGGTAATTGTGAGCCGGAAATTTTGCGATCATTTTTCTATAGCTGCCACGGCAAGTTTTACCCATTTTAACACGGTTGCAGTTGGAAGGAACCATGATGTTATTGGTGTGGGGGTGAATGGACAGATTAAATTCTCTCCACAATCCTCCATCCTATTTCAGTACGATATTCCTTTAAAGATACAAGGTATTTCCGAGCAAAGTGAATTTACTTCCCTTAACTCTGCAAAACCGAATTTTGGATTTGGTTATCAGGTAGAAACAGCAGCCCATTCCTTTCAAATTTACTTTACTACAGCAGATGGTATTTTGCCACAGGACATTTATCTGAATAACCGGAACGACTGGACAAAAGGTGATTTTATGATTGGGTTTACCATCACTAGATTGTGGAATTTTTAACAATGTAATTATTATTAATTATAAAATTTAAATAAAATGAAAAAAATAAGCGTAACTAACTTAATCGGACTTTTTGTATTGTTGTTTTTCGTAGGGACATTAACGGCCTTTATGTCTCCCCAGAACCAAAAGAAAGGCGCCAAATGGGTGATTCCTGAAAAATATCATAAAATGAAAAATCCTTATGTGGGGAATAAAAAAGACGTAATGATAGGAAAAATGCTGTATAATAAATATTGCAAATCCTGTCATGGATCAAAAGGGCTTGGCGATGGTCCCAAGGCAGCGAAACTTAAGACTTTCCCGGGTGATTTCAGTACGGCTAAATTCCAGGCTTATACCGATGGCGACTTGTACTATATGACAGCTGTTGGAAGAGAAGGCGAGATGAAAGGGTACAGTAAAAAAATTCCGGACGAAGAAAGTATATGGGGAATAGTTAGTTATATGCGAAAGTTGAAAAAATAAATACGATAAAATCATTCAATCCCTGTGAAGCTGGCAAAGTATGGTTCAGAATTGGATGGCCCCTGGATCCCCGGGTATATCGACTTAACAACACTACACACTACTTATCAAAAGGTTATCTCTTTAACCACTGGCGATATATCCACCTACATTCAGACATTGCGTACTGTCTTGGCAACAAAAATGTGCAACTCCTGTCATAATCCGGCAGATGAAGGTGCAGACCAGGCTATCACAATTAACGGTATCAACTGCGGACCACAAGGGGGTGACAGCCGTGCTTACGTTGGGGATCAACCATCCTGAGTACGGCTGTATTGATTGAAATGACTCACATACCTTCCTGCCTGTTGACCATAAAACCAAAGCATTGTCTAACCTGCTTACCATCGGTTTGTATGTTAAACATTTTCTATTTTATCTTCTGTGGTATGCTATCTGTTCACCAATCAGCAAAAGGGATATCCAAAACACCTTGATTGTGTTTCGTGACAACAGTCATCTTTGCGTAAGGGAAGTGAGGATTATGTGTATGATTTGCCACGGGTGGAGTTCATAACAGGATTTACCGGCAATAAAGTTTTGAAAGGCTACAATGAAAACCATTCAGCTCAAGTTGATAAAGGTAGCTACACAGGTGAAATTTTTAAAAACAAAAGTGGTAATTGACCTATCAACGGGTTTTTACAGTAAATGCAATTTCAAGAAGGCACCGGGAATGGTTGAAAATTTACGCCTATAAACCATAAAACGATAACCAGTTGTTCTTAAACCTGTTGACAGATTTTCATATCCTACCAGATTTTCAATGACAAAAACTGATGAGAGAAGATAAGGCTGCGTGTTTACGTATTACACAGATTAATTGCATGTAAGTATTTTTTTAGGCGTGGACACCACATAAATAAACCTCACCTAACCTAATTTTGACTGAATAAATTTGTTTGTGAATTATTCAGGTTTTTATTCATTTATTTTTTTAGAAGAAAAACTTCTATCACTAAAATCGATTGATAGACATAATAGGGTTTTACCACATGTAAAACCCTATTAAATACATTTTTATTTCCATCTATTAGTAAATAATGCCATACTTAATGAATAGTAAAAAATTTATTTTGACATAACAATTCTTATTGTTTTCATATAATTACCTGTTGTTAATCTTGCCAGATAAATTCCATTTGGAACTTGATTTCCGGAATTATCAAGACCCTTCCAGGTAACCTTGTATGTGCCAGCATTCATCAAATCGGAATCGATGAGTGAGTAAATCAGCTGCCCCTTAATATTATAGATCTCAAATCGTACCTTTTCAGATTTAGGTATTGAAAATTTAATAGTTGTTTCATTATGAAACGGATTTGGATAAGCTTTTGAAAGATTATAATCCTTAGCAACTATAGAAGGCGTAGCAGTAATATGATGTGCTGTTGTATGGCATGATACACATTCCATATGAGTCATTACATTGTCTAGTACAGATGGGCCATGACAAGACATACAAGTAGTATTTTGATCTGAATCAGCATAAGTAGCAGTAAAATTATCTGCAAAATATTCATTAAGAATACTAACTGTTTTAGCAGCAATATCACCAGCTAACCTTCCACATCGTTCTAATCTTTCCGGGCTTGATACTTTTTTATTCGCTGCTGCGCACCACTGACTTACTGATGGATGGCATAGAGGACTACCAGAAACACTCTGTGCCATTTCTCCATCATAATGAACATCAGAATAAACAGCACTATTTGCCGCATCAGTAGGTAATGCCTCCGTTGTGTACCAACCCCATAGTTCAGTAATGAGGGCAGTAGATGGTGTACTTTCTACTACGAGGCTAATCAAAGCCCCTGCACCGTTTAACGTTCCACACAGTGATCCCCATCCTACTCCGCCACCTTTGCCAAATAACATTATTTCAGTAGGAAATCCTGTCCATGGGTCTCCAATTTCCCTCTGTAATAATTGTACAATGCCAGTAAGTACACCGGCAGCACAAAACTTACCATCGTAGTAGGCCGTATGCGCTGCATCGCGTGCTTCTTCGGGATCTAAGGCTACGTATGGGTAGGGCCAAGATGATGATTTACTGTTCTTTTCATCAGCATAAGCTTTGTTGTTTAATAACAAATTTAAACCTGCAGCACCCGCTGCAGCCCCAATTACAATTTTTGAAGAATCTTTAAAAAATTCTTTTCTTGAAATTATTTTTTTTTCCATAGTATTTAGATTTTATTAGTTGTCAATTTTCACATGGTTGTTTATGACAACTTGGTTTATAATCACAAGACAAATATAATATTTATATGTTAATCCATTCACAATAGATTATAATATAAATCATAATTGATTATAATATAAATCATCATTTGATGAAATAATTAACAGATCAATCTTGTTAATTTGGAACAAGAACACGGAGAAGTTGTTTAAAGTTAACTATCAAGATATCAATTAACAACTAAATGTTGAAAAGAAAGAATGATACAAAAAAATTGGAAACCAATCCTTAGTATCATTCTTTCAAAAAAAAATGTTATTAAGCAAAAGTATTATAAAAAAGAGATTTGTGCACAACTTGATTTTGGAAAAATCAATAAAAACACGAAAGTAAAAGATTACCAAGTGGTTATGGTCATATTATATCGGTTAAAAACAGGCTGTCAATGGAGGCAATTACCAATGAAGCAATTTTTCAGGGAAAAATATAGTTTGCAAAGTGTTTACTATCACTTTCAAAAGTGGAGTAAAAATGGCAGTTGGGAAAGC
>CAJXKB010000008.1 GCA_913055825.1 uncultured Bacteroidota bacterium
GTCTAGAATATAATTATCTGAAGCTGTGAGCAAAGCTTAGGCCGAGCTGAGGTTAGTTATTTCAATAAATTTATTTAAAGGGATAGGGCGTTTGCTTTATCCCTTTATTTTTGCAGTATAATTTGATAACATGAAATATTTGATTGCCGGTTTGGGAAACATTGGAGCCGAATACTCCAACACGCGACATAATATTGGTTTTGTTGTAGCCGATGCGCTGGTGTCGGATTTGGACGGGAAATTTGAAACCCTGCGCCTGGCCGGAGTGTCCCGTGTAAAATTTAAAGGACGAACTCTTGTTGTCATTAAACCGACTACCTATATGAACCTGAGCGGGAAAGCAGTTAAATACTGGCTGGAAAAAGAAAAAATTCCCAAAGAAAATTTACTGGTTGTCCTCGATGATATTGCATTACCTCAGGGAAGCCTCCGTCTGAAAAAACAAGGTGGCGATGCGGGTCATAACGGCTTAACCGATATTATCGAAAAATTGGGCACAGCAGTTTTTCCACGCCTGCGGGTGGGAATTGGAAATGATTTTCCCCGCGGATTTCAGGTCGATTATGTGTTGGGACAATGGAGTAAAGCGGAAGTTGAACGGTTAACACCCAGTGTTGAAAAAGCTGTAGAAATTGTAAAAAGCTTTGCCAGCCTGGGCATCGACCGCACCATGAACTTATTTAACAAGAAGTAAAAATCCTAAAGAAAATTAACACGCCTGAAAGTGATAAATTTCCGCCGGATTATTCAGCATCCCGATTTATTTACTGGTTTCTTTCACACGGATATCTCCAAGTAAAACATCCCAAAAACCAATGAGGCGACCTCCTATTTGGGTTTCTTTTCGTTTTACGTAAACAGTAATATCTTTTTTGGTGGTATCCTGATAAATCAACCGACCCTCTTTGTCGTAGCCTTTAAATTTTTGGAAAACGGTAATAACACCCACAAAAGTACCATCGGGCTGACGTTGCAGGTCACTTACATAATCTATTTTATACCATTCAATTTCAACTTTATTGTAATTAAGACGCATGAGACGCTCAAAGTACTGACGAACGCCGTAATAGGCAATTTTAGGCCTAAGCAAAGAGGAAACTCCAATTTCAGAACCCTGCATAAACAATTCTTCTGCACGGTCAATCACCCTGTTAGCTTCGCTCCAAGGGGTACCTTTGCTGCCAATAATTGTAATGTATTTGCTTAAGTCGCGTACTTTTTCAAGTGCCAGGCTATCCACGGCCTGTTTCCGATCGGGACTCAGATTATCCTGGGCCGAAACCGGCAAAACCATGAAAATACCAAGGACAAAAAGTATACTATAAATTAAATTTTTCATGTTGATTATTTTTTAAGAAGTTCCAGTTCGGTGATTTTTCCGTTTTCGTCTTTTTTAACCGATTCAACACGGTAGCGATAGGCTTTTTGATCTTTTAAATAGTTAAGAAATTTTGAAGCGGTAGTGGGCCGGTCGTAATCGTTAAAACCCTCAGCCTGGCTGATAATAATTAACACCGGCACATCAGGAGTGGCAAATAAACGAAGTGCAGCCGCTATTTTCTGATTGGCTTCATCATAAGAATTTGAGCGCGCAATATTTTCCAAATTGCGGTCGATGTTGGCAAAACGAGCTTGTTCGGCCTGCTTTTTGGCAGCTTCGGCTTCACGCAGCCTCTTTTCTTCCGCTTTACGGGCAGTTTCGGCTTTAGCCGCATCCAGCTTGTTTTCAACTTTCACAATCAGGTCTTTTACTTCCTGGTCGTCAATATTATACGATTTAATCACATCAAGTCGTTTCAGTTGTTCGTCAAGTGTCCACTGCGTAGTGCCGTTGAGCATGGCTGTAAGGTCGGTTTTTGCCTGTTGAACTTTTGCGGCATAAGCTGCAGCAGCTTTATCCCGTGCAAGTTTCTTATTACTTTTACATGAGGAAAGGCCTCCCATGGTAATGGAAACAACAAATACCACCAATAAAAATTGTGGGAACCTTGTTAAAAATTTTTTTGACATATCTTTAAAATTAAAATGATTTTCTATCGAGAAACCGGACAAAAATATTCAAAAAAACACACGCTGTGCTCTTCAAGCATAATTTTATTTTTCAATTTTAGAATTTTTTAACAACAAAAAAAATATTAGCAAAATGAAACAATTTGCGAAAGCGGTATCCCGAGTGTTATAAATTTCCTAATTTAGCAGCAAGAATGCAGCTTAAGGAAGATACATATTACAAAAGGAGGATGAACTCGTCTTACATTACTTCGGTAATTAGTATTACCCTTGTTTTATTTACTCTCGGCTTTTTGGGTTTACTGGTTATCCATGCTAAAACTTTATCCGATTATATTAAAGAAAATATTGGTTTTGAAGTGATTATCAAACCCGGTGTCAAAGAGGCCGAAATCATTCATCTTCAAAAACAATTGGATACCCGTCCGTATGTGAAATCGACAGATTATATTACCAGAAAAGAAGCTGTGAGAAGACTGAAAGCTGCACTCGGAGCTGATTTTGTGGATTTTATGGGTAACGATGAAAATCCTCTGTTACCTTCTATTGATGTCCGGTTTAATGCCAGATGGGCCAATAACGACAGCATTCAGAAAATTGAGCAAACCATCCTGGCCAATTCTTATGTGAAAGAAGTGTATTATCAGAAATCGTTGGTACAGGTCATCAACAAAAATTTAAGAAAAATCAGTTTGGTTCTTTTGGGCCTTAGTGCATTGCTTTTGGTTATTGCCACTGCCTTAATCAACAATACAATCAGACTTTCAATTTATTCCAAACGGTTTATTATTAAAAGTATGCAACTGGTGGGTGCCACCAAAAGTTTTATCCGGCGGCCGTTTATTTTTAAAGGAATACTCCATGGTGTTTACAGTGCCTTTTTTGCTTTGTTGTTGTTGAGCATTCTTATTTTGGTGGCCCGCGAAAACATCCCCGAACTGGCTTTACTCGAAAAAAACGATCTTATTGCCGCTTTATATCTCTTTGTTTTGCTACTGGGAATGGCCCTGTCGGGGATTTCAACGCGTTTTGCGGTAAATCGTTTTTTAAGTGTGGATACCGATAAATTGTATTTTTAATAAACCAACTATCATGTTTTCCTCAGTGTGGATACGCGATTTTGCAGGGCTTTTCTTTCCAAAAACCTGTATATCATGTGGAAACTCCCTGTACTCTGACGAAGAAGTTTTGTGCTTGAAATGCCAATACCGGCTTCCGCGTACAAATTTTCATTTGTCACACGAAAATCCTGTAATGGAAATATTCAGGGGACGACTGCCTCTTTATTCGGCTACATCCTTTTTGTTTTTCAATAAAGGAGGAATGTCGCAACAATTAATTCACCAACTAAAATATAAAGGAAAAAAGGAAATAGGACTTTATGTGGGGAAATTATTTGGACGACAATTAAATGAGAGTGAATTGTTTCAACATGCAGACGCGTTGATTCCCGTTCCGTTACATCCGAAAAAACAGTTTAAACGCGGATATAACCAAAGCCTCCTTATTACCCGGGGTATGGCCGCAACAATGAATGCCGGGGTTTATCCCAATACGTTATTCCGAAAAATCCACAGTTCTTCCCAAACCAAAAAATCGCGCTATCAGCGTTGGGAAAATGTGAAAGATATTTTTGAAATGAAACAAGCGGAAAAGCTTGACGGCAAACATCTTATTTTGGTGGATGATGTGATTACTACCGGTGCCACATTGGAAGCCTGTGCAAACATACTCTTGCAAATACCCAACGTAAAACTTAGTGTTGCTTCTCTCGCATATACTCAGGTTTAGACGGAATGGTATCCTGTGGCCGGCCCAATTCAATCATTTTTTGGTTGTATGCTCTCCGGTTTCTGATAAGTTTTCGTTGTAACACAGCTTTTGCGTTCAGCCAATTATATAAAGCCTGGATGGGCCCTCCCGCGGTGAATGCCTGATTGGGTTGCGTATACAATAATGGATTTTGATCCAATTCTTTTTTCAGGTTATAATACGGAGCTGGTTTCATGTGTGTAACCATATATTTAAAGGTTTCATAATCCCAAAATGCATGAATAACAATTTCGTGTATCAGAACGGTATCCAAGGCCATGCGAAAAGTGATAGGTTGCGGTAACGACAAAAGGCTGTCGGTTACAGGTACAACCTTTGCTTGATAACCCAACGACGAAAACATGAGTGAATCGCCGGGGTTTACCACAATATTGAATCGCCCCAGGGTATCACTAAAACTCCCTACATAATTGTCTTTGCTTAAAATTTGCGCATCTGCTACCGGATGAAGGCTGTCAGCCCCCAACAAAATACCGGAAATTTCTATTAATTCAGTTTTTTTGTTCTGGGCTTTTAAGTTTCCCGAAAATATAAAAAGGCTTAAAAAAATAATTACAATAGGTATGGTTCTGTAATTCAACAATATATATTTTATATTTTTCAAAAATTGAATAAGATGTTTTGAAATACGAAGATAACAACTATATTAGCATGCTAAAAGTTAACAGTAAATTCTTTTCTTAATTAATCATAAATGATAAATTGAGAAACTCAATTAAATAATATTTCTATTTTATTCACTTAAAACAACAACCATGAATAGTTTTACCTTAAAAAAAATGATGGCATTTCTGTTTGCTTTTGCTTTCGTTTTTAGCGTCAGCGCTCAGGATCAGAACAAAACCGATCAAAAAACAAAGAAAACCAAAAAAGAAGAAAAGATTAAAAAAGGATGGAATCTCGGTGCTTTACCTGTGGTGTCGTTCGACAGCGATTTGGGTTTTCAGTATGGTGCTCTTATGAACCTTTACAATTATGGCGATGGAAGCGAATATCCCAATTACCGGCAATCGTTGTATGCTGAAGTTTCACGATATACTAAAAAAAGCGGGATTTACCGGATAAATTACGATACCAAAGACCTGATTAAAAACATGCGTACCTTTATTGATCTCAGTTATATGCCCGACCAGGCCTATGGCTTTTATGGCTTTAACGGATACGATGCCTTGTATAATTCGCACTGGACAACCACTGATGATGCGACTTACAAAACCCGCGTGTTTTATAATTACCAACGAAAATTTTTCCGGTTTAAAATTGATTTTTTGGGTTATTTTAAAAACAAAAAATTACACTGGATTGGTGGAGTTGGTTTGTATAGTATTAAAACTGCCCCTGTGGATTTATCAATTTTAAACAGACACAAAAAAACCGATTTATTACCTGTTACAGCTACGTTATTTGATCATTACTTAGACTGGGGAATCATTCCGCAAAGCGAAAAAGATGGTGGTTTCTTTACTGTATTTAAAGGTGCATTAGAATATGACAGCCGTGATAATGAAGCCAATCCCAACAAAGGTGTTTGGGATGAAATTGTGCTGGCTGCAGCTCCCGGTTTTACATCAAATATGAATCAGGGGTTTCTGAAACTCTCATTTACTCACCGTCAGTATATTACCATTGCCAAAAATCGTCTTACGTTTGCATATCGTATTGGCGGACAAGTAAGTTTGGCCGGGCATACGCCTTTTTATGCTGTTCCTTTAATTTTTTATGCCCGTTCAACGGATGCCTATAACGAAGGCCTGGGTGGTAGCAAAAACCTCCGGGGAATCCTTCGTAACCGCGTGATTGGTGACGGCGTTTTATACGGAAATTTTGAATTTCGCTGGAAATTTGTGAGATTTAACATAGCCAATCAGAATTTTTATCTTGCCCTCAATACTTTCTTCGATTCGGGTACGGTAATTCAACGTTATGATGTGGACCAAAATTTAAATAAACCCGATTATTTTAATTTTCAGACTGAAGGTTTACACAACAGTGCAGGCTTAGGTTTACGAATTGCCATGAATCAGAATTTTATTGTTGCCGTGGATTACGGAAAAGCATTAAACGATCAGGATGGAAGTTCAGGCATTTATGTCGGACTTAACTTTTTGTTTTAAGCCATTAATTTACATACTTATTAATGAATAGCAGGCTTTTTCCGTCTACTCGTAAGAGCATGAAGGTTTTACCAATTTTACTTACACTATTACTTTTTATGTTGGTAAACTTTCAATCGAATGCCCAGGAAAGCCCTGGTAAAACCGTTTATTATCTGGCCCGGTCACACTGGGAACCCCTGATGCTTGATCCTATTGCTGCACAAGCTAACGGCAGCCTGAATGCCTATTGGCAGGATTCACAGCGAAAAAATATAGTTTGGGCTATGTTTGCCATCGGTTTTCAGCGTTCATTAATTTGTTGGAATTTTAAAGGTAGTAAAAGCCTGGAAGTGGGATTGGAATTGGCCGCGTTTACTCAATTTGAATTTAAATGGGTAGATGGTATTTCGCAGCGTAATATTCTAAATACCGATTTTAAAGTGGGGGTTCCTTTGGTTTATCATTCCGGATTTTGGGATTACCGTCTGCGCATTTTTCATTTGTCCTCTCACTGGGGTGACGATTATATGATACGAAACCATATTACCGCCTACATACCCAACGCTGTAAATTATGAGCAGATGGATTTTACAGTTAGTTACACAAAAGATTTTTATCGAATTTACGGCGGGGCAGGCCTTGTTGTGCGGCCTCACACCATCCGCAAACGCTGGGATTTTGAAGGCGGTTTCTTTTTAACGAAATATTTAGGCGGTCAACAAAAAAGGGCGCTTATTGGTGGCCTGGATATAAAAGCATATCAACAAAACGGTTTTAATCCCGGATTTAATATGGGTTTCGGACTGCAATTGGGCAGAACAGAAAAACGTCCGTTGAAAATATTTTTGCAATACTATCACGGGCATTTGCCCTATGGAGTTTACGAAATACGGAAAGTGCAATGGCTGGGCCTCGGAATTTTTATTAATCCCGGATAAAATCCTTCTGAAACCGGCAACTGGCACAATAGTTGCAGATTTTTCGCAATTTTAACCCTTTATAATTTGTTATATGAAAAAAGTAGCAGTGTTATCCATGTTATTGTTGATATTTGTCAGCAACGCAGCGTTTTCACAAAAAGTAGTAAAAACAAGCAGTATCGATGTCAAACTTTTTGGACTTGTTGATTATGCCAGAGAATTTCCCGTTTCAAACAAAACAGTGATTAACGTTTTTGGCGGAATGAATAGCGGTTTTTCCTGGAATAGCTTTGATGGTATCTCTTTTGCCTTTTTTCCGGTTGTTGGCGTTGAGCCCCGGATTTATTACAATATGGCCAAAAGGTTGTCTAAAAACAAGAAAATTGATTTTAATTCGGCAAATTATGTGGCACTGAACTGCACTTTTCTTTTTGGGGTATTTTCTAATTATGATAATAGTGTGGAATCAGCTTTCACAGTAACTCCGGAATGGGGTTTCAGGAGATACCTTGGCAAACAGTTTACTTTCGATTTGGCTCTGGGGCCCATGCTTTATAAAGCGCGGGCCGACTACATCAAAGCTTCAATAAGTGCATTAGTAACGTTTAGTTATCAGTTTAAAATCAAAAATACCGGTTCGGTTCATTAAACATTATACCGTTATTTTATTAGGAATAAAGTTGAAATCATCCAATGACAATCAAATAAAACAGGTGTGTTCTTTTCCTTGTTTGTCGTTATACGAAATGGTGGACTGATGTGACTTCAGGTCAACCCACAAGATACTATATCTTTTATCCTGAACCCATTTGAGTTCTAATTCGTAATCTTGCGGTTTGCTTACCGAAAACGTGCCTTCAAAAGAAGGATGTGTATTCCGGAATTCAATAAGTTTGAGTAATCGTTGCACCACTTCCCGGTGGACAGCCTGCTCAATTTCCTGCTCGGTATAATTGTGCCGGTTAATTTCGCGCCCTTCGCCTGTTTTGGCAACACCTTGTGTATCATTTTTCCCCGATAACAACCCCACATAATATATTTGTGGAATCCCGGGCGTAAACAATTGTAAGGCCCTTGCCTGTATATAAGCATCGTCTTCCTGACCCAGGGCACTATAAATTGTACATCTTATTTGATGGACATCAAAACCATCCGGACTTTTATATTTATCGGAATAAACCAGGCTGAGGTTAGCTCCCCGTTCTACACAAACATCTACAACTTTTTTTGCATCTGTGGAGGATACTAAATCATCCAAATCGGGTTTTACGGGAATCCCGTCATGGCAATCCAGCATGGTAAACTGACTGTGTGGCCTGTCGCGCAAATAATCCACCAGCCGGTCCGTTTTATGAAACATAACAGCTTCCAGAATGTAGTAGGGCAAAACAAAATCATAAATCCAAAAACCCCGCTCCGAGAGTTTATACTGCGTGTTAATTTGGGCATGAACTTCCGGAAGTAGCTCAATACCTAACCCATCGGCAAGGGCCTTGATTTCATCTATGAACCGGTAAATATCGGGCTCCACAAAGAAACAGCTTGTTCCCATCTTTTTGATGACATAACCCACGGCATCGAGACGCACTATCCGTATATTGTTATGACTGAAAAAGGTAAAAACTTCTTTGAAAAATGTTTTAGTAATCGCCGCCTGAACATCTAAATCTATTTGTTCCGAGGGGTCTGTTTTGCCAAAGGTGGTCCACAAAGTTTCTTTTTGACCGGTATCCGCAATTGTAAAAGTGGAATACGGCACTTTTCTGCGCAAAAACATCCGGTCTATGTCCTGCTGTACCGGCTTCCCGTCAGGCCAAAGTTTGTCTAAGGTCAAAAACATGTCGGCGTATTGCGACTGTCTTCCTTTTTGCAAAAAGTCCTTCACGAAAGGCGATGCTTTTGAAATGTGATTGACCATAAAATCCAACAATAAATCGTATTCTTTTCCCAAAGCTTTGACATCTTGCCAATTGCCAAAGGCAGGCTCTATTTCAAAATATGAAATAGGTGCAAAGCCTCTGTCTCCCGACGACGTATAAGGGGGCAACAGGTGAATTCCTCCCTGAAATATTCCATCAAAGTGTTTTTTCAAAACCTTGTGAAGAGTTTTGATATTTCCTCCCATCGAATCAGGATAGGTAATCAACTGAACTTTGTTTTTTACCGACATTTTATTTTGTTTTACTCAGTGCTTACTTTACTGTTACTTAAAAACATAGCCAGGGTTCCGGCAATCAAAAAGAACACTCCGCCAAATAGAATCGCATTGATGGCCGAGTTGTTTAAAAAGTTTTTAATGATTGGTCCAAAAGTTATGGTTTGAATGAGCATAGGAATCACAATCATCATGTTGATAATCCCCATGTAAACGCCTCTTCTATCCTGAGGTATTACTTTGGAAGCCATCGAATAAGGAATTCCCATCATCGCTGCCCAACCGATACCAAAAAACATCATGGGGATGATGAGTAACCAACGATTGTGGATATAAGGCAAACTCAGCATAGCTAAACCGGTGAAGAATAAACTTGCCGAATATACCCGTTTATTGCCATATTTAGCAGCAAAAGGTACCAGTACCAGAGCCACAACCATTGTGGTTGCGTTGTAAACCATATTCAGAAAGGCTGCATGCCCAAGAGCAGCTCCTTCTGAGATACCCATGCTCTCCACAGACATAGGAGCTACAAACTGCCAATATATAAACAATGCATACCACTGAAAGAAATAAACCACGGAAAGCTGTCGCAACAATTTGGGCATCTCGGATATAGCATCTGTAGCTTCTATGATAGGACCCAACAAGTCTCCCAGCCTTTTTATCATGCTATTGCGTTTATTTCTTTTTACCATTTTAAATAGGGCGAACAACCAAACAATGGCTATTATCAACATTAAAACAACCAAATAGTAGTATTCCTTAAGCAGGATAGGAAATAAATAGTAGGCTATCAACATGCCCAGCCCCAGCGGTATTGAAAAAATAACCACAACAACGCTTAATATCTGAATTAGTTGATTGGGTTTATCCTTATTAAATTCCTGAATTTCTTTTATTTCTTTATCTGAAGGAGGTATCTCAGGAGTTTTTAGAACCGACCACAGGATGGTGGTCACAGAAGCAATTGCCCCAATAAAAAAGGAATAGTACAACCAAGTGGGGATGGTGTCTGCAGCAACCTTAACAGCGACATCCCCAAACCATTTTTGGAATAAAAATATGGAAGCATTGGCCAAAACGATGCCGGCACCTACAAAAAGGCTTTGCATCTGGAACCCTATATTATATTGTTCATCAGGAAGTTTGTCTCCCACAAAAGCCCTGTAAGGTTCCATGGCGGTGTTGTTGGCTGCATCTAAAATCCAAAGCAAAAATACGGCAACCCATAAAGCAGGACTAAAGGGAAATGCAAACAGACAGAGACTGGCCAAAATAGCTCCGACTAAAAAATAGGGTTTTCGCCTCCCCCATTTAAACGACCACGTTTTATCCGATACGGCACCAATAAGCGGTTGAATAATTAAACCTGTAACTGGCCCTGCAAGGTTTAATAATGGAAGTTGGGCATTGTGGGCGCCCAAAAATGAAAAGATAGGATTAATGGCTGTTTGCTGCAATCCAAAACTAAATTGGATACCCAAAAACCCAACATTCATATTCCAGATTTGCCAAAAACTCAAGCGTGGTTTATTCATATTTTAGTGTTTCTACTTTAATGCCGGGACAACATTACAACAAAACGCTGTCAATCCTTATCTTAATGAATACAATTTAAAAAACATTTTCAAGGGTTTAAAAAGTGTATTGTTTATTTTATAAAATGAACATTAAAAGATTTATCAATTATTATATCGGCCAGCGCTTTATGTTTATGAATAATACTGTGTTCTATTTCTAAAACCTTTTCAATAAACGGATCACTCGCATCGCGGCCTCTTTTATGACGGTCTTTATAGGTATCCTTATAGTTACGGTCGATAAAAATAAGTCGGTCAACATTTTTAAGTAAGGAAGTGTAAGTTCCTTCGGCAATACAGACTTTAATGCCTGTCATATCAAAGACCTCAGTGGTAATCTTGTTTTCAGCGTAGATAGTCAAAGGTTTTTCAATTATTTCCTTCCCTTGCTTCGCCTCTGTTAGATGCTGGTCTAATAAACTTAGGTTTACTTCATTTGTCCCAACCCGGGCTATATTCTTTCTTCTTTCCTGATCGTTTGACAAAGGAGGCAGGCGGAAGTAATCATCCTGCTGAAATATTTTTACTTTTATGCCATTATTTTCCAGCTGCTCGGCAATTGCAGCAGCTGTAATTGATTTCCCGGCTCCGGATTCTCCGGCTACAGAAATATTGAAAATACCATTTGTTTCCTTTATTTCATCCAAAAGGGGTTCCACGATATTTCCGGCTGTTTGACGATATTCATCAGTTAAGTTTATAATATCTCCCACCATATTCAAGTATATTACTCAATTGGGGTATCTTATCATCACCCGTGGTATTTCTGATCGGGCTGATAAACAGCCGTTTGCAAAAATATTGTGCATTTTGAGAGTTATGACCGGATATCCCACTTAAAAATTAATAATTTTAAAAGAAGATTTTAATAGTCCATTCCGACATAAACTTGGTATATCAATACTATATTACCCGGATGAAACCCGGGTAATATAGTAATGTAACAAAACTATCACATGAGAACCAATCTAATTAAAAGTTATGTTTACAAAAATATTTTAAGGACATTATCCTTATTAAAAATTATATTTGAATGACAAAACAGCCGAACGGCCTAAAATTGGTCTTGCATAAAAGTACTGGCTGTTGACACTTGTTAAGCCCGATCTTGGATTTCCTTCGGTCAAACCAATCACATTGAAAAGGTTGTTTCCAGATGCGGTAACGCTAACATGCTTACTGATTGCGAAATCTAGCTGAGCATTAATTTGTGAGAATTGAGGAAGTACTTGTTTATTTGCAGGGTTTGTGTAACGTTTCCCGAAATATTGCCATGTAATACTGGCATTAAGACGACCAATTTGATACGAAGGACGGAAAGTAAAATACAGTTTAGGTAAACGCTGAATAACATGTCCGTTAAAATCAAATGTCTCACCGGCATCAATTACACCGTTACCGTTTAGATCTTGATGATAAATCCAGTTGTGATACCTCATATCCTGATAAGTTCCGGTAAAGGACAAATTCAAATTTCCAAATTTAGCAACAGCTTCTAATTCCAAGCCTCCGGCTGAAGTGTTATAAGTCTGCTGGATAGCGGTCAGTACTCCGTTTTGCTGAACAAAATCAGTAAATTTTATGTTATTAAAATAGCTATAAAATCCTGTTGCAAAAAGACCAATCTTTGAAGAATTATATTTTAATCCCAATTCATATTGGTAAATTCCTTCAACTCTCGTTGAAGCGGGAAATCCGTTTACTGTTGATTCAGTTCCACCAAAGGCATAAGCACGGTCAGCCGGGGCACGGTTTCCTTTACTGGCCCTGGCAAAAATAGCGGTCTGTTTGTTAAATTGATAGTTAAGACCTACCGACCAGGATAAAACATTGTATTTATAACTAACAGGGATAAAATTCCCGGTCCCATACTGTACACCTTTTTCAGCCGGTGAAATAACGCCATCATTATTAACATCGTAAGAATAAGTTGCTGTTTTTTCGGTATAGCCATAAGTACTACCTATATCATAACGTAAGCCGGCATTAATAGTTAGCTTGCCAATATCCCATTCATCATTAAGGTATAAAGCGTTGATGCGGGTTAATGCATAATAATCGCGATATAGTGATCCGTATTGTGAATAACCGTCAGTTGTAAGTGATTGACCTGTTGCATCATTAACCAGATTCAATTTACGTGTGTTATCTGAGATGTCAACCAGCATATTATGCCACCACCATTTTGCAGCGACCTGATTAGTTGAAAAATACCAACCACCCGTCAAAGTATTGTTTTTAAATTTCTTGGTTAATTTAAAATCATTGGCAAATTGTTCAAGAGGAAGGTCAACGGCCCACCATCCATAAGTTCCGACTAATCCGTTACCATTCAGTGTACTCATGTTGTTAATAGGCACCCCGGCATTGTATCCGTCTGCATAGGCATAATGATAATTTGTCAGTCCCATATTATTGGCATAATCACTGGCACTAGTTGGGCCATCTACTGCAAAAATGGAGTTAAACTGTTCTTTTATTATAGATTTTTGGAAATTATCTTTAAAGCTCCAGTTACTACCTAAATTGAAAAAGGCTTCACCCCCGAGAGTAACTACTTTAGGATTCATTCCATCCGCCAGGTTTTCATTTACTTCTGTACCGGTTGGAGTAGTAGCATGCAGTCTCATTAGATCCAGACTTTTCATTGTACCATAATTGGCATTAAATCCCGGGATAGATG
Organism: uncultured Bacteroidota bacterium; assembly: GCA_913055825.1. Lineage (GTDB taxonomy): Bacteria > Bacteroidota > Bacteroidia > Bacteroidales > F082 > Sulfidibacterium. The sequence goes on from CAJXKB010000008.1 coordinate 13,281, forward strand.
TGGCAGGATCTCCTTGCAAAGGAATAGGAAGATAAGCAATATTTCTGTCGTTTAACAATTTCCCCCTCAAACGCACATACCCTTTTTTAAAGAGGTAAGTAAGGTTTGCTTTAATTTGACCCCCGTTATTTGCTGTGTATCCGGGAGAACGAATACCATCATCAGCCCGATAAAAACCACCAATGTGGTAACGAAGATTTTTCGATATCGGCCCACCGATATCAAAACCCGTTAGTGAATGTAAATAAGTTAACCCTATAGTTTCCGTAAAAGCACCTTTTGTTGTTTCACCACCTGTTTTGGAAATAAAGTTAATTATTCCACCGGGAGCATTACTTGTTAGGATGGAAGCAGAACCTCCCCTAATGGCCTCAACCCTGCCAACATTCTGGTCAACACGAAGAAAAATATCAGTATTTCCAAACATAAGGTCTCCATATTCAAAAACAGGTAAACCATCTTCCTGAAGTTGAACATAACGAAGTCCTCCTGAACTGGGAAGTCCGCGTGCAAATACATTGGCATTACCTTCTCCCCCTGAACTTTCTACATAAAATCCGGGAACTGCTTTAATCAGGTCTGCAGCACTTCGGGGAGCAACTTCTGTAATTTTCTTTGCAGAAATTGTTGTAATAGCCACACTGGATTGCAATTTGGTTTTGTTGTTTTGGACACCAGTTACAACAACCTGGTCAAGTGAAAGAAGGTCCTCTGCTAAAACAAAGTTTTTGGAAATCGTTTCCCCATCTTTAATATTGAATTCATACTCCACAGGTTTGAATCCTGTATAGGAGACAGAAAGCGTGTTTTTTCCAGCCGGAACCTGAAGTGAATACTTTCCGTTAAAATCGGTAGTTGTTCCCGTTGTAGTTCCTTTAAGTAAAACAGTGGCACCGACAAGCGGTTGCCCTTTTTTTGAATTAATCGTACCTTGTAGGGTACCTTGTGCCATTAACCCAACCGAAAAACTCAGGGTTAGAATGACAAGAATAAATCGGACAATCTGTTTCATAGCAATTATTTTTTGATGAATAATATTAATTAAACCCAAAAATAAATCATTAATTGCCTGTAAAACAATAGAAAGCGTACGCGTTTTTAACGCACACCTGAACGCACACCTTAATTGTTGATAAGTAATTAGTATTGTTAATAAAAAATTATTCGCCTTATTTGTTGTCAAAGATTTTAGTAGTAGAAGTAATTTCTATATTTTAGCCTATAAATACCAAAGAATGCCTCGAAAAAGAAGGAATAGGGTTACCTTAAAAGATATTGCCAATAAAATAGGTGTGTCGCATACAACTGTTTCAAGAGCGTTGCGTAATCATCCGGACATCAGTCCTGAAAGAAAAGAGCAGATTCGAAATCTGGCTCAACGCATGCATTACAACCCAAATGCTTTTGCACTTAGTTTGCGCAATTCTTACAGTAAAATAATAGGGTTGATTATACCGGAAATCACTTTGTATTCGTTCCCTTCTATGGTTAAAGGTATTTCTGAATATTGTTATAAGTATGGCTACAACGTCATTGTCCTCTCATCCAATGAGTCTTATGAAAGAGAGGTGCAAAATACTGAGCTCATGTTGTCCAGTCAGGTTGACGGATTATTGGTGGCCATTTCAAAAGAGACACAAAAATATGATCATTTTGAACGCCTAGAGGAAGATGGGATTCCTGTTGTTTTTCTAGATCGTGTTTGTAAAGACTATGGAAAATCAAAAGTAATTATAGATGGTAAAAGAGCGGCATATTCAGCTACTAAACATCTGATTACAACCGGACGCAAAAAATTAACTTATTTCGGGGGGAATCCTTCCTTAGATATTACCAAACAGCGTCTTGATGGTTTTAAGAAAGCACTTGATGAAAGAAATATGCAGGAACATTCTATAATTTTTGCAGATGATGCCGAAGAAGCCAGGGCTAAGACTTTTGATGTTTTTGCAACCAAGGATGTACCTGATGGCATTATGAGTATCAGCGACGAGGTACTAACAGGGATTATCCCGGCCTTGCAAGAACTTAAAATAAGTATTCCTGAGCAGGTGGGAATTATCAGTTTTAGTGACGGGCCGATTTCTCTAATGTATAAACCGGCAATTTCTATTATTCATCACTCGCTTTCACGGGTTGGCCAGGTGGCAGCCGATATATTGATACGTCGTATTGAAAATCCGGAGGAAAACCATAATCAAATCCACATTATTGATACTAACCTTATTGTCCGGGGTAGTACCATGAATAACACGGCCAATAATATTCAGGCCGGTTCATAGACCTTCTTATTCAAAAGGTTTACGTGTTTTTATCTTTTTCCGTCGTAAGCCCATTTCAGATAAATGGCACCCCAGGTAAATCCGCCACCAAAAGCAGCAAGAACAAGGTTATCACCTTTCTTTAACTGGTTTTCCCACTCGTACAAACACATAGGGATGGTACCGTTGGTGGTATTTCCATACCGCTGGATGTTAATCATCACCTTGTTTTTATCCAGTTTCATCCTGCGGGCGGTTGCCTCAATAATGCGTAAGTTAGCCTGATGAGGAACCAACCAATCAATATCATCCGATGATAAATGGTTCCGTTCCATGATTTCAACAGCTACATCGGCCATATTGGTAACGGCAAATTTAAAAACCGGTTGCCCTTCCTGGTAAATAAAGTGTTCGCGGGCATCTACCGTTTCGTGAGAAGCAGGTTTTACCGACCCTCCGGCTTTTTGGTGCAAATGCACACGTCCCGAACCATCCGTATAAAACCGGTGATCCATAATCCCGATTTCATCAGTTGTGGGTTCCAGCAAAACAGCACCGGCGGCATCGCCAAAAATAACACATGTTGCCCGGTCGGTATAATCGGTGATGGAAGACATTTTATCACCACCCACTACAATTACTTTTTTATATTCACCTGATTCTACGTATTTTGAAGCGGTAACTAAAGCAAAAATAAAAGTCGAACAAGCTGCATTCATATCAAAACTAAAGGCATTTTTGATACCCACTTTGTCACTGATAATATTGGCAGTTGCAGGAAATTGCATGTCCGGTGTTACCGTAGCGCATATTAGCAAATCAACTTCATCGGGAGTAGTGCCTGTTTTTTTAAGCAGACCTTTTACCGCTTCCACGCCCATGTCGGAAGTGCCCAGGCCTTTACCTTTTAAAATATGCCTTTCTTTAATACCTGTCCGGGAGGTTATCCACTCGTCGGTGGTATCCACCATTTTCTCAAGTTCCTTATTGGTAAGAATATCTGCCGGGGCCCAGGCATGAATACCTGTTATGGCGGCTCTTAATTTTGCCATATATAATCTTTCTTTTTATTTCTAAAGCAACAAAAATAAGTATTTCATCAGATGTTGTACAAATGTTTATGATTTTTTTCGATTTATTTAAAAAATCACAAAAAGCCCTGACTTAATTTTAAGAAAGGGCTTTACAATCTTTACAATTTTGTTTCATCTCTGGTTACAAGTAATTTAAAACTTGTGCCGTACTTTTAAAATGAATTAATAACTAAGCTTCAGCAGCAGGAACCACCAATTTACCTTTATAATAAAGGTCGCCATCAACGTAATAAGCACGATGATAAACGTGCACAGTACCGGTTGTAGGGCAGGTAGCCAAAACAGGGGCATGTGCTTTGATATGCGTTCTTCTTTTATCTCTTCTTGTTTTTGAAATTTTTCTTTTTGGATGTGCCATTTTACTTATTTTTAAATTTTTCTACTGATTTGTTTTCAATTTTTTTAATGCGTCCCATCGTGGGTCGGTCGTGTGTTTTGTATGTTTGTCCAACCTGTCAAGCATTTCGGGCTTACAGGTACTATTTCCGTTTTCATCATCAGGATGTACCCTTTTAATAGGTAACATCAGATTAATATATTCGTAAATATATTGCTTTAAGTCCATCCTGTTTTCGTCAAAAGGAATAGTAATCATTTCATCCGAGACATCTTCAAATTTTTCGGCAAATTTTACAATCAGACGAAAATCACCGGTAAGTGCTTGGGAATAATCTTCTAAGCAACGATCGCATTGCAAAATTACCGCACCGCTAAAATGAAAAAGAAAAACCATTAAATTGGATTCTTTTTCCATCTCTACCGACAATTTCAATTGTCCGCCCCGGATGTTGAGCAACTCATAACTTTCAAAGAACGGTTTATCTATCTCAAAGTCGTAGTGATGTTCCCCAAGTCCCAAGCCTTTAAAGGGTATTATAAAATCACTGTTCTTTTTCACCTCATCAAAATTGGGCGGCAAAATTATAGATAATAATTCGTTTTAACAAATTTTTTAAAGGCTTATATCTGAAACAGATATAGCGAAAATACTTTTTAGGATTGTTGTCATGTTGCATGTTGTTTGATTTTTCGGGGAAAGCTGTTTTTGATACGGTTGTGAATGTTGCACAATCTGTTTGAAAAGAGTATAAATTGCTTTTTACTGTTTGGAATTCTGAATTAAAATATAATTTTGCTTCCGGATAATAAATTATACAGCTATGATGTGGTTTAACAAAATGATTGCCTACATTTTACCCCATATGCCCAAGCAATTGGTGTGGGTGTTTTCGAAGCGATATATCGCCGGACGAACTATCAATGATGCGGTTCGTGTGGCCAAAAAACTGAATGCCGAAGGTTACATGGTAACAATTGATTTATTGGGTGAGTTTATTAACAAATTGAGTGAAGCTGAGAAAAACCGCAACCAGTACCTCAACATTGTCGAGACCATCGAAAAGAACAAGATTAAAGGAAACTACTCGCTGAAACCCAGTATGTTTGGTTTACTTTTGGATGTAGAGGCCTGTTATAAAAACATGCGTGATATCGTGAAAAAAGCAGCGGAGGCAGGTAATTTTGTCCGTATCGACATGGAAGATTCTTCCTGTGTGGATCGTGAAATTGAAATCTTTAGACGATTGAAAAAGGAGTTTCCAAACCATGTTGGTTTGGTTTTACAAGCCTATATGCGTCGTACTCCCGATGACATTAAAAAGTTGATGGACATCCACAGCGAAGATTCCCCGCTCAACTTTCGTTTATGTAAAGGAATTTATGTAGAGCCGGAAGAAATTGCCTATAAAAAGTATGAGGAAATTAATGCCCATTATTTGGAAAACCTGGAATTTATGTTAAAAAATAACATTTATCCGGGTATTGCCACCCATGACGTGCCATTGATTGAAGGGGCTTATAAATTGTTGGAAAAATATAAAGTTCCTAAAGATAAATATGAATTTCAGATGCTTTATGGTGTAACTCCTGCTTTAAGAAAAAGTATTATTGATAAGGGACATCGGTTGCGTGTTTATGTCCCTTTCGGCGAAGATTGGTTTCCGTATTCAACAAGGCGTCTGAAAGAAAATCCGAAAATAGCTTCCGATATTATTAAAGCCATTTTTGTGAAAGGATAAACTCGTTTTTCTTTCTGTTTCTATGCTTTTTTAAAGGCCTTTTAAATAGCCTCAGGTTTGCTTTTGCGTGATTGTCTGTGGCTTTAGTTGAAGCGGTGGAATATTTTCACTACTTTTGCACAGCTAAAATCTCTAAATTTAAAAACAATGAGTAAGAAAAGGGTGCTTTTTGTAGCACAAGAGATTATGCCCTATTTACCTGAATCACACATGAGTAAAATAGGACGTTTCCTCCCGCAAAAAATTCAGGAATCAGGAAAAGAAATCAGGGTGTTTATGCCCCGCTTCGGACTTGTAAATGAAAGACGAAACCAGCTTCACGAGGTTATCCGCTTATCGGGGATGAACCTGATTATTGAAGATATTGACCATCCTTTGATTATTAAGGTAGCTTCTATACAGCAGGCTCGTATGCAGGTTTATTTTATTGAAAATGAAGATTTTTTTCATCGTAAATTTATTTTTAGGGACGCCAAAGAGAAATTTTTTGATGACAATGATGAGCGTACCATATTTTTCTCAAAAGGGGTACTCGAAACCGTTAAAAAACTGGGATGGGCTCCTGATGTAATCCATTGTCACGGTTGGTTCTCGGGTTTGTTGCCTCTTTTTGTACGAACCGCATATAAAGACAATCCCCTTTTTGCCGATTCAAAAATTATTCTTTCATTATACAATGATGGTTTTAACGAATCATTTGAATCCGGTTTTGTCGATAAAATTAAAATGAATGGTATTCCTGACAAATTACTCGGCTATTACAATAATGGAAATTACATTTCGTTGATGAAAGGTGCCATGGATTTTGCAGATGCGTTTATTATCGGTGAAGAAAAAATTAATGATGAGTTGCTTGAATATGCTCAGGCCAGTGGAAAACCAATTTTAGATTATAAGGGAGATGAAGGTTATTTTGATGAGTACAACCAGTTTTATGACCAAATTATTGAAGCCAATTAAGTCTTACGGGCAGAGGAAAATGCCCCTTTTTTTATTGTCGGTTGTTTTTTTGCTTGCAGCTGCGTTTATTACCTCTTGTACAAAAGTCCCCGATAAATTGGGTGCCGATCTTTTACCCGACAGTACACTTCAGGTGTTTTATTCCGATACTGCCGATATGGTGGTGTATTCCGCACCCATCGATACTACTCGATCCGATGAACTGGTTAACTCTTATTTGGGAAGTATTAATGATCCCGTATTTGGGGAAACCAAAGCCGATTTTTATACTAAGATTATCCAATCCACCGTGGGACATGATTTTGGTAAAAATCCACGGTTAGATTCATTGGTGTTACAGCTTTCATTTGGAAGTATTTACGGCGATAGTACAACGAACTTGCATCTCCATGTTTACGAGTTGAAAAATGACATTTTTTATGATAGTGTTTACTACTCAAATCGTACGGTTCCAGTGTTTTCAACCGATTATGCCGACTATACATTTCAACCTCAAAATAAAAATGAAGCAATTGTCGGAAAAGATACCGTTCACAATGTTATTCGAATACGCTTGAGTGATCTTTCCGATGCATTGGGAAATAAATTGCTGAATGCCGATTCCACCGTTTTGGATAGCAATGAATTATTTATGGGTTATTTTAAAGGATTGTACCTTACCACCGACCGGGTTAACAACGACGGTGCTCTGGTTTCATTTAACACCAATTCGCCTTATTCAGTACTAACTATTTATTATTCAAATGACGATAATGATTCGTTACGTTATGCTTATAAAATCAGTTCATCTATGGCGCGAATCAGTCATTATGAGCATGACTTCTCTAAAGGCTCACAATCCTTTGTTAATCAAGTTGTAAACCATGATACGGCTTTGGGCAGGACTCAATTTTATGTTCAGGGCCTGGCCGGTGTAAAAACTATTATCCGTTTTCCTGAAGTTAAGAATTTTGCACGGTTGGGTAAAATTGCTGTTAATGAAGCAAAGCTGATCCTTCCCGGACTTGAAAAAGACCCGTATTTGGGTGCTCCGGCAAATTTATCCTTGATTCATATTGCTTCCGACTCAACTTATAATACATTGTACGACGAAAGCGAAGGCAGCGATTATTTTGGTGGTTCATACAATGCTGCTTCTAATGATTATGAGTTCAGGATTACACATTATATTCAATCGTTAATTCAGGATACCACACAAAATGACCTGGGTTTGTTGTTATTTGTAAACAATGGTTCCATTCAGCCTCAGCGATTTATTTTTGGTGGTCCGCATCCCGACAATGACACCCTTGTGCGTGCCAAATTGAAGCTGATTTATACCAAACTGAAATAATTGTTTTATTTTTGTATTCTCAGCCATAGTAATTGCTATTTATTCAATTAATTAAACCGTTCAAAAATGTGTGGAATTGTTGCTTACCTTGGTCCCCGTGAGGCTTACCCCATTTTAATAAAAGGACTTCACCGGTTAGAATATCGTGGTTACGACAGTGCCGGAGTAGCTTTATTAAATGGAGGTTTATCGGTATTTAAAACCAAAGGGCGTGTTAGCGATTTGGAAAACTTTGCCCGGAATGAAAATCTGCACGCCACTATTGGCATTGCACACACCCGTTGGGCCACCCATGGCGAACCTAATAGCATCAATGCCCATCCCCATTATTCTCAAAGCAAAAAACTGGCCATCATTCACAATGGGATTATTGAAAATTATGCAGTACTTAAAAAAGCTTTAATTAACAGGGGATATCACTTTCAATCGGACACTGATACTGAGGTACTTGTAAACCTGATTGAAGATATACAAATTAATGAAAAAGTGGAATTGGAGGAAGCTGTACGTATTGCCTTAAATCAGGTAACCGGCGCCTATGCCATGGTCCTTTTGTCGGAAGATGATCCCGATTTGCTTATTGCTGCACGTAAAGGAAGCCCTATGGTAATTGGGATCGGTAAAGATGAATTTTTTGTTGCTTCCGATGCTACCCCGTTGGTTGAATATACAAAATCAGTTATTTACCTTTCGGAGGAAGATGTGGCTGTGATGCGGCGCGGTGAGCAAATTCACCTAAAAAATATTAAAAATCAGGAAAAAAACCCTTATGTCCAAGCGCTTGAAATGGATATTAACAAGCTGGAAAAAGGTGGATATGAGCATTTTATGTTGAAAGAGATTTTCGAACAGCCCAGTTCTATCCGCGACAGTATGCGCGGGCGCCTTCATGCTGAGAAAGGCATTGTTTCTTTGGGTGGCCTGGTTGATTACGAACAAAAGATTGCCCATGCCAAACGGATTATCATTGTGGCTTGCGGGACCTCGTGGCATGCTGGTTTAGTGGGTGAATACCTGATTGAAGATCTTGCCAGGATTCCTGTTGAGGTAGAATATGCTTCCGAGTTTAGATATCGAAATCCAATTATTACCGAAGAAGATGTGGTGATTGCGATTTCACAGTCGGGCGAAACTGCCGACACCTTGGCAGCTATTGCTTTGGCCAAAGAAAAGGGCGCTACTATTCTTGGTATTTGTAATGTGGTGGGTTCGTCTATTGCCCGTGTTACCGATGCCGGTTCTTATACCCATGCCGGCCCCGAAATTGGAGTAGCTTCTACAAAGGCCTTCACGGCTCAGGTAACGGTACTTATTCTGCTGGCTCTGCGGTTAGCCCAAATCAGGGCAACGATTCCTGTTTCACGTTGGATGGAGTTGTTACATGAATTGAATGCAATCCCCGAAAAAGTGGATAAAGCCTTACAATGTCATGATCAGGTTAAAAAAATTGCTGATGAATTTAAAGATGTACGAAATTTCCTGTATCTCGGAAGGGGCTATAATTTCCCGGTGGCTCTTGAGGGGGCTTTAAAATTGAAAGAAATTTCTTACATCCATGCCGAAGGTTATCCTGCTGCTGAAATGAAACACGGCCCCATTGCATTGATTGACAAGGATATGCCGGTTGTGTTTGTTGCCCCCAATACCGGAATTTACGATAAAGTGGTTAGCAATATCCAGGAAGTAAAAGCACGTAACGGAAAGGTAATTGCCATTGTAACCGAAGGGGATGAAACCGTTCGGAAAATGGCAGATTATGTTGTCGAAATCCCCGCAACCGAAGAAATGTTTGTATCGCTTTTGGCTACTATTCCTTTGCAAAAACTGGCTTATCATATGGCTATCCTCAGGGGATGTAATGTGGATCAGCCTCGTAACCTCGCTAAATCGGTTACAGTGGAGTAATAACCTCAGTTTAACCTAATTTCCGATTCTTCCGGCCAATACCGCTGTCTTTTTATAGTGTTTTACAGTTCCTTTCAGATCGACAATCTGAATATAAAGTATATAAATTCCAACGGGTGCTTTGGTGTTGTTGTCCATCAAACCATCCCAGGAAATCATGCCTTTTGTCCCCATATACTCATTATTAACAAGCTGCCTGATGAGTTGTCCTGATGAGTTGAAAATGTTGATGGTCAATGTGTATCCTGCTTCCGGAAAATTATATTTTATGGGTAAAACATCCTGATAACCATCATTATCGGGTGAAAAGATTTCCGGATCTATTTGAATTTCATTACCGGTTGCCGAATCGGATATAAATTGTGAATTTTTATAGCCCGGTGTGCCAAAACCCACGGTTTCCGAAGCAGAATGCCAGTTGTTTTTGTCGTTAGTCACGCCATCAAAACTGATACGTTCCAGCGCCACACCATCCTTATAGTTTAAAAGGGGATATTGCATGTCTTCGGAGTAATGAAATTGATCGATCAATAGATTATTTTGTCGCAGCATTACAATACCTTCTTTGTCCCCATAATTAGGGAAAGGTTTCATTCTTAAGAAGGCCTTTGTATTATTGGTGAAGTATTGATTTTTGACAATTTCGGGGGAAGATGTCAGTAAAAGATAGGTATGGGGCATGAAAAGTTTTTGCTGACGGTTTACCGGATAAAAAAGGGTATCATTGGCAGCCGGTGGACTGATTTTTACGTTGCCCAACCGAAGACTGCCAAGGTCGATAATTTTATCGGAACGATTGTATAATTCAACATAATCAACACCACCGGCCAATGGATTAAATAGAACTTCATTGATGACAATGTCACGATTTCCCGCTTGTTGGGGCAGGCCAAAACTGATGATGGTATCAGCCTGTAAAGGGATTGACATACAATTATTAACGGAAGATTTTATTTGCAATTTATAAACCGTACTACTATCGAAAGTGTCGGGAAAATGTAAACCGACTGCCGATGGCCATTGCCCAATAATTTGTATACTATCGGGAGAGATGTTTTCCGGTATAATTTTGTAAGCATTGGGCTGGCCAATGGATTTTTCGTCCATCTGCTGGCTAAAATAAAGGTTGATTGTCTGATTAGAGGGAATTTGAAAATGATCCATAAAAGGTGAAAAAACGAGATTGCTAAATACAGAATTGGGCTTTCCGGGGGTGCCACCTGATGGATTCCCAGAAGCTTTCCAGTTTTCTGCTCCAGAACAGACGTTTTCGGGGTTTATTTGTTCGAGCGACCATCCGCCTGCAGACTTACCTGCATCACGATACCAACTGTCGGTATAGGAAACCCGGGAAATTATTTCCCCGTCGGGAGAAAGTAATTTTAGTTGCTGTCCGCTGTTTGTAAGGCTCAGGCTGTTGAACCCGTAAAACAAACCTGAACCGGCGAAGGCGTTAGCTGCCTCAGTACGGCTGACAATTAGAAAATCGCCGGCAGGCAAAATCATTTCATCAAATACTTTCCGGCTGTTTCCGATTTGTAACTGCCAATTTTTTAAGGAAATATTTACCCGGCTTTGGTTCCATAATTCAATATATTCATATTCGGGAAGCCCTACGGCCGGAGTGGGATCGGCCATAATTTCGTTAATCACGATATCAAAAGCATGAGGGTGATAAAAAGTGAACGGCACCTTTTGGGTTTTCATACGGTTTCCTGCCACATCCTGCAAGCCTGATACTTCAAGCGTATCGGTGATACCGTTTGAAAATACTGTTGGAAAAATCAATAGTATCTCCGTTGAATGTCCAGACAATTCAATGTGTTTTGGATGATTAGCCGAGCTGAGCAACCGATAGTTTTGTGGCTGTAATGCCACGGATTCGAGCAGGCTTTCATCAAATTTCAACATCAGGCTGCTATCAGAAAGAACAGTAATATTCTGAAGCTGAGGTGGAGTTTTGTCCAATATCACCGGTCCGGCATAAACATCATCGAAATATATTTTTGTGCGGTTGCTGGATGTATAATGACAATAAAAGCCAAAAGCGGACGACGAAACATAAGTATCGTCAGTGCCGGAGGCCTCCTGCCGGAATGCTGTACCCCCACTCGTATCTGAAAAGAGCTGCCAATGGCCTTTTCCATCCCGGATAATTTTTATGCGGATATTGAAAGCTGAGGAAATTTCCCCATTAACTCCTCTGCAAATTGAAACAGTTTTATCCCCATCCTGCCTGTAAAGTTCCAATGCATCTTTTGAGCCCGATTCGCCCAATTGTAAAAAATATCCGTGCATGGGCTTACTCAAATTAGTTTCGTCACTCATTAGGTAAATACGGATAAAGTTGTTGGATGATGGACTAAAAGCGGCTTTAACAAAGCATTGCCATTCCATGGCCGTGTCAGCCCGGGAGGAAGTAGCAATCCAGGCTGTTCCGGAAGCGGTATCGTTCAACTGAAGTTGTAGTGCTGTGTTAACAACAAATTTATCAACATTGCCCCACCAGACAGGATTTTGGGTGAAATTACCATCTCCGAAGTCGTCACTGATTTGTGCCTGTGCAAAAAGGGGAATCATTATTAAAAGGAAAAGAGTGGGTTTCATTATTTTGATATTTTTGCAAGAGTTTTCAACGAACCTATAAAAGTACAAAATTTTTTAAATGAAAGTAGTTGTGGTAGGAGCCACCGGCTTGGTGGGTAGAAAAATGATTCAGGTGTTGGAGGAGAGAAATTTCCCCTTAACAGGATTGCTCGCTGCAGCATCTCCAAAATCAGTAGGTAAAAATATCCTTTTTAATCGCTCGGAAATCGAAGTGATCTCTATTAAAAAAGCAGTGAAAGAGAAACCTGATATTGCCTTGTTTTCTGCCGGGGGCGATGTTTCAAAAATATGGGCTCCGGAATTTGCAAAGGCCGGTACGCTGGTTATTGATAATTCATCGGCTTGGCGCATGGATTCCAAGGTTCCTTTGGTTGTGCCCGAAATTAACGGAAAAATCATAAAATCATCTGATAATATTATTGCCAACCCTAATTGTTCTACCATTCAAATGGTAATGGCCTTGGCGCCTTTACACAGAAAGTTTGCTATCGACAGGATTGTTGTTTCTACTTACCAATCTGTCAGCGGCAGCGGAGTAAAGGGTATTAATCAGTTGATGAATGAACGTGCCGGAAAGACAGGACCCATGGCTTATCCGCATCCCATCGATTTAAACACGCTGGCCCATGCCGGTGATTTTGAAGAAAACGGATATACTACCGAAGAAATGAAATTGGTGAATGAAACCCGTAAAATATTAGGAAATAATGATTTGGCTATTTCTGCTACTGCTGTGCGTGTGCCCGTTACCGGTGGGCATTCGGAGTCGGTAAACGTTACGTTTAAAAAGTCTTTTGTATTGGATGAAGTACGGTATTTACTGAATGAGATGCCGGGAGTTACCGTTTTGGATGATCCGGACAAAAATCTTTATCCCATGCCCGTTTTTGCTCACGAAAAAGATGTTGTTTTTGTGGGAAGGGTTCGAAAAGACGATTCGGTGAAAAACGGCCTGAATTTGTGGATTGTGTCCGACAACTTACGGAAAGGGGCAGCCACTAACGCAGTGCAAATTGCAGAATATGTTATTAAACATCAATTGATTAACCGGCGTAAATAAGCATAGAAAATTGAAAGTTTATCATTGTATATCCGATTTTAAAGAGGTTCAGCACCCCATTGTTACCATCGGTACTTTTGATGGTGTACATCTGGGGCACCAGGCTATTTTTCAACAAATGAAAGCTGAAGCAAAAGCTTGTGGCGGTGAAACGGTGGTAATCACTTTTTTTCCACATCCCCGTCTGGTATTGTATCAGGACAGCATTGATTTGAAATTTATCAATACACAGGAAAAAAAACTTGAACGCCTTCAACGTGCGGGGATTGATCATTTGATTATTATTCCTTTTACACGGGAATTTTCGCGAAATTCATCGGAAAAATTTATTTCAAATTATGTGGTGAAATATGTTCACCCATATAAGATAATTATCGGCTACGATCATCATTTTGGAAAAAACAGAGAGGGAAACCTTCATTTGCTCGAAAGAGTTAAAGATAAATATGGCTTTAAGGTAGAGGAAGTCCCTCCGTATTTTGTGAAAGATGTGGCCGTGAGCTCTACCCGGATCCGAAATCTATTGCATGAGGGAAATGTTAGGGAGGCCAATGAGATGTTGGGATATGAATATGCCATCGCAGGAAAAGTTGTCCACGGGAATAATATTGGCCACAGTATTGGCTTTCCGACCGCAAACATCGAAATTGCAAACGAGTATAAACTCATAGCTGCCAACGGTGTTTACGCCTGCCGCGTGTTGGTCGATGGTAAGATGTACAAAGGGATGAGCAATATCGGCGTCAGACCTACTGTTGACCATGGTAACCTTACCATTGAAATCAATATTTTTAACTTTGACAAGAATATTTACGGACAAACCATCGTTATTCAATTTGTTGACCGCATGCGCGACGAAAAAAAGTTTAAAAACCTGGAGGCATTAAAAGACCAATTGAAAAAAGATAAGAAGATGAGTATCAGCATCCTTTAACTCTGCAATTTGAGAATATTTAACCAAATAACCGTTTTTGTATTTCTGCTTGTAAACTTACAGGTATCTAAGGTGCAGGGGCAAGCGTGGCGTTGTGTTCGAAAAACCAGGGGAGTGATTGTTTATGCTAAAAAATCAGAACATACAGGGATTAAAATTATTAAAATAGAAACTACTATTCATACTACCTTGTCTGCTATAGTGGCTGTTATTAAAGACGCCCCCAATAATAAAAACTGGATCTATTTAAATAAGTCAGCCAAATTGTTGGAATCTGACAACCCCTTTTTCTGGGTGTATTATGGACAATCGGATGCCCCCTGGCCTGTTGCCGATCGTGATATAGTTGTACAATGTCATCTAAAACAGGATAGCGTAAATAAAATCATTCATATTAATTCATATGCAATACCCGAATATATTCCTATCAAAGAGGGATATGTCAGAATTCCTTATTCTCTTTCTCAATGGACCATCGTTCCGGAAGATAATGGAACCGTTCATGTGGAATTTATGGTAGAAATAAATCTTGGAGGGAAGATCCCCAAATGGATGATGAACCTGATGGCTTCCCGGGGGCCTTATGAATCAATTATTCGATTTAGAAAACAACTCACATTGAAAAAATACAGAAATATACATTTATCCTATATTATGGATTAGTTAGAAGTCCATTTTCACTAATTCTTTATTTTTGTGTTTTTTTTGAAATTATAAAAAGAATATTATGTGTAAAAATAAGCAGCAAATAATTTTGCTTTTTACTACGGCTCTGATTTTTTTAGGTTTTAATTCCAGTGCCTGTACCAATTATTTAATTACCAAAGGAGCCTCAGCAGATGGTTCGGTAATGATTTCATACAATGCTGATTCACATGTACTTTACGGAGAGCTTTATCATTGGCCTGCCGGGGTTTGGCCCAAAGGTACTATGATGGATGTGTACGAATGGGATACCGGTAAATACCTGGGAAAAATAGAGCAGGCACATCAAACCTACAATGTTATTGGAAATATGAACGAAAATCAGGTGTCCATTGGCGAAACCACTTACGGAGGAAAAGCTGAATTGCAACATCAGCCAACGGCTACTGTTGATTATGGTAGTTTGATCTATCTCGGTTTACAACGGGCAAAATCGGCTCGGGATGCCATTAAAATTATGACCGGCCTGGTGGCCCGTTACGGCTATTACAGCGAAGGAGAGTCTTTTTCTATTGCGGATAAAAATGAAGCCTGGATACTTGAAATGATTGGCAAAGGCAAATTTGAAAAAGGTGCTGTTTGGGTAGCCCGGCGTATTCCCGACGGTTATGTTTCAGGACATGCCAACCAGGCACGTATTACCACTTTTCCGCTCGCTGACGGGAAAACTTCCATTACTTCAAAAAATATAGATAAAATATATGATCCTTCGGTTTCAACCGTTTATGCGGATGATATAATTTCTTTTGCCCGTAACCATGGTTGGTACAAAGGAAAAAATAAGGACTTTTCTTTTTCCGATACATATGCCCCAGTTGATTTTGAAGGTGCACGCTTTTGTGAAATCAGGGTCTGGACTATGTTTAACGATGTAAAATCAGGAATGGACAAATACTGGGATTATGCCAAAGGAAGTATTGAACATGGAAAAAAATTGGCCAATGGCGATAAAAATGTAAACGGCTATGCCACCAACCGCATGCCGCTTTGGGTAAAACCCGATAAGAAAGTTACCTTACAAGACATGATGCATTTTATGCGTAACCATTTGGAGGGTACCGAACTGGATATGAGCAAAGATGTTGGTGCCGGCCCTTTTCATTGCCCTTACCGCTGGCGTCCGCTTACCTGGAAAGTAAATGGAACGGAGTATCTTAACGAAAGAGCTACTGCTACCCAACAAACCGGTTTTACCTTTGTGGCACAGTCGCGCAACTGGCTTCCCGACGCCATTGGTGGCATTATTTGGTGGGGCGTTGACGATGCATCCGGTACGGTTTACATGCCCATGTATTCGAGTATAACCAAGGTTCCTGATAATTTTAAGGTGGGAAACGGCTCCATGATGAAATGGTCGGAAACATCCGGTTTTTGGATTTTTAATCAGGTGGAGAATTTTGCTTATTCGGCATGGGACCGTATCCATCCCGATATTGTAAAAGTACAAACGAAGTTGGAGAATCAATTTATAGAAGATATTCCTGCTGTTGATGCAGGTGCCAAAGTGCTTTACGCGAAAAATCCGAAGGCCGCTGTCGAATACCTGACTACTTACAGTAACAGTATGGCTTCAAAGACGTTTAAAACCTGGAAAAACCTCTATCATTTTCTGTTTATGAAATATATGGACGGTAACATTAAAACCAAAAGGCCGCTTCCAAAAGGATACAAATATGTTACTCCCACATTGAAGCAACCGGGTTATGGTGAAGACTGGTATAAACTGATTATCGATAAAACAGGCGACCGGTTTAAGGAGCCACAAAAGTAAATGAATAAAAAAGCATGGCTAATAACACGCTTTTTTTATATCTCATTTTTTACATCTTTTCATAAGCAGCCCTGATTTCAGCAGCAATTTGTTCAAACTCTTCCTGACTGAATTTTAGCTTTGGCTGCTTAAAATCCATATCGTAAAGACCATTTATCGGAATCAGGTGAATGTGGGCATGGGGCACTTCGAGGCCGATAACAGTAATGCCCATGCGTTTGCATGGCACCACCGATTCGATGGCTTTTCCCACCTTTTTGGCAAAAGAAAACAGTCCCTTGTAAAGCTCATCTTCAATATCAAAAATATAATCAATTTGCTTTTTAGGAATCACCAGTGTATGCCCTTTTGCCAACGGGTTAATGTCAAGAAAAGCATAATAATCAGTTGTTTCTGCTATTTTATAAGAAGGGATTTCGCCTTTTACAATTTTTGTGAAAATACTTGCCATGATCAGTTTTTTTCAAAAATACAAAATGATTTGATGAATTTCAATAAAAGACCGGATTAACGGCTTACTTCTACAATTTCAAATTCGAGGATTCCTGCAGGAACTGAAATTTCGACTTTGTCACCGACCGTTTTACCCAACAATCCTTTGGCAATGGGTGAGCTTATCGATATTTTACCTGATTTCAGGTCAGCTTCCTTTTCGGGAACGAGCATGTAATTCATGGTAGCACCATTTTTCAGGTTCTTGATTTTCACTTTTGAAAGAATCAAAACCTTGGAGGCATCCATTTTCGATTCGTCGATTATACGTGCATGGCTTATGATATCGCGCAATTTCGATATTTTTAGTTCGAGCAGGCCCTGGGCCTCTTTGGCGGCATCATATTCTGCATTTTCCGACAAGTCGCCTTTGTCACGGGCTTCGGCAATGGCTTCTGATATTTTTTTCCGTTCCACAGTAGTCATATATTCCAGCTCATCACGCAATTTCTGCAAGCCTTCTTCGGTATAATATTTTGATTCTGCCATGATGTTAATTTTTTTTGGTTCAATCGATTAAATGACAAAAGACTCCTCTTTAAAAGAAAGGAGCCTTTACCGGCTGCAAAGATACAAATTTAAGTAAATAGCAATAAATTTGTTTTATTCGTAGGGCCGGTGGAGTATTTCAGAATAAATTACGGCTTTTCGTAAATTTATACGGCTTGTTTTTTTTCGTTTTTTCATGGCTTCTTGCTCGAAAAACGAAGATGTAGGAGAAGGTTCCGTTACCGGGACACCTTCCTGAACTGATAATTTTTTGCCCGGATCAGGGCTTGGCTCAATGGTTTTGTCAGGTGTTTTTTCGAATACATCAAGAATCTCAGGTTCAGGCACTCTTGTGTCAAAGGTTTCATCACTTTCAGGTTGAGGCACTGTTTCCTGATTAAAATCTTCCAAAAGGTCATCAAAAAATGAAGACTTTTTTTGTACGGGTTCCGCTTTTTGGTCCTGTTTTTTGTTTTTGTTGGCACCTTTGTAAATGGAATAAACTATCCAGGCAATACCCAGCAACACATAAAACCAATTTTCCACACCACATTGAACCAACATGTTTTTTGTTTTTAGATGCTATAAAATTACGAAAAAATCTCATGCGAAATTTAAAGCTTTTTGTTTGCCTTGTTAAGTGAAACCACTTCGTAAGCCGTAAAAAACAAATAGTAAACAAAAAAAGTAATCACAAAGGAACCTGCATCATTACGGTTTAAGTATGCATAAATAAAGATAATTATGGAAAAAAGAACCAATTTTAAGAAGTTAATAATCATATAGGTATTGGTAAAACGGCTTATTTTTCCGTGAAGGCTCTTCAGAATGGCATAAAAAGTGAACAGGGTAAACAGATAAAAAAATAGCAGGATATACGGATAAACGGGGGTAATTTTTAACTGCGGAAGCCATTGTGCCACGCCAAAACTTATTAAAACCAGCAAAAGAGTGTAAAGGCTAAAGCCCAAAGTGAATTTTATTTTTTCTGATTGTAGCATCTGATTGTACTATTTTATGGGTTATTTTTAAACAAGTCGCGGATGCCGTAAATTACAGCCAGCACTACTGCTAAAATAGTAAGTAACAGCGTGAAAACCGGAAATTTCCAGTTTACCCATTTGTCAAGTTCGCGCCCGCCAAAAGCTCCCGCAAGAATAATCAGCCCCATTTGAAAAGCCAGGGCCGAATAAATGGCATAAAATTTAAGCGGGTTTTTTTTGTCCTTTTTTTTGTCTTTCATTAACATCTGTGCTGCCCGTCTTTTCCATGGTGCAACTTCCTGTGAACAAGGCACCGGGTTCAATGGAAATTTTTTTCGTAACAATATCGCCGGTAAACTTTGACGATGCTTTCAGTAACGTTAATTCCTGCACGGTTAGCGTAGCTTTTACCTCACCCGAAATGTCCGCTTTGTGACATGTTATTTCACCATCAACATGGCCTTTTTCTCCAATAACAACCTTACCTTTAGCAATGATGGTTCCCGACATCCAACCATCAATTCTTACATCGCCATCTGATTCAATTTTACCCGTAAGACGTGTTCCCTGCGAAAGAATATTGGGAACCTGTGAATCATTCGTCCCATTTGAATACTTCTTCATTTTATTTTTGATTTTGATTTGTTTGCTGATAATATTTTTTAAAAAATTGCTGATAAATATCCAAATTTTTGTCCCTGTAAAATACAGGATAATTTTTATCTGAAATAATTAATATACGGTAATTTTTCATTTCGATACCCGAAAACACATATGAATTTTGTTGTAACGTGTTGTAATATTTTTGTGCTTCCGCCAAATTCATTTTTCCAATGGTAATCAGTGTGGATTGATCATCAAGGGCCAGGCTGTTTATTTTTAAGGGTAATTGTTTAAAATAGTTGTGGTTGAAATCGGATAACCGAATAACAAGGGCGTTAATCTGCACCTTTTTATTATTGGCAATCACCATCACAAATTGTGGGCTGCCGGCATCAAACACATAATCGCCGATTCCTTTTTGTTTTTTGCTTTTGGCCAGCATGGCTGCATGTTCCTGAGCGCTGATGCCAATGCCATATTCTTTTTGCAGCATTTTTATGATTGCTTGCGCCCGTGGTATGATTTTGTTTTTGGGATATTTCTCAACCAGTCGTTGAAGATGGTTATATAAACTATCGGGGACTTCTGTTTTCCCAATTGCAAGGGCTTGTAAGAACATAAATTTCGGAGTAAGCACCGTGTCAGGCGCAAACTGGTTTAGCGCTCTTCGAGCGTACGAAAGTGCCCGGTAGTATTGTTCATGCTTGTAAGCTTCATAAGTGCGATAGTACAGTTTCTCAGCTTCCAGCTGTTTTTGCTCCAGCTTTTTATAAAAATCAGGGTCTGAAATAACCTTGGCATACAGACTGTTGGGATAGTTTTGAAGAATCTGTTGTTTGTAGGCCTGTGCAGGCTTATCTTTATGTAAACCGGAATAAATTTTATATAAATGGTACCAGGTTTCCAACCGGTACGGATTATCAGGATAACGTTTGTCAAAACGTGAATAAATATCCTGTGCATGAATGGTATCGTGCAATTCTTCGAGATACAAAAATCCAAGTTTGTTAAAAGCCTCAATAATCAATGAGTCGGAAATACGGAAATCCTGCGGGGTTTTTGGTAATCCTTTCAGATAAAATGCCCTTTGGGTGGGGTCTTTATCAGGGATCAACTTATTTTTACTGCCGGTATTCCGGCCTGTCGTTGTGGTATTAGCTTCTATTGTAATGTTTTCAATCAGTTGCTTATCGCTGATAAACCAAAGGTCTTCCAATTTACGGTTACCCCAGCGTTTCAAAAATTCGGAATACCCTTTCGATTTGGCTGCCGTATTATAAAAATACCAGCCTCCGTTGCCGGGAGTAAAGCCCGAAGGTGCTTTTACGCTTCCTGAAAAAGAAGCATTAGCAGCTGATATTTCGGCTTCTTTTTTCTTTTCGGCCTGTGCTTTTTTGTACAACTTTATTTTATTGTCGAGTAAAGCATAAAGTGTTGTGGTATCCATATGTGCAAGCCGTTGCAGGCTGTCCTGAATATAAATGGTCTGCAAATAATTTACCATTCTCGATAAAACACCCGCAGTCATAACCACTTGGTCGTAATTGGGAAAGTCTTTGGGTAAAAACCTGACGGCGGTATCATAATATGCTTTGGCTGTTACATATTTTCCGGTATTAAACAGCAGGTCGGCCAGTTTTAACGAGGAAGTAGATTTTTGGAATTTATTGTCTTTGCTGTTACCAACCGATAATTTTAAATAATGAATCTCCAGGCTGTCCTGATGATTTTTTTCGGCCACATCGGCTAAAGCAAAATAAATTTGATCAAGAAAATCGTGATACTGATTTTTTTTGGCCATTTTTTTCAACGTGTTTACAATGTATTTTTTATTGCCATTGGCTGCATCGTAACTGGTGGCCAGGTTTAAACGGGCTTCAAAAGCCATCTGAAACGGAGGGTTTCGTTTGATAACCTGTTTGTAATAGTTTCCGGCAAGTTTTAAATTTCCGTCCTTTTGGTTAATTTGCCCCATGATAAACAAAATCCGGCTCTTTAAATCACGGTCTTTGCAAACGCGCAAGCTTCTCTCCAAAAAAGGATAAGCTGCGGCAGTGTTGTGTTTGGCCAGATAAAAATCAGCCTGCACCAACGGGAGTTTGTTTTCAACATCGAGGGGAAAATTATTTTCTGTTTCCTTACTATTTAAAAAGTTGAGGGCCGCATCTGCTTTTTCAAAATGTTGTGTTTCGATGGCTGTTTTGGCAAGCCAAAGGATACCGAGGTAGTGAATAGGCAGGAAATTGAATTTCTTGGAAACAAAATCGAATACCCGCCGGGCTGCTGTGTAATTATGCTGATAAAAGTATGCCCGACCCATCATCAAATAGCTTTCTGTAACCCAATGTACCTGCTCTTTTCCATTAAAAACCATCGAATGATGCTGAATAGCCAGCGATGCTTTTTGCAGGGTCCGGTTCATTTTAGAATGCATTTGTTTGGCAAGCTTTTGGTCGCCATAATTATAAACCCTGAGGATATGCTGGTAATTGTCTTTCCGGTTTCTGAGCATAAAGACAATACCCTCCTGCATATTGTTCATGCCATTCCAATATACGTTATAATGGCTGGTCAAGTTATGATAACCACGTGCTGCTGCTGTGTTTCGCCTGGTGGAACACCCCGAAAAGCTCAGTAGCCAGATAGCAATTAACACAAATAAAAGAGTGATCTGTATTTGTTTCGATTTCAAAATAATTCTTTACTTAGATAACGGTTTTAAGAAAATTTAGTTTACAAAAAAAGCAAAATTAGTGATTTATCCCGTAATTTCAGCATAGCCCGGGCTTGATTTGTATTTGAAGATCGCTAAAAGAACATGCCCCGAATTCCTAAAACTTATTGTTACCTTTGCCCCGGTTAATCAACACGGATGTTACAAAGTCAGAAAAACGAGAAATGGTACCGTAAATTACGGATAAAATACCGCCTTGTACTTTTTAATGAAACTACTTTTGAAGAGCGGTTCGGTTTTCGCCTTACGCGTTTAAACGTAATCAGTCTTGTGGTAGGTTTGGGTGTAATATTTTTTGTGTTGACCTATTTTCTCATCGCCTATACATCGTTGCGCGAATATATTCCGGGTTACCCTGACATTCAGCAAAAAAAAGAACTTTATCGTTTGAGCCGTACGGCTGATTCATTATTGGCCGATGCGCATAAAAAGAGTGTTTATATTGAAAATATTAAGCGCCTTATGGAAGGGCGGCCCATTAAAGAAAATTATTCAGAACCGGAAGTGTCAACAAAAAAATACGATACTATCACCGATAAACGTTCAAAGCAGGACAGCCTATTGAGAGTTTCGTTTGAAAACCAAACCCGGTTCAGTCTATATTCGAAAGAACCGATAGTTTCAGGTTTTGATGAGAGCGGCGCGTTAATTCAAAACCAAAATTTTTACAAGCCAATTAATGGAATTATCACCGCTAAATTTAATCCACTTGGGCGGCATTATGGAATCGACATTGTAGCCTCGCACAACGAGGCGGTGAAGTCCGTTTTAAATGGTACGGTAATTATGTCCGGCTGGACCCTCGAAACCGGTTATATTATTGTATTACAGCATGCCGGCAATTTAATTTCGGTTTACAAACACAATGCTGCATTACTCAAACATGAAGGAGATGTGGTAAAAGCCGGCGAGCCCATTGCCATTGTCGGAAATTCGGGTGAAATTACCACCGGGCCTCATTTGCATTTTGAGCTTTGGTATAACGGCAACCCCGTTGACCCGACCAATTATATTAATTTCAACTGATGCAAAAAGAATAGTGAGAAAAAGAATAGCTGTATTTGGCTCAACGGGTTCTATCGGTGTTCAGGCACTGCAAGTAATCAGCATTCAAAAGGAATATTTTGTAGTAGAGGTTTTAACTGCTTTTCATAATGCTGATTTGCTTATTCGTCAGGCACTGATTTTTGAGCCCAACGTAGTGGTTATCGGTGATGAAAATCTTTATGAAAAAGTTTCAAGGGCTCTTGAAAGTACTAATATAAAAGTATATGCCGGCAGTAATGCCATTTGGCAGGTTGCCCGGATGGACAGCATCGACCTCATGTTGATGGCTATTGTAGGTTTTGACGGATTGAAGCCTTTACTAACAGCTCTCGATAATAAAAAACCTGTTGCACTTGCTAACAAAGAGAGCCTCGTGGTGGCAGGAGAACTGATTGCGGCAAAAGCCAAAAAAAATCATACTGCCGTAATTCCTGTTGATTCGGAGCATTCGGCTATTTTCCAGTGTCTTATGGGTGAATTTGACAATCCTGTTGAGAAAGTGGTTTTAACCGCGTCAGGCGGGCCTTTTCTGAAAAAATCATTGGCTGAGATGAAGGACGTTAGTCCGGGGAAAGCCCTTTTGCACCCCAACTGGAAAATGGGAAATAAAACCACTATCGACTCTGCCAGCCTGATGAATAAAGGACTTGAAGCCATTGAAGCCAAATGGCTGTTTGGCCTGAAACCGGGGCAAATTGAAATCCTTATTCATCCGCAATCGGTTGTCCATGCACTGGTTTATTTTACCGATGCTTCGGTGAAAGCAGTGCTCAGTGCCACTGATATGCGTATTCCTGTTCAGTTTGCTTTAAGCTATCCGGAACGCTTCGGTAACTCTTTGGAAAGATTGGATTTAACCCGTTACGGATCGCTGGAATTTACACGTCCGGATATGAAAAAATTTCGTAATCTTGCACTCGCTATTGAAGCGATGAAAAAAGCAGGAAATTTACCTTGTGTCCTAAACGCTGCAAATGAGGTGGCGGTTAGTGCGTTCCTTAAAAATAAAATTGGTTTTATGCAAATTCCGGAAGTGGTGGAAAAATGTATGGAAAAGTTGCCTTTTATTCAAAAGCCAACGCTGGACGACTATTTTGAAACCGACAAGATTTGCCGCATCAAAGCCAACGAATTCATCAATAACATTTGAACAAAAAAACATGGTTATTTTAATAAAAATTTTACAGCTGTTGCTCAGCCTCTCTATTTTGGTGATTATCCACGAGTTCGGACACTTTGCGGCAGCTAAAATATTTAAAACAAGGGTGGAAAAGTTTTATCTTTTTTTCGACCCCTGGTTTTCAATTTTCAAGTTTAAGCACAAAGGTACCGAGTACGGCATGGGATGGTTACCTCTTGGTGGCTATGTAAAAATTGCCGGAATGATTGACGAATCAATGGACAAGGAGCAGATGAAAAAGCCGCCCCAGCCATGGGAATTTCGTTCCAAACCCGCTTGGCAGCGTTTGATTATCATGCTTGGGGGCGTAACCATGAACGTGGTGCTGGCCATTGTAATTTATGTTGGCCTGTTGGCCTATTTTGGCGAGGAATATTTACCCACAAAAGAAGTAAACAAATATGGGATAACAGTAGATACGCTGGCCCGCGAAATGGGTTTTCACAATGGTGATAAGATTTTGTATGTTGGAGGTAAATATGTGGATGATTTTCAGAAAATTCCAATGGAAATTATTCTTAATGAAGTCCATACCGCAACAGTACTGCGCAATGCCGATACAATAAGGATTCAGTTTCCCGAAGGGAGCCTTGCTAAACTTATCAAGCAAAAAAAACCTGAATTTTTATCACCACGTATTCCTTTTGTGGCAGGAAAATTTGCTAAAAAGTCAGTAGCCAAAGTGGCCGGTTTGCAGGTGGGAGATACTATTTTAGGTTTGAACGGCAAAAATCTGAAATACTATTTTGAATTCAGGGAAGAAATACAAAAGCATAAAAACCAGCAGGTTGTTGTGATGGTTAAGCGTAAAAACGACACACTGCAAATACCAATAAAACTGGGGAAAAGTGGTTTGTTGGGGGTTTATGCACAAGCTAACCTGGAGAAAATTTTTCACCTGAACCAAAAAAAATATAATCTGATACAGGCAGTTCCTGCCGGCTTTGAACGCACATGGGTTGGCATTGGAAATTATCTGAAACAGCTTAAGTTGATGTTCTCGCCGGAGGTAAAAGCCTATCAAAATGTGGGTGGGTTTATTACCATTGGCAGCATATTCCCGGCTGTTTGGCATTGGGAAAGTTTTTGGCGGCTTACCGCTTTTCTTTCAATCATGCTTGCAATTTTAAATGTTTTGCCTATCCCCGCACTGGATGGGGGCCATGTGCTATTCTTGCTTTATGAAATTATCGCCCGGCGCAAACCCAGTGACAAATTTCTTGAAAATGCACAGATTGTGGGCATGGTGATTTTATTTTCGCTACTGATCCTTGCCAACGGAAATGATATTATAAAACTGTTTCATCATTAAATGTGGA
This sequence comes from uncultured Bacteroidota bacterium, assembly GCA_913055825.1. GTDB lineage: Bacteria > Bacteroidota > Bacteroidia > Bacteroidales > F082 > Sulfidibacterium. Next base: position 38,836 of record CAJXKB010000008.1, read on the forward strand.
AAATAGAAATTCCCGGATTTAGGAAGTTGGAAATCAATTATCTGGTTTTCGATTTTAACGGCACACTGGCTGTAGATGGTATCCTGTTTCCCGGTTTGAAAGAACAAATTATTGCTTTATCGCACCAATTCAAAATTCATGTGGTAACTGCGGATACTTTTGGAAAAGCAGCCCAACAACTGCAGGAAATACCTTGTTACCTCAAAATTCTTCCTGCCGAAAATCAGGCGGAAGCCAAGCGCCGGTATATACAGAAACTCGGAAGTGAGCAAACCGTTGCCATAGGCAATGGACGTAACGACCGTTTGATGCTTGTTGAAGCCGTGGTGGGTATTGCTGTTTTACAAGAAGAAGGTGCTTCATCTGAAACTTTATTGGCCTCCGACGTGGTTTGCAAAAATATTTTTGATGCACTAAACCTATTTTCTCATCCCAAACGGCTGGTAGCCACTTTAAGGGGTTAGTAAATATAAAAATGCAGTAAAAGTAATTGTTGTTTGGAATTTCAACACTTCAAAATCTATAAACCTTGGAAATGTCGTGTAATTGAGTCAAAACAGATGGTATTCTAATTTTTTTTCTCTTTGTCTTCCAAAAATTTGGAAATACGATTTTCATCTTTTATACCGTCAATCAGGTGCATAATTGTTAAGCCCGGAAAACGTAGCATCATTCGCGGGCCTGAATAACGCATCACTTCACGAATAGCCTCCTTGTTTCGGGTTGAATAACAATGAACTGTGCAGTTTTTACAGGTGGGTTTATCCGGATTAAAAACACAATTTTTTATCCGTGCGAAAGCATAATTTTTTAACGATTGACAATCTGCGCACAGCTCATCGCCTTTAGTGTGGTGATGGTCGTGGCAATACAATTTAATCATTTCCTCAACGGTTTTCATTTCACGTTTCGTGCGTTTTGTCGTCTCCATCCTGTTTTGCTTTAGCATTTAAAAAGATTGCAAAAGTAAAGATTTGTAACTTTGCAGCAAAAAAGATCCGATGTATAAATATTTTATCCTTTTAATAAGCCTGTTTTTTGTACTACAAACCGGCCGGGCACAAAATAAAGTTCAGCCGGATAAAACCATTCAATCGGTTCAAAAGAAAATGCAAAAAAGCCTTGACAAGACCGGTCGATTAGGAACAAAAACCTGGAAAGCCACCAAACAGGAATCGAAAAAGATCTATAAAAAGGGAAAGAAAACAGGGAAATCGACTTTGCAAAAGGTTAAAAAAGAAGCCCCGAAAAAATGGGATACTGTTAAAAAGAATACCAAAACGACCACTAAAAAGTTAAAGAAGAAAATTCATACTTTTTCGAAATAAGCCTGGATTGAATCCGCCAAGAAATGACAATAAATCAATCAAAAGAGCCCTTGTTTGGGAAGAATCTGAAACAAATTCAGGAGATTACCGAAAAAATGGGCATGCCCCGTTTTGCAGCCAAACAGATTACCGACTGGTTGTATAAAAAAGATGTGGAATCTATTGCCGAAATGACGAACTTGTCGAAAAAAGCACGTGAACTGTTGTCACAAAATTATCAATTCGGCCTCCAAAAGCCCATGAATGTCCAAACTTCGGCCGATGGAACTAAAAAGTACCTTTTCCGTGCCGGAGAACATGGCTATATTGAATCGGCTTATATCCCTGAAAAGAAAAGAAATACGCTTTGTTTGTCTTCACAGGTGGGTTGTAAAATGGGTTGTTTATTTTGCATGACCGGTAAGCAGGGTTTTCAGGCCAATCTGAGTGCCGGTGAAATTCTTAATCAGGTTCGCAGCATTCCCGAATGGCACCAACTTACCAATTTGGTATACATGGGCATGGGCGAACCGATGGATAACCTAAATGCGGTGATGCAAAGCCTCGAAATTCTGACGGCCGACTGGGGATTTGAATTCAGTCAGCGTAAAATTACTGTTTCAACCATTGGTATTGTACCTGCCATGAGGCACTATCTCGAAAACAGCCATTGCCACCTTGCGGTGAGTTTGCATACCCCGTTTGAAAAAGAGCGGCGTATGTTGATGCCCATAAGCCAAAAATATCCCATCAATAAAGTGCTTACGGCGTTGAAAAGCTATGATTTCGACCGACAACGCAGGGTCTCTTTCGAGTATATCGTATTTAACGGATTAAACGACACGCCGAGGCATGTAAAGGAACTAGCGCGTATTTTAAACGGACTTAAATGCCGGATTAACCTAATCCGGTTTCACACCATTCCCGGAACGCCTTTGAAAGGAACTAACGAAGAATCTCTTTTAAATTTTAAATATGCCCTGAACGCAAAAGGCATCACCACTACTATCCGTGCTTCGCGTGGCCGTGATATTGATGCGGCCTGCGGTTTGTTAAGTACACGAGAATTGCGTGGCGAACTGCATGATCAGCAGGTTACGGACAGAAACGAGACTTATAAACGCTTAAAAATCTATCAAAAAAATGAATAAATCATTTGCCAGTGACAATTGGTCGGGTGTTTGCCCTGAAATTATGGACGCCTTGCAACAGGCGAACCTGGCACACGTGGAAGCGTATGGCGAAGCGGGTGACCCTTATACGCAATCGGCCATCCAAAAATTTAAGGCATTGTTGGGCGATAACATTTCTGTTTTTTTTGTGTATAACGGAACGGCTGCCAATGTATTGGGAGTAAAGCATTTATTACGGTCGTACCATGCGGTGGTTTCGGCTAAAAGCGCACATTTAAATGAAGATGAATGTGCCGCTCCGGAAAAATTTATCGGAACTAAGATTCTGGAAATTGAGACGGAAGATGGTAAAATAAGGCCTGAACAAGTTGCTCCTTTTTTAAGCAGTATCGGATTTCAGCATCATGCCCAGCCACGGATAATTTCCATTTCACAAGTTACCGAAAAGGGGACGATTTATCAGCCTGAAGAAATAAAAGCTTTGGCTGATTTTGCACATGGGCACGATATGTTTTTGCACATGGATGGCGCCCGCGTGAGCAATGCAGCTGTGGCTTTGGGAAAAGAAATCAGGTCGTTTACAACAGATGTCGGAGTGGATGTGATGTCGTTTGGCGGCACAAAAAACGGGATGATGTTTGGTGAGGCTGTGGTCTTTTTTAATCCTGAGTTGGGAAAGGAATTTGAATATACCCGAAAACAGGGGATGCAACTTCACTCAAAGATGCGGTTTATTGCCGCTCAGTTCGACCGCTTTTTGACGGATGAATTGTGGAAAAAGAACGCTTCACATGCCAATAAAATGGCAGACATGCTCGCGGCCCGGATTCGTGATTTTAAACGCATTAAAATTACTCAAGAAGTTAGTGCCAACGGCGTTTTTGTGGAATTGCCCGAAGCGGCAATTCCAAAAGTGCAGAAAGATTATTTTTTTCATATCTGGAATGAGAATACTCATGAAGTGCGGTTGATGTGCTCGTGGGATACAACCAAAGAAGACATTGAAGGTTTTGCAAGTGTGTTGGAAAAAGCTATTGAATATTAAGCCGTTGTAGTGGGTTTTTCTGTTTGAATATTCGGAAACTATTGGTTGAGTTTCGATACTCATGACCGTAAAGGTTTTTAAGACTTATAACGGCTTTTTTTCGAAGGAATTATCACTTGATTCAGCTCGTGCATTTCGATATTCTCCAGAAATAAATCCATCTTTTGCAGGAGGTTAAAATCCTGTCTTAGTATTGCATAAATCTGTTTTATATTCCTGATTTGTTTTATTTTACCATCAAAAGCACTCTCGGACAAACTGCTTTTAATAAGGAGGAAATAGTCGATTTGCTTCAGCGCCGGGATTAAAAGAATATTGCCGGCGTTTTTGTTCCCGATTAAGTAGTAGCGGGTATTGATGTTTTCATCATAAAAAAAATACCACGAATAAGCTGGTTTACCGGCTTTTTCATCGCCGTAAGGCAAGTCGTTATATTTTTTGAGCTGTAGTCCGGCTTTTTGATTGATAAAAAAACTGATACGATAGTCTGATAGTGGGCTTACAATGGCATACAGAAGAAAATCTTCCGTAAAATTATCGTGTATTTCCAGCTTTTTAACCATGCTAACTTTTTTCAAATGTACGAAATATGACAGTTACCTGACAGGTTAAAAAAAGGTCATCCTGAAACACAAGAGGCTGAAAAAAATTAGTTTTCCGACAACATGGCCCACGTTTTTTCAGCGGCAAGGTTTTCAGCACCTTTGATGTTGTAATCGTAGGCAGACGCATAGGCTTTTTTGTCAATCAGTACTTCAACCTGATATTGGTTTTGTCCTTTTACCTTTCTTTGGTCAATGATGGAAAAGTTCAATACCCGTTTTTCTTTTTGGGCCCATTCAATCAGTCTGCTTTTATAACTGATTTCCGAATTTTCCAGATCATTCATATCAAAATGCATTTTGATAATACGTTTGACCATGATTTTATAAGTAAAGTTATACCCCCTGTCGAGATAAAGAGCGCCGATAAATGCTTCAAAAGCATTACCGCCTACCGATTTCATTTGTCGGCCTTCGGAGGATGAAATGAGGAGATAATTTTTTATGCCCAGTTTGTGCGAAAGTTTGTTCAGCGATGTCCGGCTTACAATTTTTGAACGCATTTCGGTAAGGAATCCTTCATCTTTATATGGAAAGTGTTTAAACAAATAATCGGCCACCACCGCACTAAGAATTGCATCACCCAAATATTCAAGCCGTTCGTTATTTATTTTTACTCCTCCTTTTAGCTTGATGCTGGCTGATTTGTGGCGTAAAGCCAGTTTATATAAAGAAATATTTCCGGGATAAAACCCGAAAATATTTTTTATTGCTTTTCGTAAATCTCTTTCGGAAGAAAAATAAAATCTCAAAAAATTTCTAACAGACAAAACCGTATAAATTTATTTTGAGAATTTCTTAAAAATAATAGAGGCATTATGTCCGCCAAAACCAAAAGTATTGCTTAAGGCAGCAAAAACATTACGTTCGACCGCTTTGTCTCCAAAAGTAAAATTCAGTTTATTATCAATTTCCGGGTCATCGGTAAAATGATTAATAGTCGGGGGTACAATATCATATTTCACTGCGAGAAGTGTAGCGATAGCCTCTATGGCTCCGGCGCCTCCCAGCAAATGACCGGTCATCGATTTGGTGGAGTTAATGTTTATGTTGTAAGCATGTTCTCCAAAAAGGTTAACTATGGCTTTAGGCTCAACCACATCACCTACCGGTGTAGAAGTTCCGTGCGTATTGATATGATCGATGTCAGCCGGCTTAAAGCCGGCATCTTCCAACGCATCTTTCATACATAAATAAGCACCCAATCCCTCGGGATGAGGCGCCGTCATGTGATAAGCATCGGCTGAGAGCCCTGCTCCGGCAACTTCTGCGTATATTTTTGCACCGCGGGCCATCGCATGTTCCATTTCTTCCAGTACCAATCCTCCTCCTCCTTCACCAATGACAAAACCATCGCGGTCTTTATCAAAAGGCCTTGAAGCGGTTTTAGGATCATCATTTCTGGTTGAAATAGCATGTAACGAATTAAACCCGCCAACACCATCTTGTGTAATAGAAGCTTCAGAACCTCCTGTAACAATGGCATCAGCTTTTCCCAAGCGGATATAATTGTATGCGTCTGCCATGGCATTTGCCGAAGAAGCACAAGCGGATACGGTAGCAAAATTTGGCCCGCGAAATCCATATTTAATGGAGATGTGGCCTGCTGCTATATCAGCAATCATTCTGGGGATAAAAAATGGGCTGTACCGTGGAGTACCGTCTCCTTTAACAAAATTTTCCACTTCGTTGTGGAAACTTTGAAGGCCGCCAATACCCGAAGCCCAAATAACACCAACTCTGTTTCTGTCGATTCCGTCGGCTAACAAACCGGCATCTTCAACGGCTTCATTAGCGGCCACAAGGCCAAATTGAGCATAACGATCATATTTCCGTGCTTCCTTCCGGTCGAAAAACTGCTTGGGATCAAAATTTTTTACTTCGCAGGCAAATTTGGTTTTGAATTTTGATACATCAAAATGCGTAATGGGAACCGCACCACTTTTTCCTTGTAGTAACGAGTCCCAATACGCTTTAGCAGTATTTCCAATGGGAGTGATTGCGCCAATACCGGTAACAACTACTCTCTTTAGCTGCATAAAATGTTCCTTCTTTTTTTATTGATGATCTTCAATATACTTAACAGCGTCACCAACGGTTTCAATTTTTTCTGCCTCTTCATCAGGAATGGAAAGGTTAAATTCCTTTTCGAATTCCATGATCAACTCGACAGTGTCCAGTGAATCAGCTCCTAAATCATTAGTGAAGCTGGCCTCGTTAGTAACTTCACTTTCTTCAACACCTAATTTGTCAACAATGATATTGACAACTTTTGAACGAATGTCTGACATATTGTGTAATTTTTAAGTTAAACAGGCTGCAAAGTAATGCATTAATGAAATAAAAAACAAAAAAAAGATAGACTTTGTGCTTTTTACGAATCATAAAAAATTATAAATCAAGTATTTCATGTTGAATTATGGCCTTTAAGCACTTTCAATTCCTATATGATTCTGAATATATTTATCTTTGAAAAATATTATTAATTAGTCATTAAATGTCCTATCAATTAAAGCGTATAGCGGTTTTTGCATCGGGGGCAGGAACCAATGCGGAAAACCTGATACGTTATTTTAGAAACAGTAAAGTGGCAGGAGTGGAGGTTGTGTTCACCAATAAGCCCGATGCCGGGGTAATACAACGGGCCCGCAAGTTAGAGGTTCCTTGTATTATTTTTAATAGAAATCAGTTTTATGAATCAGATGAGATCATAAATCTTTTAAAAGAAAAGAAGATAGACTGGATAGTGTTAGCAGGTTTTTTGTGGAAAATTCCCCCGGCACTTATTGCAGCTTTTCCCGGACGGATTGTCAATATTCATCCGGCTTTATTGCCGGAGTTTGGAGGAAAAGGCATGTACGGAAGTCATGTTCACGAAGCGGTAATCAGGTCGGGCGCCGGCGAGAGCGGAATCAGTATTCATTTGGTTGACGAAAACTACGACCGTGGAAAAATTATATTTCAGGCAAAAATAAAAGTGGAAAAAGATGACAGTCCGGAAAGCCTGGCCCAAAAGATACATGGCCTTGAATACAAGCATTTTCCCGTGGTGGTTGAAACGATGATTGCAGAAAATAGTTAACTGCGATCGGGTTTGCAGTACAAAGAGTCTTACCGATATAAGGTTCAAACGAGCAGAAAACAGATTTCACAATGCAGTCATATTTTTCTCATCTTTGCCAAATCGTTTTTAAATTATATTTATGTCTAAGAATTTTGCACTGATTGGTGCTGCCGGATATGTTGCACCACGGCACATGAAAGCCATAAAAGAAACACATAATGAGCTGGTTGCCCTTCTCGATCCTTTTGATAGTATCGGTATTGTTGACAGTTTTTTTCCTAATGCCGATTTTTTTACCGAGCCTGAACGCTTCGATCGACACCTGGATAAACGTCGCCGTTCCGGACAATCTAAAGTCGATTATGTGAGTATTTGTTCTCCAAACTATCTGCATGATGCGCATATCAGGCTGGCCTTGCGTAACCAGGCTCATGCAATCTGCGAAAAACCGCTTGTGCTAAATCCATGGAACCTTGATGCTTTGGAAGAAATTGAAAAAGAAAGTGGTTATCATATTTACAACATCCTTCAGTTACGTTTACATCCGGCAATCATCGCACTAAAGAAAAAAATTGACGCTCTTCCATCTGATAAAATGGCAGATATCGATTTGACTTATATCACTTCCCGAGGAAAATGGTATTATTACTCATGGAAAGGAAACATTGCAAAATCGGGAGGCGTGGTTACCAACATCGGGATACATTTTTTTGATATGCTTAGCTGGATATTTGGCGAGGTGCAAGACATCAAGGTACATAAACTCGATGAAAACAAAGCGGCAGGTTTCATGCAGTTAAAAAGGGCGCGCGTTCGTTGGTTCCTGAGTTTGGATCGCAATGATTTGCCTAAGAAAGCCATTGATCAGCAGCTGCCTACTTACCGCTCCATCACAGTGGATGGTAAAGAAATTGAATTCAGTGGCGGATTTACCGATCTACATACCGAAAGCTATAAAAATATCCTTGCCGGGAAAGGCTTTGGTATAACAGAAGCCAGAAACAGCATCAACGTGGTGCACAAAATCAGACATAGCGATATTAGCGGGTTAAAGGGCGATTATCACCCGTTTCTTGGCAAACATATGGCGAGGTAAAATATCATCTTTCATTAGTAAAATTAGGAGGACTTAAACGTTGATAATTTACGTTACACCTCACCGAAGGAGTCTTCCAGACAAAATAATATTTGCTACTAAGCCAACGTCGAAGTGAGCATGTCGATTTTTTTATATCTTTGAATTTCAAACCAACAAAAGCTTTTTACCGGTTATTTATACCGATAATGGTCAGGATAACTTATTGATTGATGAACCATTTACTATCATTTCCAGTATTTCTTTTTCTCCTTTTTGCATCAACAGCAGTTACGGGAAAAAATCCACATTTAAATCCGGCAGATCAAACGGATAAAACGATTGCCCGATATGACAGCATGGCAACTGCATCTTTTCAAAAAGCTGATTACCAAAAAGCCCTTTTGTTTTATAACCAATCGCTTGCGCTGAAAAAAGATCGCCACAACCTGGCTGGCATACTTTGGAGTTATGAAAAAATAAGTAGCGTTTTACAGGCACAGAAAAAATATAAAAAAGCTATTCCGTATGAATTGCGAGCCGTGGAGTTAGTGCTAAAAATTGCTCCATCCCTACTTGAATCATACTACCTGTCTGTAAAGAAATTACTGCCAAAAGCCACCGATAGTCTGAATATTACCCGACTGTACTATAAATTCAGTCTGTTGCTTTCGCACCGGGGTGCTACAAAAAGAGCCATCGGATATTTAAAAAAATCGTTGGAATTGGCACAAGGCCTGAAAAATGACAAAGCCATTGCAACCATTACCAACGATTTGGGAGGTGAGTACTGGGATTTGGGCAAGCGGGCCCTTTCCACACAATATTACAAACTTTCGTTACAAGCAGCCAAACGACTGCAAGACAGTAACCGCATAGCCGGGGTTTTATTAAACCTTGGTGATAATTACAAAGAGCAGGGAAAGCTGAAAATCGGGATGGAACAGTTTTTAAAAGCGCTGAAATTAAAAGAGCATATTAGTGATTCATCACATTTAAGTTTTTATTACATTAAAGCCGGTGAAATTTCGAACGAAAGCCGTAACTGGAAAAATTGGGAAAAATACATCCTTAAGGCCTATGCTTTACGCAACAACCCCAAAACTACCAGCCCCATGGAAAAGGCCATTATTTACGAAAACATGGGCGGCATTGCCGAACTTAAAAACCAAAATCAACAAGCTTTAAGTTATTATGATACGCTCATGCAAGTCAGTAAAAAAGCAGGATATGAAAACGGCCAACGTAACGCCTTGACAAACAAGGCACATATTTATCAAAACCGGGGACAACTCAAAACAGCCCTAAAACTGATTGGGAAAGCTGATAAACTGACTACTGAAAATCCGTTTTATCAAATCAGCAGCAACAATCAAAAAGCTGAACTTTACAGGCAATTGGGGAATTACTCTAAAGCCCTCACAATGGTAAAAGCAAATATTACGATGCCTGCTCTGGCAAATTACGCTCTCGCAAAGCGCCACACTTTAGAATTACTCTATCGATTAAATGCACGGCTACGTCATTACCAGGAAGCTTTTCGATGGAACGACTCGCTCCGGGATTTTGAAAATTATCTGCGCGATAAAGATGTGCGGATCAAGATAACAGAACTGGAAACCAAATACCAGACTGAGAAAAAAGAACATCAAATTAAGTTACTCACTGTCCAAAACAAAATTACAACACAGCAAATCCGTATTGCCATTTTGATCATTATTATCCTTTTTATTATCATTATGCTGGGTGTATATGCTCAACGCATGAACAAATTAAAAGCCGGGTACCGTGAAGCCATTTTGCATCAACAACTGTTTAGGGTACAAATGAATCCACATTTTATTTTTAACGCATTGGCCTCCATTCAAAACTTTATGCTGCAAAACGAAACACGGAAAGCTGCTTTTTACATGGGGAAGTTTGCTGCGATTTCGCGCCTCGTGTTAGAATATTCAACCCGCGAAAGCATACCCTTAAGCAAAGAAGTGGAAATTTTACAAAGTTATATCGAGCTGGAAAGGATGCGAAAAGGCTATATGTTTGCATATGATATAATTATAGATGAATCATTGGAAACCGATTTTATTGAAATTCCTCCCATGGCCTTACAACCTTTTGTGGAAAACGCCATTAAACACGGACTGAAAGACAGTGGAAAAGACGGCTACTTAAAATTGAATATCAGAATTTTAGATGATATTGTTGAGGTTACTATTGAAGACAACGGAATAGGAATACAAACCACTCAAAAAAGCAAAAAAGAAAATCACAAATCCATGGCTATGGATATTTTTGAAAAAAGAAGAAGGCTATGGGAAAAACAGCTCAAAAAAACACTACTTTTAACTACAATTGATTTAAGTAGTGAGGGAAAAACAGGCACCCTGATTATCATTCATTTACCCATTTTGTAAATCTATGATCAACGCAGTAATTATAGACGACGACCCAGGTATCAGGGCATTAAACAGCAGACTGCTGAAAGAATATTTCAGTGATAAGATCAGGCTCGTTGGCGAAGCAGATTCGGTGGAAAGCGGTATCAACCTCATTCGGCAGGTAAAACCTGAGCTGGCATTACTCGATATTGAAATAAAAGGCGGCACTTCTTTTGATATTCTGGAACAACTCCGTCCCTACGATTTCAAATTAATTTTTATTACGGCTTTTAATTCGTATGCGCTGAAAGCCATTAAGTTCAGTGCTATCGATTACATTGTGAAACCCATTAACGAAATTGAATTTCAACAAGCTCTTCAACATGTGATACACCTAATTGAAACCTGCCAGAATACACAGGCACAAAACAATCAGCTGCTCGATTCGTATAAAAAAGAAACACAACTGAAAAAAATCGTCCTGCGTACCTCAGATGCCATTCACATAGTGGATCTCGCAGAAGTAATGTATTGCAAAAGCGACAATAGTTATACCACCTTTTTTCTTGAGTCGGGAGAAAAAGTCATTGTTTCAAAAAGCATCAGGGACTTTGCCGATATGCTTATCGAATATGGTTTTTTCCGGCCGCACCAGTCCTATCTTGTTAACCTTAATTTTGTGAAACGGGTGGATAAAAGCGAAGGCGGTTTTGTGGTTATGAAAACGGGAAAAGAGATCCCGCTTTCTGCCCGGCAGAAAAAACGTATCATTGAATTTCTCGAAAAACTGTAATTCCCTTTTTTGTTTTTTCGTGTATTTTCCTCTTCCTTTTTTTCACGCTTTTCCATTAAATCTTTACGGATTCAAGCCCAAGCCTTGCGAATTCAAATCGGCGCTTTTATTGTTATTCCGGTGAAGTACTTTTACCCTGAATTTTTATATCAAAAAGGTTAATTTCAGTGAAAACAAAAACATTTCTTCTCGTTTTATTTATTGCCGGATGGGGTTTTTCGGCATCATCCCAAACCATTAAAGTACCCATCAAAAAAAAGGTAGTGAACCAAATTAATACCCGTGCCAACAATGATGTTGACAAAGTCCTTGACAAAGGTTTTGATAAAATAGAAAAAGGTATCGGGGGGTTATTCAAAAAAAAGAAAAAGAAACACAGCCAGTCGGAAGCAAAAACCGAAACGCCACCTGCACAGGCTGCCGGTCAACAGGCAAAGCCTGAAACAACGGCGGAAAATATGGCTGCCCAGCCGCGCAAACCGGAAGTAAAATGGGCTAAATATGATTTTGTCCCGGGCCAAACTGTCATTTTTGAGGACGGTCCTGCTAAGGATGAGGAAAACGGTGAATTTCCCAGTCGGTGGGATTTGTATGAAGGGAATGCCGAAATAGGCGAAGTGGATGGAGAAAATGTAATCATGTTTTTAAGCTCCAATACCTATATTGTCCCTTACCTGAAAAATTCAAGAGAAGACTATCTGCCCGATGTTTTCACCCTGGAAATGGATGTTTGGTTTAGTAAAAGCCATTCCACGGCAAACAGGATGAATGTTTACCTCGGAGACAAAAAAAATCAAAGACATGATGGCGGTTCAAGTGTCGATCTGATAATTATGCCCCACAGCCTGGAGTTTTTAAAGTCGGAAAAGAGTTATCCGGGAACTGAAAATGTGGGTTGGACAGTAGAACGAACCGGCTCATGGCGTCATATTGCAATTGCTTATACCAAAGGAAAATTTAAAGCCTACATGAATGACACGCGGTTGATCAATGTGCCCCATTTGGAAGTGAATCCAAAGGGAATCACGATTCAATCGCAAAATGATAATATATTTATTAAAAATATCCGCATTGCCAAAGGTGGTGTCAAATATTACGACCGTGTACTTTCGGATGGAAAAATTGTGGAAAACGGTATCCGTTTCGATGTAAACAAAGCCACGCTGAAACCTGAAAGCATGGGCCCCATCAACAAAATTTACAAACTGATGGTTAAATATCCCGACCTGAAATTCAGTGTGGAAGGCCATACCGACAGCGATGGTGATGCCGCTTCTAACATGAAATTGTCAAAAGCCCGTGCTAAGGCTGTCATGAATAAATTGATGGCCATGGGTATTCCGGCCGACCGGTTGAAATCGGCAGGTTGGGGCGAAAGCAAACCTTTGGATACCAATGCTACCCCTGAAGGTCGTGCCAACAACCGCCGGGTGGAATTTGTGAAATTTTAAACATTATTATATACACTTATGAAAAATAATCAGAAAAAAACCAGTAAAATGAAGTATTTATTACCCCTGCTGCTTATGGTATTTTCTATTGCCAGCGCACAAAATAGCCAAGAGATACCAAAACGTTACGAAATAAAATCGGCACAAGTAACCTACACCGAAAATTCGCCGGAAGGCAAAGGTACCAAAGTACTTTTCTTCGACCAATACGGCATGCGCGAATCTAAACGGGAGACTTTGCAAAAAAAAGGAAAAACCGTCAAAGATCAACTTTCCATCATAAATAACAGGAAAGTCCTTATTATCAATATGCTGGATCATACTGGTATTGCCAGAGACTTGAGTGGAACGATGCAAATGATGCAAATGGGCGGAAACGACATGGCGGCCACAGGTAAAAACATGCTCAAGACGATGGGCGGTAAAATGACCGGTCACGTCAGTTTTCTTGGAAAAAATTGCGAAAAATGGGAAGTCAATACCATGGGGAAGACCACCATGCTGTTATGGAAAGCCATCCCACTGAAATCAGAATCCAAAATCATGGGAATTGGAACCGTTGAAGAAGCCACATCAATACAGACGGGGAAATCCTTTACAGCTTCCGATTTTGAACCTCCGGCCGGAATAAAAATGGAACAAACCATGCCCCAGGGAATGGACATGGGATTGGGCGGCGCCGATTTGAAAATGACAAACGAAGACAAACAACAACTCGAAAAATTGAAAAACATGTCGTTTGCCGATTTTAAAAAAATGATGAAAAAAGAAAACCCGGATATCACCGACGAAGAACTGCAACAGAGCTTCAAGATAATGAAAAAAATGGGAACCCTAATAAAATAATTTTCAAAGTACTTATCCATCATCACATCTTAAAAATATTTATTTTATGAAAACATTTACTCAATTCTTCGCTATTCTAAGCTTTTTGCTGGGGATAACCCTACAAAATCTGGATGCCCAGGTAGCCGTTACCGGGGTCAGCCTCAACAAAACCACCTTGATCCTTAATCTCTATGAATCGGCACAATTAACAGCCACCATAAGTCCCTCCAACGCCACCAATCAGACAGTAAGTTGGACATCATCAAACAGCTCTATTGTAACGGTTTATAATGACGGCCAAGTGAGCGCCTCACACGACGGTGTGGCAACAGTTACCGTAACAACCGACGATGGCAATTACACGGCCTCCTGCGAAATTACGGTCAAAGATGATCAGGCTGCCAATATCGATTCGTGGTCATTTTCAAGCGAAAGCCACCAAACAAGTCTTTCGGACGAAACACAAAAAGTAACGGGTTTTTTGCCTTATGGTACCGACCCCTCCAATTTATCCGTCAGCGATTATCAGATTACTCCGGGGGCTTCGATTGTTCCCCTTCCGGAGACAGTTCATGATTATAGCGACACCGTTCAATTTGTGGTTACGTCACCCGATGGAACGACCCAAAAAACATGGAAAGTCAGTGCCATGGTACTCCCTGATTTAAGGGGCACGCAGAAAGTGGAACTTACTTTCAGTACAGCACCTCAGGGATGGATTGATGATACAGTTTCGTGGGAGGAGAGCAATATCCATTTTCATATTGACTATCCTAATCCTGCGGATGATACGTGGCCCCCTTCTGCTGCCGTTGGCAGGGACGAGGACTATTCGCATAAGATGGGGATTTCTTTATTTCCGGCCAAACTCCGGTTTTACCTTGAAGACACCAACAAAGTTATCGTTGCTGCTTCCATGTACATTTTTGAAAATTGTGCTGACAGTTGCACTTATGCTTCTTTTTTCGGTATCGGTGGCTATCATAAGGAATATATTGATAAAATGACCCGTGAGTTTCATTTTATTAACCTGAAAAATGTCAAAGCCGAACAAGGCATATTTCAATCCTCTGAAAGCTCATTCTCGGGAATTACCTTTTGGCTTGCCAACAAAGACGGCTCGGTAAACCACCAGCCGGTAGCCGATGCGGGGCCCAACCAAACTGTATACTCCAAAGATACGGTTCAACTTGACGGTTCTGCTTCCATGGATCCCGATCATGATGCCCTCAGTTACGCATGGTTAGCACCACAGGGAATTATACTCAACAACTCCAGCACGGTAAATCCCACATTTATTGCTCCCAACAGCATGGATACCTTGCATTTACATTTCACGCTGACTGTTACCGACCATAAAAGTGACCCGGTAGCCGATGAGGTAATCATCACCGTCATTCCTACCAACCATGCACCGGTAGCTGATGCCGGCCCCAATCAAAC
This sequence comes from uncultured Bacteroidota bacterium, assembly GCA_913055825.1. Lineage (GTDB taxonomy): Bacteria > Bacteroidota > Bacteroidia > Bacteroidales > F082 > Sulfidibacterium. The sequence continues at coordinate 53,955 of CAJXKB010000008.1, forward strand.
GGTAGCTGAAAGTGATTCAGTTTATTTGGACGGTTCGGCTTCTTCTGATCCGGATGGAGATCCGCTTACTTATTTATGGTTAGCACCCGGAGGCATTCATTTGACAGACTCTACGAGTGCTACCCCCGCTTTTAAAGCTCCGGATGTCGATCAAACCACCACTTTTTCCTTTGGACTTATTGTGAACGATGGTTTGGTAAACTCAACGCATGACACCGTGTTGATTACGGTGGAAAATATTAATCACCGTCCCATTGCCTGGATTGATATGGATCAGATTCAAGTAGATGAAGGAGATTCTACCTATGTGGAAGGACATTATAGTTACGATCCGGATGGTGATTCGCTCAGGTTCCACTGGTGGGCACAGGATGGTAGCGGCATAGGGTTTTTTGATTCTACCGCTATGGATGTAAGAATTGGCGTTCCCATGGTCGATCATGATACGACATTTGAAGTTTATGTCAAGGTAAGTGACGGGCAACTTTTTTCCGAACCGGATACGGCTTATATTCATATCATGAATTTTAATTCATCTCCTGTTGCCATTTTACAAAAACACACTTCCCCGGTATTTGATGGAGATACGGTTTATCTTGACGGTTCTTCCTCCTATGATGCCGATGGTGATTCGTTGACTTATAAATGGTCAGGACCCAAAAGTGTCTATCTGAATAAAGAAGGCGATTCAGCCTGGTTTGTGGCACCTATTGTTAAAACAACAACACCCTTTGTATTTACATTGGTCGTCAATGACGGGCATATTGATTCACCTCAGGATATTGACACCATTTGGGTAAATCATATAAACCATGCTCCTGTTGCCCAGGCCGGTTATCCTATTACAATGTTTGAAAACGATTCATCCTATCTTTACGGATCATTATCTTACGATTACGATGGTGATAGTTTGTCGTACTCATGGAAAACACCTGCCGGATTTTGGATTGCCGACTCCACACAGGCCGATTCACGCTTTGTTGCTCCACAGGTTCAACACGATACAACATTTTCGCTGGTGCTCACTGTTTTTGACGGACAACTTTACTCATCTCCCGACACGTGCCGTGTTACTGTGAAAAATACAAACCAGGCACCGGTAGCTGCTATTGTTTCCACATCACAAATATTTCATGGCGTCACTGTAAACGAGGGCGATACATTGTGGATCGACGGTAGTCCGTCGTATGACCCGGATGGGGATCCGATAACCTATGATTGGGCTATACCCAAAGCATTTGATTATTATCATTACGATTCGGTAAAAGTGATGATTGTCGCCCCCGAGGTACAGGAAACCACTTCTTATGATGCAGCACTATTTGTGAGTGATCCCACCGTTCGTTCCGCTCCTGACAACTTTATCATTCAGGTGATCAACGGGAACAAAGCACCGGTTGCCGATGCGGGAAAAGATTTTTCGGCTCTCTCGGGACGTACCGTCCAGCTAAAGGGTTCCGGTTCGTATGATGCTGACGGCGACTCATTATCTTATACCTGGACAGCCCCTACGGGCATAGTATTGGATGATGTGCATGCCGTAAGCCCTACCTTCACAGCACCGGACGTAACTTCCCAACAAACACTGACCTTTCAATTGGTGGTAAACGATGGCGTACTCAACTCGAACATCGCTACCGTAAACGTAGTGATTGTTCCGCTGGAAGCCGTACTCCAGGTTTCACCTTATCTGAACGACAGCCTTTTGTCGGTTGGGAGACGGCATGTTTCAATTTATTACAATGATGCAGGACGTTGGACACCGCAAAATGTGTTGTCTTACGAAGAAGCCGGAGAAAGTTATTTTGCTGTTTGGCCCGGACAATGGATGATTTCGGTTGATCCCCTTGACGATAGCGCCGGATTCGTTTCCACTTTCAGCGGCGATGTGCCTTATTGGGCCGAAGAAAACGCTTTCCAGGTAACCGCAGGACAAATTAATCAACAAGACATTCATCTCATAGCAGTAGCAGCTCAACAAACAGGAGATGGATCGATTGGTGGTGCTATTTATCATAATCCGGATACCATAACGGCAATGCGTAATAGCATTGAACAGCTGGATGGGGGTCAATCGGATTTAACCCCGGCAGAAGGGGTGAGCATCTTTCTGTATCAAAAATCGAATGATGCCCTACTCGCTTCAAGACTTACCGACAAAGAGGGGAAATTTCGATTTGATAACCTACCCAATGCGGTTTACTACTTATCTGTCCAGTTGCCAGGCTATGACGAAAATGAGCATTGGGATGTTACTGTAAGTGATGACCAGACCGAGAATGACAGTGTAAATTTTGTTATCAACGAAGGAACGCAAACCATTTCAGATGTTGATGAGCAAATGGATATGAACATTCATGTATATCCTAACCCAACCTCCGGGCAGCTTTACATAACCCGTGATGCAACACGTGAGAATAACGCAGAGCTGCATATTTACAGCGTAACCGGAAAGCTGATGATTCATAAAAAGCTTAAGGATCTGACAAACAAAATTGATGTGAGTCACTTGACAAAAGGCCTTTACTTTATCAGGATTTCCAGCCAAAACAGCGTAATCACCCGAAAATTTATTAAACAGTAATAAGCTGTCCTTTCATGCCGCCGACCGGCGGCATGAAAGGTTTAATCAAAATAATTCAGTGGACTTTACCCACTAAAAAACAAACCTGTCCCGTACAGAAACCACACGGGGGCGTATCTGAAAAGCCTTATGAGTAGGAAAACAACAAAAATTAAATTATGAATTGGTATTTAAAAGTTTTACAACAGTATGCTGACTTTAACGGTCGTGCAAGAAGAACGGAATTTTGGATGTTTGTTCTATTCAATATGATTTTTTCAATCATCGCCAACGTATTGGATTATATGTTTGGCACCGTTTACATTTTCGCCGGCATTTACGGGTTGGCCATGCTTATTCCCGGTCTTGCCGTTTCGGTACGCCGTCTGCACGATGTGGGTAAAAGCGGTTGGATGATTCTTGTGAGCCTTATCCCCGTTATCGGCTTCATATGGCTTTTGGTACTTTATGTGACGGAAGGGACCCCGGGCGAAAACCAATATGGCCCAAATCCAAAAGAAGAATTATAATATCATAAATCAGAATTTAATCACAATCGTATCGCATTTGTCATTCAAATGCGATGCTTTTGGTATCTAATCATTTAAAAAATTAACAATGAAATATCTTTTTATCTTATTCGCCACTTTGCTATCGGTTACGGCTGTGTCAAAAAGTAAAGTCGCAACCCCTACCGGAGACTGGTTGCTAACCAAGGCTGTTGTAAACACACAAGAACAAGCGGTCAATTATCCGGTTTCTTTCACGGCAGAAGGAAAATTTATGGTCATGGACCGGGAAATGGGTACATGGAAATTCAACAAAAAAGAAAAGGTAATGACCATTGCTTCCAAAATGTTTAAAAAGCTGGATGGGAAAAACCGGATATTGAGATCCAACAAGGAAGAAATGGTTCTCGAAAATCCGGTTTCGCATGTCACATTTTATTTCAAAAAAATGGACAAGGAAAAAATCGTCAAAGAAAATGCAGCTTCCGGCCTCATGGGAAGTTGGAAATATGTGGATAAAGACGCACCGGATATTCTTACAATTATCACGTTTCAAAAGCCCGATAATTTCAGCATGCTTACAAAAGAACCCGGCGTACAATCGAAAAGCAGTGGCACCTGGATTTTCAATAAAAAAGAAAATACCCTTTCGTTGATTGGTCTCAGGAGAGAAGATTTTTTGAGCGGGAAAAGTAAAATAATAAGTATTGGAAAAGACGGGGTCAGCCTCGAAAACAAAGGAGAATCGTACACCTTAAAAAGAATGCAGGAAAACAAAAAAGCAATTGAAAGGCTTACCTACAAAAGTGATGACTTTTTTGATGCCGATGGAAACTTCAAATATGAAAATGACGAAGAGAAGTTGCCAACCGAATGGCGTGAGCCTTCTGAAATGCTGGACTATTTAAAGGGAATTCATCAACTCATCTATCGGTACTCCGTATTAAATGAGGGCACCACGACCTTCAACACAAAAACATTGGTAGCCGGGATAAATACCAATGAAGCATCCCAATCGGTGAGTATCGATTACATTTTTAACGGGTATGATAAAAACAGTGCTTCCGCAGATAGAGAACTTCCCGATAATCAGATCAATATCTTTGACAATTACAATCGATTATATCCCGAAAAGGAAATGAGCTTCAGGGTAACCGGACAAGAAACCATTACCGTTCCGGCCGGAACTTTCCAATGTACGGTGATTGAAGCCGTAGGTGATTTTGACACCAACAAGAAACTCTGGATGATCGATGACAAACCGGGTGTTTATGCCAAAATTATTGAAGAAAACCCGG